>CAYNQF010000010.1:0-47319 GCA_964399265.1 uncultured bacterium | reverse complement strand
GAGCGCACCAGCTTGCACTCCAATCTACAGCCGCCGGGACGGGCCGTCAAGGGAGGCCACCCGCTGCGCGCTCCACGGCCCCTCAGGCCCGGTCACTCTACGATCTTGAAGACCTCGTAGTGTTTCCCATCGGAGACGACGGGCCGGCAGATCTCGGACTTGATCGTCTCGACGTCGGTGAGGCTCGGGTCGTACTCGATGATCGCGGTGTGCGTGCGAGCGTAGGTGGTCATCCCGACCACGCCGGGAATGTCCTGGATCTGCTGCGCGCACAGCGTCGAGGTCCCGCGACACTTCACGCCCTGCACGGTGAGCGTCGCGACCGCCACGTTGCCCGGCCTCTGCTCGACGAACTTGATGTCGAGCGTGGGCACGCGGTACGCATTCGTCGTGGCGAACGCGACGAGTATGAGCACGACGATGAGCACCGGTATGATGATGACCTTCTTCACGAAAGAAGACCTCCCTACTTCCCGAACCACGACAGCTCCAGCGTCCCCTTCTCCGGACACGCCTCGACGCACTCCATGCAGTTGGTGCAGTTGCGTGCCGTCACCTCCTCGGAGGTCGACACGGAGATGTCATGCGGGCACGCCCTGTCGCAGGCGCCGCAATCGGTGCACGTGTCGGTGTTCCGCCTCAGCCGGAGGCCGCCGGCGCGCGACATCGGGTCCATCAAGGCGCCCAGCGGGCACAGATAGCGACACCAGGCGAAGGGTAGGAAGAACGCTGCGGCCAGCACGCCGATGACAATGTAGGTCGAGAACGCCGCCGTCTCGTGGCCTCCCCAGGTGAAAATGACGTAGAAGGGATCGTACTTGCGAAACTGCAGATCATACTGCCAGACGGTGTAGGTAAGCACCGGCACCGCGATGAGAATCGCGTACCTGAGCAGGACAAGCCAGCGGTCGGCCTTCTTCGGGACGTGGTTGTACCGCCGGAAGGCCCTGCGTCCACCCCTCCCGATCCACTCCTGTATCGTACCCAGCGGACAGATCCACGAGCAGAACGACTTCTTGCTGACCAACGTCAGCGCCACGAGCGAGACCAGGAGCGCCACGTTCAGCTCCGTCAGCGCGCAGGCGTACGCCTTGTACTTGGCGAGCGGGAACAGCGCGACGAGCCCACCGAACGGGCAGTACGACTCGCACGTGTTGATCGTGGCCCCCGCCAGCCCCCTCGCGAGCAGAGCGACGGTACCGCCGACGAAGACGAACTGCACGATCGTTCGAAGCACTCTCACTTTGTGTCCTCTGCTGTCTGATCTGCCGCTTTTCCAGGATCCAGAAGCTCATAGTACCACGTGACGAGCCGCCCGGCTATCGCGTGCGCGTCGTATCCGGCGCGCACGAGCTTGAGGTTCGCGTCGCTCATGCGGGCCATGAGACCCGGGTCACCCAACAGGTTCAGGATGGCCGCGGCCAGCGCCGCCGTGTCACCCGGCTCCACGAGCAGCCCGTTCACACCCTCCTGAACGAGCCCCGGTATGCCTCCGACCGGCGTCGTCACCACGGGAAGGCCGGCCGCCATCGCCTCGAGAACCGCGATGGGCAGCCCTTCCTGGTACGACGGAAGGACGAGAATGTGGGCGCGTCCGAAGGCCGCGATCTTCTCGTCGCCCCTCACCCACCCGAGCACCTTCACGTTCGCGGACAGGTCCCTCTCGGAGATGATGTCCCTGACGGCCGTCACCTCCTGATCTCCGCCCAGCTCGAGCATCGCGGCGGGCCTGGACCTGCGCACCGTGTCCATGGCGACAAGCAGGTCGAAGACACCCTTGCGTTTACCGAAGGCGCCAAGGAAGAGCAGCGTTCCCCCGTCCTCCGGAACGGGCCCACGCATACCGACCGACCTCTCGAAGAAGTCGCAGTCCACGGGATTAGGAAGGACGCGGATCCTCGCGGTCGGCTCCATCTTCTCGAGGCGTCCCCTCCACTCCTCGGAGAGCGCGATCACGAGCGATGCGTTCCGCAGAGTGGAGGAGATCCTCTCCTTGAGACGAGGCGAAGCCCCCTTGTAGAAGACGTCGAACGCGGCTCCGTGAACGTGGAAGATCGTCCGCAGCCCGAAGAACCTTGCGATCCCAGCTACCAGGAACTTCCTCCTGAAGCTGGCGTTGGACGCAACGTGCATGTGCACGATCCCGCGCCTGTTGGCCATGCAGAAGGCGGTGATCCTGATCAGCCCGACGGCCGCGACGAGCGCCTTCAGGGCCTTGGGGCCGTCGGCGTGAGTCGGGATGTAGCTGACGTCGGGAGCGTCCTGGGGGAGCGCGTCGAACAACGAGTTGACCACGGCCGCCACCCCGCCGCGCACACTGCGCGCCGGCCCGACCATGATCACCCGCTCTGTTCGTCTGCTGCTCATTGGCTTACCGTTCCGCGGGCGAGTCAAACGGGCGCTCGCGCCGCTCTTCCCCGGATCAGCGGTCCTCGCGCACCACGAACTTGACCTTGCCGGTCGCCGTCCTCTCAAGCTCGGTGCGACGCTCGACGGCAACGTCCATCTCCCCTCCGAAGACCTTGTCCAGGCGTTCCCGAAGAGGACCGCTCACAGCCTGCACGACGTCCTCGTCCGCGTCCAGCCGGACGACGACCTTGCGGTCGCCGACCTGGGCGATCTGAGAACGGCGCACGCCGTCCAGGTCCTTGACCACGAGTGTGAGCGCGGCGGGCGCCACCCTCTTCCCGGACGGCGTCTCTATCCAGTCTCCCTCTCTCGCCACCAGCGGTTTCATGAGAGGCAGAGTCCTTCCGCACTCGCACTCGTCGTCCGGGAAGAACTCGAGAATGTCGCCCAGCTGGAACCGGACCAGCGGCATGACCTTGTTGAACAGCGTCGTGATGGTCGTCGGGCGCGTCGCGGGAAGCCTGCCGAACTGGCCCTCCGCGAACGCGTCGACGAGCGACAGGTGGAAATTCCCGCACTCGCACTCCGACGCCGAGATCAACCGCTCGGCGCACCCGTACAGGCCGCGGACGGGCGCGCGGAACACCCGCGTGATCACGTCCCGCTGGTGCTCGAACATCGCCTCGCTCGAGTACCACACCATCTTCGGGCTCCACCGCAGCGTGCGGCCCGACTCCAAACAGAAGGAGGAGAGTATCTCGAGCGACGACGGGTACCCCATGATGTATTCTGGGCGTCTGGCCTCCAGAAGGTCGAGGTACTGCTGGGCAGACCGCGAGTTCAGGTGCCAGGTCGAGAGGTATATCCGCTTGTCGACCCACGAGATCCGCCAGGGCCTGTCCGGGTCGGTCTGGTCCATGGGAACGACGTGGTCCCCGACGAGCCTCACGATCCAGTCGCCGCGCGAGTATCCCGCCCAGAGGTTGCGCCGCCACCAGAGCGCGTCGCCGCGCATGAGGGTCTCGTCGCTCATCGACGTCGTGAACGGAGTGCCGGTCGTCCCGGAGGTCTTCGTCGTGACGATCCTGGACGCACCGGGTGCGCTGCTCAGAAACGCGTCCCTATCCTCGGCGACCTCGGCCTTGGTGACGACCGGAAGCTCGCCGAGCAGCGAGAAGGCGCTCACCTCCGGGTCCCTGAGACCGTCGAGCACGCGCGCGCACCCGCTGTACCTCGGCACGGTGCTGACGACGTGCGACAGCATCTCGCGCAGCCGCCCGTCGACGTACTTGACCTGCCGCTCTCTCGAGAGCCTCTCCGTGTAGGCCACGCTGCGCAGGTACCTGTGCCACGCCGCCTTGCGGCCCAGGTTCCTGAGCCCGTACGCGTTGACCGCGACGGTCTGGCCCCATCTGGGGAGCGACTCGTAGATCGAGCCGAGCCCGTGTGAGACAGGTTCTCTCGACGGCAATTGCGCCTTCCGTTCCGAAGCCCGCGCTCGAGCGTCGGCCGCGTCCCGCGGACTCACCGCGTCTCGCGAACTCTCCGGTCTCGCGGACTCATCGCGTCTTGCAGACTCTCCGGTCTCGCGGACTCACCGGCCTCGCCCGCGAGCCCTCGATGCCATGTACCCCAGGAGGAGCCTCAAGTGCCTGGGGCGAATGTGGGACAGCTCCTGAAGAATGAAGCGGGGACCGGAATCCTGCGTGAGCTTCCAGAACACACGCATCTTGTGCCCGACCAGGCGTTCGCCGGCGTGGTCCCAGATGGCTCGACTCCCGCTCTCCATCCCGGCTGTGAACTCCGATATCCTAGCCTCGATCCGCTCCTTCTCCCCGCCGCGCACGAGCGCCCCAATGCCCTGCTCGCTCAAGAACGTCGGCACGACGTCGAACGACGTAACGCCGTCCCTTTCCAGGACCGCCTCGACCAGGTACCCGGCTCTCAGATCCCACGGGTCGAAATCGTGCTGCACGCGGCCGGCGAAGATGTCGAAGATGAAGTTCCCCATGCTGTAGGCGACGTACGACCGCCCCACGGCCTCGGTCCCCTGCATGACGTGCGGGTGATGGCCCAGGATGAGGTCCGCGCCCTCGTCGATGATCTGCTCGGCCAGTTTGCGGTCTTGGGGCATGGGGTAGTTGGACATCTCGATGCCCCAGTGAAGTGACACGACCTTCACGTCGGCATCGCCTATGCGGCGGAGCGATTCCCGAACATGCTCGATCCGCAGCGGCGCGGTCCCGGCGGAATCCGGACCCGCGCTCCATCTCTGGGGCGGAGTGAAGGCCACGAAGCCGACCTTGACCCCCCGGCGCTCGAGGACGGCGCCCTCCAGGGCCTCGTCGAGATTGCGGCCGGCGCCCACCGCGGCCACTCCCTGTTCACGCAGCTGGTCGATGGTCTCGATGAGGGCGCCGCTCCCCCAGTCCATCATGTGGTTCGTCGCCATGGAGACCACGTCGACGCCGGCCGATAGGAATCTGCGCAGCGACTCGGGGGTCCCTCTGAAGTCATCGGACACGCCGGGCTTGGCAGGCTCGGTGGCGGTGAGGGGGATCGGCATTTCGAGGTTCACGAACGTAATGTCGGCCTCCGAAAGGTACGAGGCGGTCTTCGCCCACTCCGGGTCGGAATCCGACTCCAGCGCGCGTGCGGCGGTCCCGATGAGCGCCACGTCGCCCACGGCCCGAAGCAGCACGCCCCGTCTCGGCTCACCGCCCATGCCGCTCCCTCCGGAACGCCTCGAGCACCTCGGCGTAGTACGCCTCGATGGCGTCGGTGACACCGTCCCACGAGTACCGGGACAGAACCTCGTCGCGGTATCGTGTGGTGCCCTTCTCCTCGCCTCTCCATTGCAGCCACGCACCCACAGCGTCGGCGATGGCCTCCGGAGACATGTCACGAGTCAAGAGCCTCGGGTCGATGAGCCCCAGTATCTCCGGGGTCGCTCCCGCCGGCGTTCCCACAACGGGCAGGTTGGCCGAGAGGGCCTCGACGGTCGAGATGCCGAACCCCTCGAGGGCCTCGGTCGGCAGTACGAAAAGGTCGGCCGCCTGGTAGTAGTTGACGAGGATCTCGTCCTGAACGTGGCCGGCGAGCTTCACGGCGTCCGCGATCCCGAGTCTCCCGGCGAGCGACTTCAGGACGGGCATCAGCGGCCCGCTGCCGCACACGACGACCCTGAGATCGCCGACCTCGGACGCCCGTCTCTCTCTCACGAGCGCCACGGCCTTGAGCAGGTTCTCGAGCCCCATCCTCGGAACGAGCTTGCGTACTGTGAGGATGTAGGTCGCGTCGCCGTCCATCCCCAGCTTGCGCCTGAGCCCGACCTTGTCATCCGCCGGGGCGAACCTGTCTGTGTCCACGCCGCTCGGGATGATCTTGACCCGGCCGATGTCGACGCGAGGGAAATATGTCTCGATGTTCCTTCGCGTGAACTGGGAGAGCACGAGTATGCCTTGAGCCGGCCGCAGGACCCCGGCCTCGAACCATCGCTGCCAGTACTCGAGCGGCGGCTCCGACAGCCGCAGCACCGCCCTCTTGAGCGGCGACTTCTCGGCTCTGATCTTCCATGTCGTGTTGAAGCGAAACTCGAGAAACACGGGCGCATGGTACGTCGGTACCTGACAGACCGAGCGACCCAGAGAGCTTCGAGCGATCTTGAGACCCAGATGCGCGTCGTGAATGCCGACGATGTCAACGGGGTCCTTGGCGTGGATCTGGGCGAAGAGCGAGTAGCACTTGTTCACGTGCTGAAGCGTGCTGTAGACGGGATTCACGCGCCGGTACGTATAACGATGGACGCCGATCCCCTCGAACTCGGAGTATCCGCTGTTCTCCGGCGACAGCGCCCGCGCGATGACGTCGACCTTGTGACCCCTGGCGGCGAGTCGCCGCCCGAGCTCGTAGATGTAGCTGTACGTACCGCCGATGTGATCGGGGTACATACCTCTGTGAACCCAGACTATGTGCATGCCTGTCTTCTGTCCGTGTCTTGAGGCCACTTCCGGCGCAGCAGCCCGGGTATGGCCGCGAGGCCCGCGAGATAGACGATGACGCTCACGAACATGAACGGGAGTATGACCCTGCCGACGACGTAGAACCCGCCGAACACGATGAAGAAGTGCGCATAGATCGCCGAGGAGATCCAGAATGTCGCCCGGTCACGCCGGTACAGCGCCACCATCCCCAGCAGCCACAGCGGCAACATCAGGAACCCCACCGGCCTCAGAACGTCGGACAATCGATCCGGAACCAGATCCCCCTGCGTGTAGAGGGTCGGCGAGACCATTATGCCAATGCGGTAGAGCCAGTTCCGAACGAAGATCCCGGGGTGCTGCTTGAGGAAGCGCTTCGCCTCCTCCTTCAGAGTCTGCTCATAGATCGAGTCCGGTCGTTCTCCCTGCTCGACCATGTTGTAGTTCACGAGGTCCTTGTTCAGACGCCTCCCGAACTCCCAGACCCCCATGTCCGAGTAGTCGATGTCGTAGGGATTCGAGAACTGGCCGACGCCCGCGAAGAAGCTGTGCCAGAACGTCGAACGCGTTGGTCTGAAGCTACCCGTTGTCTCGTACCTGTATGCGGAGACCAGCGCCAGGATGACCAGCACGGGTACGAGGAAGGCGGCGGTCCGCTTCGCGACCACCCCCCAGCCGACGCACTGCCGCCGCCACAGATACACGAAGGCCGGGACCAGGAAGAAGGGCAACAGGAACGTGAGATTGCGAAACCAGAACGGAATCGCCGCCAAGAGCCCCGTCAGCAGACACCACCCGACGCCCCTCTGCTTCTTGACCATGTAGAGCGCCGCAACGAAGACCGCGAGCACCGCGAACTGCGGCCAGAAGTCGTATCCCATCATCAGAGTGCGCTTGATGGTCGCTATGTTGACGACCATCACTAGCGAGGCCGCGAGAGCGAGGCGTCTGCTCACGGTCGCGAGCGCCACGAACAGGAACGATATGAGCGCGGAATCCAGAAGGATCTGGAACACCAGGTACGGAGTGAAGTTGTGTGCCGGGAAGATCTTCCACAGCGCAGCGAGCACGATGGCGGGGCCGGGAAGGAACTCGACGAGCTGCTGACGTCCCTCGGGCTCGTAGAAGTCCAGGTAGTCACGCGACGTATTATCCGGAAGAGCGGCGATCTCCTCGATCTCCTGGTCGTGGTATGTCAGACCGTCACCCATGACCAATCCGATCGCGGTCGAGCCGTAGACGCGGGCCGAGCCGTGTCGCAGGTCATCGAGAGCCGTCGCGAGGAGTGCGACCCTCACGAGCACCGCGAGGACGAAGATCACCAGGGCCATCGTGCGCGTTCGCTGCAGCAGTGGCAGTGCCACCTCACCTCTCCCGAGCCGCCACGACGTACCGACGCGCGGTCGAAACGTCTCGGCTCTCACATGGCGTGCCGCTCCAGACGGGCTAGCGAAAGACCCACTTCTTGGAAACGAGGTAGTTGACGATCGTGATGAACCCCATCACGACGAGCCACGTCAGGCTGGCCGGGAACGATCTGACGTCGACCAGAAACCCGATGACGGCCGAACTGACGAGGGCCAGGACCGCCTGCAGCACGAAGAACCTCGCGACTTGCCCGGAGATCGAACCCTTGCTCCGAAACGTGAAGCGACGGTTCCAGATGAAGCTCCAGACGGTGCCGGCGGCGTAGCTGGCCACCTGGCTGAACGCGGCCCTGTACTCGAATGATCCCAGCACGGCCACGAGCCCGCGGAAGACGGCGAAGCTCACGGCGAAGTTGCTGAGACCGACGACCACGAATCGTAGGAAACTGCCGTCGAACTCCCGGATCAGCTTCCTGCACAGGTCGACAACGCGCGGGCCCGGTCGGTCTGGATTCACAGGCTCAATCGTTCCTTGACAATGAACCTGGGCCGGTTCTTCACGGTCTCAAGAATGTTGCCTACGTAAGAGCCTATGATCCCGACAAGAATGAACAGGATGCCGAACATGAAGGAGACCACGGCAAGCGTCGAGGCCCATCCGGGCACGACGTTCCCCCGCAGGTAACTGATCAGAATGTACACGAGCTCGATGAACGCAAGCCCGCTCGTCGCCAGCCCCAACCAGATGCCCAATCTCAACGGCACAAGGGAGAACGAGAGCATCGACGAGATCGCGAACTTCACCATGCGCATGAGGCTGTACTTGGTGGTGCCGGAGTGCCGCGACCTCGCCTGATAGGGAATCGTCGTCTTCTCAAAGCCGACCCAGTATGCGATGCCCCGCAGGAAGAGGGCGGCGTCGCGCATCTCTATCACATTGTCGACGACCATCCTGTCCATGAGGCGGAAGTCCGACGTTCCCTCGGACATCGGCAGCCCGGACAGGAAGGAGAAGATCCTGTAGAACCAGCGCGACGTGGTCTTCTTGAAGAACGACACGTCCTCGCTCTCGATGCGACGCGTCTCCACCACGTGGATGCCCCCCTCCCACTCCTTGTACATGTCGGGCAGAAGTTCGGGTGGGTGCTGCAGGTCTCCGTCCATGGTAATGACAACGTCCCCGGAGGCGTGATTCAGGCCGGCGAATATCGCGTTCTGGTGTCCGAAGTTGCGCGACAGCGACACGCCCTTGATGCGCTCGTCGTCCGCGCCGATCTCCTTGACGAGCGACCACGTCCTGTCGGTGCTCCCGTCGTCGACGAAGACGATCTCATAGGGAACGCCTATGGACTCGACCGCGTTGCGGACCTCCGTGGTAAGCAGAGCCACGTTGCCCTCTTCATTACAGAGAGGGATCACGATGCTGAGAGTCGGGGAAGACGATTCTCTGAACGAATCGTTCAACGCCTCACACCTCCAGATCAGCTCGCGCGGTCGCGAGACCGCGACTCCTGTCAGACACAGGGACGCCGCGGCCCTTCGCGGACCGCGAGACGATCTCCGAACTACTCGAGCGTTGCGACCTGTCCCGTCGTGAAGCACTGAACGGCCCGGAACGTGGCCAGCATCACTCTCTGTATCTCGGAGTACGGGATGGGCGACTCAGCGCCCTCCCTTATCGAGGAGAGGAACGCCTTCATCATCTCAGGCTGTCCCTTGTTCTGCGACGTCAGCCGTCTTGTGGAGGGCTTCCCGCTCCCGTAGACCTTCAACTCCTTGAAGTCGGAGATGACCGCCGAAGTGCCTGCCCGGTGTATCTCGATGTACTCCTTCGGGAGCGACTTCCCGCCGTTGGCCAGATAGGAGACGACGCCTATCGATCCGTTCTCGAAGCGCAGCGAGATATTGACGATGTCGCCGAGGTGTTGGGGCTCGTCCATCGCCGTCGCGTAGACCTCGACCGGAAGGGAACCGTTCACGTAGGTCAGGTAGTCGATGAAGTGGCAAGCCTCTCCGATGATCCTACCCCCACCGACCTCGGGTATCTGCATCCAGTGGTCGGCGTCCATTGAGCCGGCATTGACCCTGTAGAGCATCGACATCGTGCCCGCGGGAGTGCTCGCTCGAAGGGCGTCGGTCAGCGGCGAGAACCTGCGGTTGAAGCCGACCATCAGAGACGGCGCTCGTCCCGCGTCGGACAACCTCTGGACGGCCACCGTGATCTCGCCGAGTTCTTCTTCGGTCAGGCAGAGCGGCTTCTCGACGAACACGTTACGCCCGTGCGCGAGCGCATCGAGGACGTACTTCGCGTGGGTGTCGTGCCTCGACGCGATGAAGACCGTGTTGACGGTCTGGTCCTTCCAGATGTCGTCCTCGTCGGACGTGCAGTACTCGAAGCCGTAGCGATCGGCGACCGACCTCGCTCCGGTTCCGGACGACGTGATGACGCCCTTGAGCGCGACGTCGCCCACCTTGAGGTTCGGAAGCAGGTTGTTCATCGCATAGCTACCGGCTCCCAGGAACGCCACACCTATCTTCCCGCTCGGGCTCACGGCTCCCGTGACTATCTTCTTCTGCTCCGGGGGCTTCTCGACGTCGTACTCGATGACCATCCCGAGGTGCTGTTCTTCCCCACCGAGTATTATGTCGTACGCGCCGGGGGCGTCCTCCAATCGGAACCTGTGCGTTGTCAGGTAGTCGATGTCGATGCTGCCGCTTTGGAGCAGTTCCTGAAACGCCTGCATATTCCGGTTCTCGGTCCAGCGCACGAAGTCCGGCGGGTAGTCGTGGCCCAACTCCTCGTACGCAACGTCGTAACGCCCCGGACCGTAAGAACAGGACATGCGAAGCTCGAGTTCCTTCTTGTAGTAGGTGTCGCGCTCGAAGCCGGTAGGGACGTTGCCCACGATGACGACGACGCCTTTCCGTCTGAGCAACTTGCCGGCGAGATCGACCGGGCCCGTGCTCGACGTGGCGGCGGTTATGATGACCGCGTCCGCTCCGATTCCTCCCGTGAAGTCCTGCACCGCCTGCTCGAGCGCCGAGTCACCGGTCTCGAACGCGAGGTCCGCGCAGTGCTCCCGGGCGAGGGCCACGACGTTCGGGTTGAT
Organism: uncultured bacterium; assembly: GCA_964399265.1. Lineage (GTDB taxonomy): Bacteria > Joyebacterota > Joyebacteria > Joyebacterales > Joyebacteraceae > WJLY01. The sequence continues at coordinate 36,513 of CAYNQF010000010.1, read as the reverse complement.
GTCCACGCCGACGACCCTCTGCCCCCCGGCCTTCAGCATGAGCCCCGTCAGCTGGCCCAGCAATCCGAGCCCAACGACCACACAGGTCTCGCCGACCCTCAGGTCCGCCTGCCGTATCCCCTGGAGCGCGATCGCGCCCACCGTGTTGTAGGAGGCGTTGTCCAGCCTGGCCCCCGCGGGCAGCTTCACGCAGAGGTTCTGCGGCACGACCACGTACTCCGCGTGATTCGCGTACCCTGCGCCTCCGCATGCGACAAGGTCTCCAGGCGCGAACCCGCGGACGTCCGGGGCCACCTCCACGACCTCGCCCGAGGTGCTGTAACCCAGCGGTGAGTGCGCGTCCAGCTTCTTCATCACGGCGCGGTAGGTCTGCACGACTCCCTTGGTCTTCAGCGTGTCCAGCACCTGCTTCGCCTGCTGTGGGCGCTCCTTCACCTTCCCCAAATAGCTCTTCCTCGCGGCGCTCACCGTGCTGCCCTCGGTGCCGGCGCTGATTACCGAGTAGTGATTCCGCACCAGCACTGTTCCAGGCCCCAGCAAAGGCATCGGGACATCGAGGATGCGGAGTTTGCCTTCCTTGAGCTTCTGGGTGAGTTGCCTCATCGCATTCCCTTTCCTTCAGAGCGGCCCTGTCGTCTTCAACCGTGAACTGACGTACAACATTCGTGCCACGACTGAACATAGCCGCCAATCGACGCCGGAATCCGAGCACTTTCCCGGATTGCGCGCGGCATCCCTCAGCGGCAGACGCGTCGCTCTCGCTCCCGGCGGTCTCAGACGCCGCGGGCAAGACCGACGTGGGCGCTCGCGAACGTTCTGTGCGCAAGGCGTGATGTCTATCAGAGTAGTCTATCGGAGGACCGGAGGGGTGTCAACGACGCGGACCGGTGCCGCGGGTGGGCTACCTAAGGACAGCGAGCTTGCGCGTCAGAGTCGAGTCGTCGGCGGTGAACCTGAGGAAGTAGATCCCGGCGGCGACGCGCTCCCCGCTCTCGTCGCAGCAGTTCCAGTGGACGGATTGACGACCCGAGGTGACGTTGCCTGAGACGATGCGCCTGACCAACCTTCCACGGACGTCGTAGACCGCCAGCGCGACGTCGTCGGCCCCTCCAGGCACCGCGAAGTGGATCATGGCGTAATCAGCCACGGGATTGGGCGACGGTCCGTCCAGACTCATGGCAAGACTGCCGCTCACGGTCACAAGGGCGGGTTGGGTGAGTGGTAGTTCGTCCTCGCTACCCCAGAACGCCCCCCAGAGCTGGTACCAGTACGTCTCGCCGTCCGCCACCGTGTAGTCCGTGAAGAAGCCGGGAGTGCACGTCATCATCGGTTCACCACTGACCCCCTCGAACGGACCTTCCTCCCAGTAGCTGCGGCGGACGCTCAGGTAGTCAATGTCGTTGGGGCAATCGAGGACCCATCTGATCACGACCTCGCCGCGTGCGACCTCCACCGCGTAGATACTCCCTACGACGGGCGTCTCGTCCAGGACCTGTGTCTCGCCCGCATAACAGACAGACACGCACAGCGGGACCGACAGCATCAAGAGAGCTACCAGAGGCTTCGGCGCGCGCATGATTCATCCCTCCCTGGAACGAAGACCATCACCGCGGGGGGCATGGCTCCCAAGCAGACACGCACTATGACTCTATCAGAAAAAGGCAATTGTAGCAACCATATTGACGGCCGCCCTCCCATGTCCGGGGTGAGCCGCCCATCTCGCTTCCCGGGCAGGCCCTCCTCCCGCGTCCCGGGGAAGCCGCTCGTCACACGTTCCAGACAAGCCGCTCAGAAGACACCGTCCACCTTCACGCCGAGGGACGTGGACGCATCCGCAACCCGCCGTCGGAGGGCGCGCTCGTAGCCTCCCGGATCGTCGAGCGCCGCGCGAAGCACGTCGGAGGCATCGGGGAAGCGAGCGGCCAGGACCGGACGGAGACGTGCGAGCACTTTCGGATAAGGGTTCATGCGGTCGACCAGGATGTGGTCGGCGCCTGCCTCGGCCATCGCCCCGATCACCTCGGTGACAGCGTCCGCCGAGTCGGACAGGCCGGGAAGGATGGGCCCGAAAAATCCCCAGACCGCGATGCCGCGCGAGGCCAGCTCGCGCATCGCCGACAGCCGCCGAGCGGGCGGCGGGGCGCCTGGCTCGAGCGCAGCGGCAACGTCGGGGTCCAGAGTCGTTACGGTGAACCCGACGCTCACGTCCGGAATGCGCTCGAGGACGTCCGTGTCCCGGACGACCAGGTCCGACTTCGTGAGCACACCGACGTCGAACCCTTCCACCTCGGTGAAGACCTCGAGGCACGCGCGGGTGATGCGGTACTCGCTCTCCACTTCCTGATACGGGTCGCACACCGTGCCGAACGACACCACTCCGGGCGACCGGCGCCTCGCCTCTCGCGCCAGCACTTCGGGCGCGTTCACCTTCACGCCGACGAAGGCGCCCCACGGGTCGTCGATGCGGAGGAACTTCTTCATGAAGACCGCGTAGCAGTAGACGCACGCGTGCCGGCAGCCGACGTACGGGTTGACGGCGTAGTCGAGGCCCGGGATCTTCGAGCGCGTCATGATGCTCTTCGCGGTCGTCTCGTATACGCGAGCGGCGGCCACGGTGCACCTCTCCTGATGGAAACAGAACCGGCCGCCCTCGCGTGTGAGAGCGGCCGGTCGAGTGGTACGCCGCGAAGGAATCGAACCTTCAACCTACTGATTAAGAGTCAGTTGCTCTGCCTAGTTGAGCTAGCGGCGCGCGATATGTCACGATACGGATGACCTTCTAGAACGGAAGGTCGTCGTCCTCGATCTTGACCGTGTCAGGCTCGAAGTCGGGCGTGTCTTCCTGACCGCCGGATCCGCCGCCCTGGTCCGAGCCGCGGCTTCCGAGCATCTGCATGTTCTGCACTACGACCTCGGTGGTCTTGCGCTGGGTCCCCTGCTTGTCCTCCCAGCTGCGCGTCGTGAGCCTGCCCTCGACGTAGACCTGGCGACCCTTGCGCAGGTACTGGCCGCATATCTCGGCGAGCCTGCCCCACGCCACGATCCGGTGCCACTCGGTCCTCTCCTGCTTCTGACCGTCCTTGTCGGTCCACGCTTCATTAGTAGCGAGCGTGAATGTCGCCACCGACGTGCCGCTCGGGGTCTGACGCAGTTCAGGGTCACTGCCGAGGTTCCCGATCAGTATGACCTTGTTGACTCCTCTTGCTGCCATGGCACTTCCCTCACTAGGGGTCCTTCACCTGCCGATCCTGTCGACCGGGGCTCCGGGGACGCAGCCGTCAGGGTTCGTATCGCGCCCCCCGAAGTGTGGTACAGCTTAGCATCCCCGCACCGAACCCGCAAGGCCGGATTGAACCTCGGGAAGAACGACCCTCGGAACCTCGGAGCCGGTGGCGCCCGCGAACCGGTTGACTGCGGGGCGCCCTTTCACTCCTCCGGAGCATGTTCCCCCGGAGAGGCGGTGGGGTGGAAGACGGGGATCGAACCCGCGACCACTGGAGCCACAGTCCAGCGCTCTACCAGCTGAGCTACTTCCACCGTTCGTTTATGGTACGCCTGGCTGGATTTGAACCAGCGACCTACGGATTAGAAGTCCGTTGCTCTATCCAAACTGAGCTACAGGCGCGCCTGGTCGGGGCGAGAGGATTCGAACCTCCGACTTCCTGCTCCCAAAGCAGGCGCGCTAACCGGGCTGCGCCACGCCCCGCAGTCGGACCGAACCATAATCATAGGTCGAGCGTGCGGTGATGTCAAGAAGGAGGGCTATTTCAGGGGCTCGCGCCTCTCCCGCACCCAGCTGTAGAGCACGGGCACGACGAAGACCGAGAGGAGGACGACCAGCATGCCGCCGAAAGAAGGGATGGCCATCGGGATCATCACGTCGGAGCCGCGACCCGTCGACGTCAGCACCGGCAGGAGCGCAAGGATGGTCGTTGCGCTCGTCATCAGGCAGGGCCGGATGCGTCTGGACGCGGCCGCCACCACGGCCTCCCTCACGTCGGCGACGCAGGAGATGGGCCGCGTCGAGCAGGACTGGTCCATGTAGGTCGCCATCAGCACGCCGTCGTCCGACGCGATGCCAAAGAGAGCGAGGAACCCGACCCAGACCGCTACAGACAGGTTCACCGGGTGGATCTGGAACAGGCCACGCACGTTCGCGCCCAGGAAGGTGAAGTCCAGGAACCACGGCTGTCCGTACAGCCACAGCAGTATGAACCCGCCCGCCCAGGCGACGCCGATGCTGGAGAAGACCATGAGCGTCGTCGAGGCCGACTTGAACTGGAGGTAGAGGATGGTGAAGATCGCGAGCAGCGCCAGAGGGAGAATGACGGAGAGCTTCTGCTGCGCGCTCACCTGGTTCTCGTAGCTCCCCGCGAACCTGTAGGTCACGCCCGCCGGGATCTCGAGTCGCCCGGCCGTTATCATGTCCTTGAGATATCGCTGGCACTCCTCGACGACATCGACCTCGGCGAACCCCTCTTTCATGCCGAACGTCACGTAGCCGACGAGGAACGTGTCCTCGCTCTTGATGGCCTGCGGGCCGCGCACGTAATCGATGTCGGCGAGTTCCCGGAGCGGCACCTGCGCGCCGCCCGGGGTCGAAACGAGGACCGCTCCGAGCGCGTCGATCGAGTCGCGAAGTTCCCTCGCGTACCGTATCCTGACCGGATAGCGCTCCCGGCCCTCCACCGTCACCGTGGCAGTCCTGCCCCCGATGCCAGTCTCGATGACGTTGGTCACGTCCGTGACGTGCAGTCCGTACCGGGCGATGGCCTCGCGGTCGATGTCTATCTCGATGTAGGGCTTGCCGACGATCCTGTCGGCGAACACGGTCTCGGGCTCTACCGACGGGACCTCCTTGAGCAGCTTCTCTATCTGGAGACCCACCTTCTCGATAGTCTCGAGGTCAGGCCCTCTCACCTTGACGCCCATCGGTGCGCGCATGCCGCTCTGGAGCATCACGAGCCTCGTCTCGATGGGCTGGAGCTTCGGCGCGGACGTCGTGCCCGGGATCTGCCCGGCCTTCGCGATCTCCGCCCAGATGTCGTCGGGACTCCTGATGTCGTCGCGCCACTGCCTGAACGGCCGCCCGCGCCTGTCGGGTATGAGCTCGCCGTCCTCGTCGCGGACGAACTCGCCGGCCCGCCTGTCGTACCGGAACAGGATCTCGTTCCCGCTCTCGTCCTCGATGTACTCGGTCTTGTAGTTGATGATCGTCTCGATCATCGAGATCGGCGCGGGGTCGAGCGCGCTCTCCACGCGGCCGATCTTGCCGACCACGCTCTCGACCTCCGGGATCTGCGAGAACGCGATGTCCTCCTTGCGGAGTACGTCCAGGGCCTCCCCTATCGAGGCGTGAGGCATCGTCGTGGGCATCCACAGGAACGAGCCCTCATCGAGCGACGGCATGAACTCGCGGCCGAGCCCCGGGAACGCGTGCATCGGGCCGGACCATATCGCGCTCGAGCGTATCCTGTTCTCCGGAACACCGGCGGCCGACAGCCCGAGGCGCACGAAGCCGAACGTCCTGTCGAACCCGAGCCACACGAGCACGCCGAACAGCACGACAATGATCGGTATCGCCATGAACTGGCGCTTGTGCGCCAGGCACCAGCGCAGCATCCGCGGGTACGCTCTCATGAACACGTTGAAGAACAGGAGCAGGAAACCGAGGACGATGATGACGAACCAGAAGTTCGGGAACGTGCCGCGGCCCGGACCGAGCGGCATCCAGAATCGCGTGAGCGCGACCGTCACCAGGAGCCCCACAAGGATCAGCGGCACACGGGGTGAGAGCCGCGGCGCGACCCTGTCCACCCTGCCGCGGAAGAGACCGTGCGCGCCCATCGCGATGACGATCAGGCCGACCCACCACGACGAGATGATCGCAAGGACCACGCCGGCCGCGACCAGCACGCCGGGCCAGAAGTAGCCGCGCTCGTTCGCGCGTCCGGCACGGCGGAAGATGATGTGCGCGAGCGGCGGGATGATGACGATGGCGATGAGGACCGACGAGACGAGCGCGAACGTCTTCGTGTATGCGAGAGGTCGGAACAGCTTCCCTTCCGCCCCCGTCATCGCGAAGACGGGAAGGAAGCTCACAACAGTCGTCGAGATGGCCGTGAGGATCGCGCCGCTCACCTCGGACGCGGCCCTCCTGACAACGTACAACCGGTTCTCACCCGGATCGGCCAGCCTCAGATGTTCGAGTATGTTCTCTGTGATGATGATGCCCATGTCGACGATCGTGCCGATCGCGATGGCGATGCCGGAAAGCGCCACGATGTTGGCTTCGACGCCGAACACCTTCATCGCGACGAACGAGAGCAGCACGACGAGCGGCAGTACGCCCGAGATGAGCATCGCGCCGCCGAACTGGCGGACCATGACAATGATGACGATGATCGTTATGAGTATCTCGAGGATGAGCGCGTGGTTCAGCGTGCCGAGCGTCTCGTGTATGAGCGTCGTGCGATCGTAGAACGGGACGACGGTGACCTTCGAGACGGTCCCGTCCTCGAGAGTCTTCGACGGGAGGCCGGGGGTGATCTCGGCGATCTTCTCCTTAACGTGTTGGATCGCTTCGAGCGGGTTGTAGCCGTGGCGAACGACGACGACCCCGCCCACGGCCTCGGCGCCGCCCTTGTCGAGCGCTCCGCGTCTGGGGGCGGGGCCCGACTGCACGGTGGCGATGTCCGCCACACGCACCGGAACGCCGTCGGCGGCGCGGACGACGACCTCCTCGAGGTCGGCCGGGCTCTCGACGAACCCGCGCCCGCGGATCACGTACTCGACACGGTTGATCTCGATGGTGCGCGCCCCCACGTCCAGGTTCGACATCCGCACCGCGGCGAGAACCTGCTCGAGGGTCACGCCGTGGGCCCGCATGGCCGACGGGTCCAGGTCGATCTGGTATTCGCGCTCGAAGCCGCCGATCGACGCCACCTCGGCGACTCCCGAGGAGGACATCAGACCGTAGCGAACGTAGAAGTCCTGTATGGAACGCAACTCCTGCGGGTCCCAGCCGCCCGCCGGATTCCCCTGCGGGTCGCGCCCCTCGAGCGTGTACCAGTAGACCTGTCCCAGAGCGGTCGCGTCCGGACCGAGGGTCGGTCTCACGCCCTCCGGCAGGACGCCCGCCGGAAGGCTCGCGAGCTTCTCGAGGATGCGGGTTCTCGACCAGTAGAAGTCGACACCCTCCTCGAAGATGATGTAGATGCTGGAGAAACCGAAGTAGGAGTAGCTGCGGACAGTGCGCACCCCGGGTGTGCCCAGGAGCGAAACGGTGAGCGGGTAGGTCACCTGGTCCTCGACGTCCTGGGGCGACCGGCCCATCCATGCAGTGAACACGATCTGCTGGTTCTCGCCGATGTCCGGGATGGCGTCGACAGGCACGGGGTTGCGCGGGTATCCGCCGACGTCCCAGTCGAACGGTGCGACGGCGATGCCCGCGCCTATGATGAGGGCTATCAGGAGCGCGACGATGGGGCGGTGGTTCAGGAAGAACCCGACGAACCCAGACAGCGGTCTGGACTCCTCCACTGGAGCCACCCACTCGGGCTGTTCCGGCCGTTCCGCCGGCACGCGCTCGTCAGGCCGCCCGCGCCGTTTCGAGGGGACGCGCTCGTCGGGATGTTCGCGTCGGTCGGAGTCGGCCATCAGTCCATGTCTCCGTGATGATGGGCCGCGCCACCTGATTCGTCGCCGCCGGGATTCATCATGCTGGGCTGCGCGCGTATCTGCAGCGCGCTGTCAATCTTGAAGGCGCCCTCCACGACGACCTGCTCTCCTGCATGGAGTCCACTCTCGACGACGTAATAGTCGCCCGCCTTGGGTCCCAGCACGACTTCTCTTCCCTCGTACGTCGGCGACTCCTGGTCCGGAACCTGGACGTAGACCACCGCCCGTGTGCCGGTCAGAAGCGGCGCGCTCGCTGGTATCACGAGCGGCGGCGCCTGGTCAGTCCCGTACCTCGCCCTGGCCGTCGCGCGCACGAACATGCCGGGCTTGAGCATCCCATCCGGATTGTCCGCCTCGACGCGCACGCCGACCGTCCTCGTTGTCTTGTCGACCACCGGGTCTATGAATGCCACGGTCCCGCCGAACTCGTGCCCGGGCTGCGCCTCAGTGGTGAAAGTCACGTTCTGCCCGTCGCGCACCCACGCAAGGTCCGACTCGTAGGCCTCCAGCTCGACCCAGACGACCGAGAGGTCGGCGATCGTGTAGACCACGGTCCCGGTCTTCACGTACGAACCTTCCGTCTCGTTCTTCTCGACGACCGTGCCGCTGACGGGCGCCGTGAGGGTTACTGTGTCGGTGACCTCTCCGCGTTTCTCGATGGCACCAACCTGCGCCGCGGTCAGCCCCCACTGCCGCAGGCGCTCCCTGACCGCGTCGAGGGTCTCGAGCGCGGGCTCCGTGTCGCCTCCCGAGGCACGCGCCCGCTCGTAGGAGCGCGCGGCTCCGAGAAGCTCCTCCTGCGCCGCTATGAGTCCCGGGCTGTAGAGATCGACCATCGGCTCGCCCGCGCGAATCGCCTGTCCAACGAAGTCCACGTGCATCTTCTCGATGCGACCGCCGACCCACGCGGCGACCCGCTCGACGCGTCCCTCGTCGTACGCGACCATGCCGACCATCGGTACTTCGACGCTGACCACCTTGCGCACGGCCGGCGTGGTCTGGACCTGCATCAACTTCGCCGCCGACTCAGTGACGGTCAGCGTGCGGTCGCCGCCGGCCTCCTCCGCCTCGGCCTCGACCGGTATGAGGTCCATGCCGCAGATCGGGCAGTCACCGGGCTCCGGTTGCCTGATCTGCGGGTGCATTGAACAGGTCCATACGGTCCCGTCCTCTTCGACGTGCGTCTCGGTCTCGACGGCGCCGCCCTCCGGGCCGCCGCGACCGTCCGCGTCACCGGGCGCCGCCCTGCAGCTCCAGAGGCCGACGGCCGCGGCGAACACGAGCCCTGCCATCAGGATCAGACGTGACGACGTTGACGCCTTGACGGCCGTCCGTTCGCTAGTCACCCTTCATCTCCTCGCCGCTCGTCCCGGCGTCGTTGGTCTTCTCGGCAGGCACGAGGTCCATGCCGCAGGTCGGACACTCGCCGGGTTCGTTCGAGACGACCTCGGGGTGCATCGGACACGTGTAGGTGACGCCTGCCTCACTCGCGACGGCCGCGGTGTTGCCCGCCTCGACCTGATCGACGGGAACGAGATTCATCCCGCAGGTCGGGCACTTGCCCTGCTCGCTCGAGACGACCTCAGGATGCATCGGACACGTGTAGAGTATCTCCTCGTCCTTGGGCATCTCCGCCGCCGAGCCCAGCTCGCCTTCCTTGCTCACCTGGTCGCTCGCCTGGTCGCTCGCCTGATCGCCCGACTGACATCCGTAAAGACCTACGCCCGCCGTGGCCGCCAGGGCCGCGAGTCCCAGAACCACCATGACCAGCCGCATGTTCAGCGCGCTTCTCTTCATGACAGCTACCTCCCACTCAGCGCGACCGATGGTCGCGCACCGGTTCGACGGGCGTGCCCGCCGCGAGCAGCCGCCTGAGTCCCGCGGCGGCAAGCGCGGCGTCCACGCGCGCCGTCTCCATCGCCAGTTCCATCTCGAGTGCGGTCTGCTCCGCCGCCACGACCGAGTCGAAGCTCAAGTCCCCGCTCGCGTAGGCCGCACGCGCGGAGGCGAGCGAAGCCTCCGCGTCGGGCAGTATCTCATTCGCGTAAAGAGCCACCCGCCTCCGAGCGTCGTCGACATCGTACAGAGCCATCTCCAGCTTCGCCGATAGTTCGTTCTCCTTCTGTCTCCTTGTCTGCCTGGCGGCCGCCAGGCGCTCCGTCTGCTCCCGCACCGCGGCGGCGTGCTTGCCGAACCACAGCGGCACGCCGACGGACGCCGACACCGACAACGGGTCCTTCCCGCTGTCGTCCACCGGCATGGCGGCCTCTCCGGTCACTATGTAATCAACACCTATGGTCAGGTCCGGGAAGTACCCTCGTCGCGCCAGCGAGCGGGCGCGCTCAGCCTTCGTAGTCTCGCTGTCGAGCATCAGGACCTCCGGACTCAGGTCGCTCGGCCCGCCCGCGCCGTCACCCAGCGCCGGGGCCTCGACGGTCGGTATGTCATCCGGCCACGGGAGCGGCCGGCCCGGCTCGATGCCGATCGCCGCCGCAAGTCTGGCCGATGCCGGGGACCGCCGGTTCCGGGCCGCGGCGAGACGGTCCTCCACCCTCGCACGCTCGATGCCGGCCCGCATGAGGTCGGCGTATGGAGCATCGCCGGCGGAGTAGCGCGCGCGGACGGCCGATTCGAGGTCGGACAGGAGCGCCGCCCTTCGCTCCAGGATGTCTGTCGTGATTCGGAGGTTCGCGTAGTCGGCGAACGCCGCCGTCACCTCGTACTCAGCGTCGGCGGCTGCGCGCCGGTAGCGCTGGTACCAGGCGTCCGCCCCGGCCGTCGCCGCCTCCCTCTTCAAGCGCAGCTTGCCGAACCACGGCAGCGTCTGGCGAAGCCCGAGGCGATCCTCCTGAGGACCGACGCGCGTCTCGACGGGCGTTATGAAGTACCCGTAAGTGAACATGGGGTCGGGAAGCGAGCCGGCGCCGCGCGAGGCCCCGACCGCTGCCTGCCACTTGTGCCACGCGGCGAGCAAGGAAGGGTTCGTCGAATCGGCCGCCGCCAAGCAGGCCTCGAGCGTGAGCGGGTCGCCGAGCGGGGTTGCACCGACCCGGGACGCGGCGCCCACCGATGAGGCGGCGAACATCACGGCCACCGCGACCACTGCCGCCGATCCCGACCTTCGCATTGCAAGCAAATCGCTTGCCCTCCCGTCCAACAGGGTGCGCGCCATCTCTGTCTTGTAGGTTCTGACGCGCGAATCAGGCCAACGATGCGAGAGGAGGACCTCTGACTGCCTCATTCGCGCTGCCTGCGGCGGGGTCTCGTCTCAGGCTGGGTAGGCCGTGGCCGCGGCCTAATGGGAGGCACGCGGCCACAAGAGGACTTGGCACTCATGGGAGAGCCAAGTCGGCCAACTTATGTGAGGTTGAACCCTCCTGGAAGGGACAATAAGAATGATATCACGAGGCTCGGCTGCAGGCAAGCGCGCGACCTTCAAAATCGTAACTTGTTGTGTCGCAATATGTTAAGAGAACAGAGAGAAGGGTTCACCGTGGTCCGGGGATTCTCTAGAGAAGGGCCCTCTCCACCAGAGAACGGGCCGCTCTGACGGCCTTTCCGCGGTGGCTGGCTGCGTTCTTCTCGGCGGGCGACATCTCCGCGTAGGTCCGCTCGAAACCATCCGGCAGGAAGAGCGGATCGTATCCGAACCCGCCCTCACCGCGCTCGGACTCGAGGACCCTGCCCGTCGTCACTCCCTCAACGGTGGACACCCCGTCGCCGGGCAGTGCCAGCGCCACAACGCATCTGAAGCGGGCCGTCCTCCTTCCGGCCTCGAAGCCCGCGAGTTCCCGGAGCAGCTTCTCGTTGTTGCGGCGATAGTCCGGCGGGTCCCCGCTGTACCGCGCCGAGTAGACGCCCGGGGCGCCGTCGAGAGCGTCGACCTCGAGCCCCGTATCGTCTGCAAGGGCCGCCAGGCCGGTTGCGTCGGCCACGCTCCGCGCCTTCTTTATGGCGTTGGCCTCCAGCGTGTCGCCGTCCTCGACGACGTCCGGCACACCGGGAATGTCAGCGGTAGAGACCAGCTCGATGTCGAGTCCCGAGAGAATGTCGCGAATCTCCTCGACCTTGTGACGGTTCGTGGTCGCGATTACGAGCTTCACCTCGTCAGCTCCTCAATGGACACGACCCTGACGGGCGGGAGCGGGCTCCGGAGAAATCTCTCCGCCTGTTCCTGGAACCTGTGAGGAACGTCGCTAACGTAGAAGTGGTGGTTCAGCCGGTCTCCGGGCTTTCTCTCCAGTCCCTGCGTGGCCAGGCGTTCGGCGACCTCGCTGGCCGTCTCCTCCGCTGAATCGATCAGCCTGACGCCGGGTCCGAACACCTTGCCGATCGTGCTCTTGAGAATGGGGTAGTGCGTGCAGCCCAGCACCACGACGTCGACGCCGGCGTCGCGCAGCGGGGTCAGATACTCGTGGGCGATCACGAGCGTCACCTCGCGGTCCGTCCAGCCTTCCTCCGCCAGAGGGACGAAGAGCGGGCAGCTCTTCTCGAGCACCTCGGCGTCACGGTCGAGCTTCGCGATCTCGCGGCTGTACGCGCGGCTCGCGATCGTCCCCTCGGTGCCGATGACGCCGATCCTGCCGTCGAGCGTCGACGACACGGCCGCCAGGGCGCCCGGCTTGATGACGCCCACTATCGGTATGTCGTAGCGCGTGGTGAGCGCGTCCATCGCGACCGACGAGGCCGTGTTGCAGGCCACCACCACCATCTTCACTCCGTGCTTCAGGAGGAATTCCGTGTCCTCGATCGCAAACTGGGTAACCGTCTCGGGAGACTTGGGGCCATAGGGGAGCCGTGCCGTGTCCCCGAAGTAGACGATCTCCTCGTTGGGAAGCTGCCGCATGATCTCGGCCACGACGGTGAGCCCGCCTATCCCCGAGTCGAACACCCCGATGGGTCTCGACGCACTGTCACCCACTGATGCACTCCCCTCTCGCGTGTACCGCCCCGCCGCCCGGCGCTCCGCTCGTCATCTGTACTGGTCGACGCTGAACGGGACCGAGGCATCGATGTGTCCCGCGATCGTCTCGATCTCGCGGCCGTCGACCAGGAAGGTCACGTGCTCGACGTGCGGGAAGTTGCGGGCGAGCGTCTGGACGACCGAGCTGATCGTCATTAGCTCACCTGTGGACCCTCCGGGGTGTTTGTCCACGAGTTCCCTCGTGAAGTCGACGTAGGCGCCTCCGCGATCGTCGAAGACGACCGACCGGATGCCCGTGCCCTCCGGCAACGTCCGCACCGCGCCGCTCACCGAAGGTCCACCTGCTAGTTCCTCGAGTATGCGCCTGGCGCGGCTCGCCCTATCCTCGGGCACCACGATCTCTCGCCTCTCCTCGACGAGCCGCATGGCCGACGGGTCCGCGAATACGAGTGCCACGGACTGCACCCCGCGGCCGGCCTCTTCCTCCAGCGCCCGGCCCTGCTGCAGGTCCTCGGACGGACCGCGCTCCCACATCAGATAGATGAGAACGCCGGCCAGAATCGCGATGGCGATGACGACGAGCTTGACCCGCCAGAGTCTCATTGGTCCCTCTCCTTGGCGGCGGTCCTGTACGCCGCGATGCCGTCCGCGATGGCGCGGGCCGCCTCACGCAGGAAGCCCTCGTCCGACAGAAGCGACTCCTCGTCGCGGTTGGTGATGTATCCGAGCTCGATCTGCACGGCCGGCATAGCGCAACCGGCCAGGACGGGCGACGTCCGGCGCCCCACTCCTCTGTCGTTCAGAGAGAGCGAGGACTTCATGCTGGCATCGAGAGCCCGGGCCAGCGCCCTGCTCCCGGCGATGTGTCCTTCCTGCAGCTTATCCCAGTCGAGTTCGTCGGCCGGACCGGGCTCGGCTACGGTCTGCACGCGGGGGAGCCCTCGCCCGCGTCTCACGGTCTCCGTCTCGGCCGCCCATCCCGGAGGTTGGTAGTAGTCAACGGAGAAACCACGCGCCCAGCCCGAGTACCACGCGCCGCACTGCAGCCTCACGAAGATGTCGGCGTCGGCGAGGTTCGCGATCTCGGCCCTCCTGTACGCCGGCACGTCCGAGTCGGAGCTGCGCGTCATGAAGACGTAGAACCCCTTCCGCTGCAGCGCGCGGCTCAACTCACGCGCCAGGGAGAGCGTGACGTCCTTCTCCTCGAGCCCGTCGCGGCCGATCGCCCCGGGGTCTCTTCCGCCGTGGGCGGGATCGATCATGACCGTCTCGAGTCCGGACCCCATCGCGGTGAACATGTCGTCCGATTCCGGAAGGAGGTGTTTCAGGTCGCGCAGCTCGAGCGACGGCGTTGCAGACTCCACGCCCCCGCGCACGAGCACTTGGATCCTCGGAGGATTGGACAGGAGGTCCGCGCTGTATGAGCCGGCCCCGTCCGTGAGCCCGATCTCCGCCCTGACTCCGTCGGGTCCGGCCTCGAGGAACACCCCGGTGACGTACTCCGTCTCCTGCTCCACGCCCAGCGAGTCCGGCAGCTGCGCGCCCGGAATGATGACCTCTATCGTCGCCCTGCTGCGGCTCTCCGCGCGGAAGGTGGCTCGGCTCGTGAGCCCAAGGTCCACGAGCGTTCCGTCGGTCGTCTGCCTGACGGTGAGAGAGTCCACGGACGGTCTGAGCCGTTCGACTCGGGCCACGGTCTCATCGGGCAACCAGGTAATGCGCGAGTCCAGAGACGGTCCCAGCACTCTGGTCACGAAACCGACCGGAACCCAAACGTCGTCGCGTCTGATGAGGACGGGATCCATTATGTTCTCGACCGACGTGTCGAACACGGCGAACCGGCTGTCGGGCGTCACCGAGACACGATGGTCGGCCACGGAGAGCGTCACCTTCCCGGTGCGCGGGTTCCAGTACCGGACGCCCGAGACGGCGAGCGCGACGTCGGCGAGGCGAAAATAGACGTTCCCGTTCTCGGTCATCGTCTCGACCTGCGCGACCCTTCCCTCGTCGGCGAACTCGAACCTGGCGGGGCCCGCTGCCGTGGAGACGGAAACGGCCGCCCACAGCGAGAGTGCGGCAACCGCGACAGAGACGTGACGCCAACCGTGTCTGCGACTCGACATCAACCCTCACCCCTCGACCGCCGTCTGACGGCCCTCTCCATGTCCCTGTCGGCGTCCCGGCGCTTTATCGTCTCCCGTTTGTCGTACGACCTCTTACCGCGGCAGAGCCCGACCTCGACCTTGACCCTGCCCCGCTTGAGGTAGACGGACAGCGGAATTAGCGTCATCCCCTTCTCGAGGACCTGCCTCTCGAGACGGGCGATCTCCGTCCCGTGCATGAGGAGCTTGCGGGTACGTCTCGGCTCCACGTTGAACCGGTTGCCCTGCTCGTAAGGACTTATGTGGGCCCCGTACATGAAGAGCTCGCCGCCGTCGACCTTGACGTAGCTGTCCACCAGCTGCACCTTGCCGAGGCGCACCGATTTGACCTCCGTGCCCTTGAGGACGACGCCGGCCTCGACGGAATCGACGACATGATAGTCGTGCCTGGCGCGCTTGTTCTTCGCGATGACCTTGACGCCCTCACTCACGATCCCCCCCTGCTGACGGCCCGAAAGGCCCGTCGGCGAACTTGGATGGATGCTAACAGAGCGTCAGGAAGGCGGGCAAGTAGGGATTGGCCGAGGCCCGGCGTATCTCGCGTGCCCACCCATCATAGTGGATGCGCAGGGCGCGTCGCCAGGGCGTCACATGCGCGGAGGGCGGGTCAGCACCCGCCCTCCTATCACGCTCGAGCCGGACTTCCAGTAACCCGTTCCGGTCGGGCGGCCGCAGGCTCGGTGGTCCCCGTTCGTGGCGCGCCGCAGAGTGCGCACGCGCCGCGGAGATCCCTCCGAGAGAATGAAAGGAGGCCGGCGACGTCGATAGAGAGGTCGATACCAGCGCGGCTCGTGACAAGTAAGTGCGTCGTAAGGCTGGTCTCGCGCTGTCCCCCCGACCCGAGTCGGCGTCGGCCGGCCGTGTGTCTCCCGTCTGAACCACCCCGGGGGGTCCGGCACTGGAGCCCGGGAGTGAGCGTCCGCTTCGCAAAGCACGCCGGACCCCTCCGGCATGGACATCTCTCAGTTCTTAGAGTATCACAGTTTATAGAGCGTGTCAATAACTTACGTGCGGGGCTCTCATCCCTGCCCGCCAGGCCCCTTGCCGGTTGACTGGGGCCGGGTTAGTGGCTAGACTATCAATCTGTTGCGACCGCCGAAGTGGTGGAACTGGTAGACGCGCTGCGTTCAGGGCGCAGTGGGGCTTGTCCCTGTGGGGGTTCGAATCCCCCCTTCGGCACCAGCTTGAAATCGGGGCGGCCCGCAAGGAGCCGCCCCGATTCACGTGACGTATGGAAAGGAAAGACGGGATGGCCAGGTCCAAGGTAGCGGTTCTCCGAACGAAGCCCGAGACCGTCCTCGACGACTACCGACGGCTCTGCAAGCTGGCGGGGCTCGCGGACGCCCTCGACCCCTCGGCTACGACCATCCTGAAGGACAACATAAGCTGGCACCTGATGTACCCGGGTTCGAACACGACGCCGTGGCAGCTCGAGGGCACGATACTCGCCCTCAAGGAGGCCGGTCTAAAGGACCTCGTCGACGTGCACAACAAGACCGTCGTCACCATCTGCGACCTCGGCGACAAGTACAACAAGTTCGGGCCGGTCCTTGCGAAGTACGGAATCCCGACCAGGTACAACTTCGACCCCGCCGACATGAAGTGGATCGAGTACAAACCGAAGGCGAAGATGGCCGTCCTCGACAAGGTCTTCCCGGACGGCATCTATCTGCCCGACTACTTCTTCGGGAAGAACATCGTCCACTTGCCCACGGTCAAGACGCACAGCTACACGGTCACGACGGGCGCGCTCAAGAACGCTTTCGGAGGGCTGCTCAACGTGAACCGCCACATGACGCACACGTGGATCCACGACACGATCGTCGATCTTCTCGCCATTCAGAAGGAGATCCACACCGGCGTCTTCTGCACGATGGACGGCACGACGGCCGGGAGTGGTCCGGGTCCCAGGACGCTCATCCCGCACCAGAAGGACGTCATCCTCGCCTCGGCCGACCAGGTAGCGATCGACGCGGTCTCAGCCGGCATGATGGGATTCGACCCGATGAAGATAGAGTACATCGCGCACGCGACGGCACGCGGACTCGGTCAGGGCGACTTGCGCGAGATCGAGATCGTCGGAGACCAGGACGCGGCTGCCGAGAGGTGGGGCTTCACCGTCGGCGTGAACTTCGGAACCGGCACCGGCATGCTGCTGTGGCGTTCGCCCTTGAAGATCTTCCAGAAGCTGCTCTTCCAGACGCCAATCGTGAAGATCTTCATCTGGGCGAGCGAGACCTACCACGACAAGTTCTGGTATCCGAAGAACGGCGTTCCGGTTGTCGAGGAGTGGAAACGCGAGAGCCCGTGGGGACGGCTGTTCGAGGAGTATCCCGAGAGCACTGAGAAGATAGACCCCGCCTGCAGGATGGAGCCGTTCTCCTAGCGAGAGACCGAGCAGGTCTGACACACGGACGCGGGGCCCGGCGGATTCTGCCGGGCCCCGCCTTCATGGCAGAGACTCGATGATGACTCACGCCCAGCGGACGTCCTTCTCCCACGCGCTGCAGCTCCGCAGCTTCCGGAAGCCGATAGCCTCGTAGAACGGGTCGAACCCACCGTCCAGCGGGATCCGACACGCCCCCAGAGAGTCGAGTCTCCGGATCGCCTCGAGCATGACCGCGCGGGCAAGGCCGCGCTTGCGGTGATCCGGGTGCGTGCCCAGAGGCTCCACGTGGCCAATGCGGTTCCGCTCATCGTACCAGACGATGCAGCAGGCGGCGTACGTGCCGTCCGGTGCGGCTACGACCAGGTCCAGCTCCGGACGATAGTCAGGAGCCCGCATCAGCTCTTCGTACGCGAACCTGGATGGCCAGTCCTTCGGATCCTCGTGATTGAACGAGCGGCCGAAGATCTCACGCCTCCTGTCCGCGTCGCACTCGTCCGCCATGCTGAAGAGTCGGTAGCCGTCCGGGAGTTCGGGTGCCGGCGGGTCGTCGACCTCGTACACGAGCTGGCTGTAGCCGCGCTCGGGGTTGCGCACGTAGCCCCTTCTCTCGACGACCTCGATGAGGTCGGGATCGTCCTCGTAGACGAAGATGTGCGTGCGACCGGTTGCGGGGTTCACGAAGCGCCGTTCGCCATACTCCATCATCTCGTCAAGCAGGTCCACGTGCTCTGGATGGCGCTGCACGAAGATCTCTCCGAACCCGCGGTGCGTCGGGTCGGGATGCTCGATCGTGGCGACCCCAGCAATCTCGCCCGCCTCCTCCCAGATGCCGACGAGGTCCTCCCAGAGACGTATCGCCTCGAGCGCGCCGTCCGGCGAACTATCCTCCGCAGTGCCGTACGACCCAAGCATCGGTGCCACGAAGTAACGCGCGTAGTTCCAGCGCTCTATGCCCCAGTTCACCGGCGCATCGAAGGCCGTGTAGGTATCGAGCAGGAAGTCCCGGACTCGAACGAAGTCCGTATCGGGGACGTACGTTCGTCTGGCTGCAACCATGTCGCCCCCCGCGCTTCCAGAGCGCGGCCGTGGACGTGACCGCGCATGTTCTCCGCGGACCGCCAGACTACGTCTCCCGCGCGAGCATCCGCTTCGACACGTCAAGGAGGTAGACGTCCACGCCTTCACCCTCGGTCGTCTGGTTGTAGGACTCGACCTCGCGGAGCAGCGCCTCGGCACGGTCGTCCTCGAGCACGGCCATGAGCATCGAGTTCGCGCCCGGCCACACGTGCGAGTTCTCCCGTGGCTCCCCGCAGGAGATCCTGCCTTCGGCCTCGGGAACACGCGTGTAGGTGCAGATGTCGAGCTTGGTCAGCATCTCCTTAACTTCGACATCCACACCTACGTAGTAGTTGAGAATGACCATCTTCATCGCGACCACCTCGCGTTCCGTCTCTGCCTCGCCTCGAAGATCGTATAGAGCGTCGGCACGACAATGAGCGTGACCATGGTCGACACGAGGAGCCCGCCCACCATGGCGACCCCGAGCGGCCTCCACACCTCCGAGCCCGACGAACGCATCAGGGCGAGGGGCAACATGCCGAAGATCGTGGTGAATGCGGTCATGAGCACCGGCCTCAGCCTGCGCCTGCCCGAGACGAGCACCGCCTCCTCAAGCCCCATGCCACGCTTGCGCATGATGTTGGTGTAGTCGACCAGCACGATCGCATTGTTCACGACGATGCCCATCAGCATGATGACGGCGAGGAACGAGGTCATCGAGAGCGTCGTGTTCGTGACGACGAAGGCCCATATCACGCCGACGAACGCGAACGGTATGGAGAACATGACGACGAACGGGTCGACGAGGTTCTCGAACTGTGCCGCCATGACCATGTACACGAGCGCGATCGCAAGCAGCAACAGAAGGCCGAGGTCGTGGAACGACTGCGCCTGCTGCTCCACGTCGCCGCCGAACTCGACCGCCACGCCCTCGGGAAACTGCATCTTGTCGATGGCCTTACGGACGTCACCCGACACCTCTCCGAGCGGTCTCCCGAGCACGCGACCCTGAACTCGTACCACGCGCTCCTGGTCGCGCCGCTTGATCTCGGTCGGGCCGGTCGCCAGTTCGACGCCGGCCACCGAGGAGAGTCTCACCATCCGGCCGGTCATAGACGGAACCGGCAGCGCGAGGATGTCCTCCACGCTGGACCTGTCGCCTTCCGGGACGCGAACGACGATGTTCCACTGGTCGCCGCCCTGGCGCAGCTTCGTGGCCTCGGCCCCGTAGATCTCGGAGCGGAGGGCCGACGCTATCGTGTAGGTATTGAGGCCAAGGGCGGCCGCTCTGTCCCTGTCTATCACGATGTGAAACTCAGGCTTCGGGTCTCCGACGTCGAGGTCAACGTCGACGGCGCCCGGCACGTCTCGCACGGCGTCTCTGATCTTGACGGCCGTCTGCTGGATCTGCTCCAGGTTCTCGCCCCGCACCTCAATGGACAGAGGAGTGCCGCTCATGCCCATGAACTGAGCCATGGAACTGCCCGTCTGAATGCTGAGCCTGACCACGGCCGGGATGCCCCTGGTGAACTTGCGGATCTCCTCGGCCACCTGGTCGGAACTCCTCTTCCTGAGTTCCTTGTCGACGAGTTGGACGCCTGCGCGTCCTACTTGCGAGCCTTCCTTCTGTCCCTGGATGACGGCGTAGCCGCTGCCGGTGGCCCCCGCGTAGCTCCACATGTACTCCCGTTCAGGGACCTCGCGAACGATGAAGTCCTCGATCTGCGCGAGCACCTCCATCGTCCTCTCGAGCCGTGTTCCCGGGGCGAGTTCGACCGTCATCTCTATCTCGCCGCTGTCCGGGCTCGGGAAGAACTCGGTCTTGACGAATCCAAGCATCGCCATGGACACGGCAAACACGCCGATGGCGATCCAGACGGTCCGCTTCTTGTGGCGCAACGCGCTCGCCAGCAGACTCGCATATCTCTCCTCCAACCTCTTGAAGATCTCTTCACCACGGCGGAAGAAAGCGCTCTGCTTCTTCTTCCCCAGGTCGAAGCTGCTTCTCATGAGTGTCGAACTGAGAGCCGGAGTGAGCGTGAGTGCGGCAAAGAGCGACATAGATATGGAAACGATTACCACGAGCGCCATCTGCTTGAACAGAAGGCCCGTGATGTTCGTTATGAACAACATCGGCAGGAACACGACCACCGTGGTCAGCGTCGAAGCGGTGATCGCCTGCGAGATCTCCGCCGGCGCGAACATCGACGCCTCCGTCACGCGTTCCCCTGACTCGACGTGTCTCGTAACATTCTCGAGAACAACGATGGCCGCGTCCACGACCATTCCGATCGCGATCGCGAGACTCATCAGCGAGACCATGTTGATGCTGTATCCCGCCACGTACATCACGAAGAGCGACGCCAGGAGTGCGGCCGGGATCGTAAGTCCGATGACGACGGTACTTCTGATGCGGCGCAGGAACAGCAGGACGACGGCCACGACGCCGAGGGCGCCGTACATGAGAGCCTGTCTCAGGTTTCGGAGCGCCCTGCCGATGTAGTCGGACGTGTCGAAGAAGGTGAAGAGCTCGATGTCCGGCGGCAGTCCCGCCTTGAGCTCGTCGAGCTTCTTGAGAGCCGCCTTCGCGACGGTCACGGAGTTGGACCCCGACTGCTTCGAGACGAAGAACACGACTCCGGGCACCTGGTCGGCCCGCGCCTTCATCTGTTCTTCGGCGAACGTGTCCTTCACCTCGGCCACGTCTCGCAGGCGGATCACCTTCCCGTCGCGGCTCTGACCGATGACTATCCCGTTGAGCTGGTCCGCATCGGCGATCCGGCCGGGAACCCGAACGGAGTAGTCGGTCCACCCGAGCTTCACCGAGCCGACCGGAATGTCCACGTTCTCCGCGGCCAGCACCTGCGTCACCTGACTCACTGGTATGTTCATTGCCTCGAGCTTGCCCGGGTCGATGTTCACCTGGATCTCGCGCTCGGGGCCTCCAAGTACCATCACGGACGCGACGCCGGGCACCGCCTTCAGGGGGTCCGCGATCTGCTTCGTCATGATGTACCGCAGACTGTCGAAGCTCTCCTTGGCGGTGACGCCGAACATGAGTATCGGGATGTCGGTCGAGCTCATCTTCAGGAGCACCGGCCTCTCGATGTCGTCGGGAAGCTGTGTGGAGAGCTGGTCGAGGACGTCACGGACGTCGGCCGACGCTTCGTTCAGGTCGGTCCCCCACGTGAACTGGACCATCACGGCCGAGAGGCCGGTCTGGGAGACCGAGTCCACGTGCTCGACGCCGCTGATGGTCGAGAGCGCGTCCTCGAGCACCTCGGTGACGTTGCTCTCGATGTCCTCCGAACCTGCCCCCGGATAGAGCGTGACGACACTGACCGTCGGCACCTCGAACGCCGGCATGAGGTCAACGGGCAACCTGATCAGCCCCAGGATCCCGAAAAGGAGGACAACGCCAAACAGCATGAAGACGGTTACGGGCCGCCTTACGGCAAACTCGGGCAGGTTCATCGCGCAGCCTCCTGACCCGAGCCGGCCGCGCTGGAGTCGACGACGGCGGTGCCGCCCAGACCGCCGGGAGGAGTTTCACCGGCAGCAGGCGGCTTGATCTGGATCGCGGAACCGTCGTGGAGGCGGTAGCGCCCGGCGGTGATCACCTGCTCACCACCCGAGAGACCACCCAGGATCTCTATGTCGCCCCCAAACCCCTCGCCGAGTTTCACATCGCTGCGCTTCGCAACGCTGTCGTTGACCACGTACACGAAGAACGAACCCGTGCCCTCCTGGCGGACGAGAGCGTCGCGGGGAATGAGTATGGTCTCGCGCGGCGCCAGGCCTATCTGCACCTTGGCGAAGGCGCCAGGCATGATGGCGGAACCCGCGTCGGTGATGGTAACCTCCACGGTCGCGGTGCGACTCATGAGGTCGAGTGCCGGATCAACGCGCGTCACCTTGCCCTTGAACACCTTGCCGGGCCGTGAGTCCACAGCGACGTCGGCAACGAGTCCCTTATAGATGAGCGCTCTCTCGCGTTCGCCGACCTGGAACGCCACCTTGGCGTCCGAGAGGTCCGCTATCTCGAATACTGCGGGAGCGCCGGCCGACATGGCCATGAGCGTATAGACCTCACCCTGGTCGAAGAACCGCTGTGTAATGATCCCGTCGAAAGGAGCGCGGAGCTGACAACTCGCGAGCACCATCTCGTACGACGCCCGCGCCACGTCGACTGCGGCGGTAGCATGGTCGTACGCCTGCTTGGTGATGGCCCCCTTCTCGAAGAGTTCTCTCGCTCTATCCCAGTCCTTCTCAGCGGCCGTGCTCTGCGCCCGAGCCTGTGTCAGCTGCTCGGTGGCCAGCTCGGCCAGGAGGTCTCCCTCCTTCACACTGTCGCCCACCTCCACGTGGATGCGCTCGATCGAACCCTGGATCTCCGCACCGACGAGAGTCTTCTTCCCCGCCTCGACCGTGCCCGAGTAGTCCGCTGTCGGCGACACGGTCTCGCGCGCCACACTCGCCACCTCGACCGGGGTGGGTCCGGCCGCCACGGTCGTCTGATCGCCCGAGCCACCACAGCCGGCGAGGACGACACCCACGGCGGCCGCCGTCAGGGCCGCCAGAGCCAGATGCATACGGTTCCTTGTCATCGCGTCTCCTCGTCGGCGACGGCAGCGCCGGTCGCCAGCTCCAGGCCCGCCTCGGCGATCCTGAGACCGGCCAGCGCGCCTATGCGGTTCATCCATGCTCGTGTCAACGCCGTCTGAGCGGCGAGCACGTCACTGTTGGTTGCCTCGCCGGCCTTGAAACTGTCTCGGACCACGCGCATGCTCTCCCGCGCCTGATCGAGTCCCGCGTCCGCGATCGAGGCCGCCTCACGCGCCTCATCGCGAGCAAGGTACGCCTGCCGCACCTCGAGCCTGACGGAGTCTTCCATCATCTCGTAGCCGCGTCTGGCCTGCGTGAGTCCCGCTCGCGCCTCCTTCACCTTGTTGCCCGTGAGCCCCCAGTTGAAGACGTTCATCTGGAGGGACAGCGTGATGTTCCAGTGATTGTAGAACTCGGGCTCGTAGTCGCGGTTCGGACGGTCCCAGAGGTAGTTGCCCACGGCCACCAGGCTCGGGAAATAGCCGGAACGCGCCAGCGACACCGAGTTGTCGGCGGCGCCAACCATCTCCTTGGCGGAGTTGAGGTCCGGGCGCGACTCGAGCGCCATCTTCGTCCAGCTGCCGAGTTCCCTGTCCTCGAGGCCCTGCTCCTCGAGCCCGTCGACCGGCTCGATCTCGGCGTCGGGTCCGATGCCGATCACGAATCCCAGAACGGAGGTCGCAACGTCGACCGCATGCCTCGCCTTGCTTCGCGAGAGCTCGACGTCCGACAGCTGCACCTGGGCCATCATGAGGTCGCTCTTGAGCAGCGAGCCCGCGTCGTACATTGCCTGGAGGTCGGACATGTGGCTCTGCATCTCGGCGACAGCGTCGTCCATCGCCTGAAGGGCCGCCTTCGACTGTACGAGTCCGACGTACGCCTGAGTGGCATCGTAGCGAACCTGGTCGACGGTCCTGAGCGCGTTCAGCTTCTGGGCCCGAGCCGCGTGCTTCGCGGCACCGTGGGCGGAGAGAAGCGCGCCGCCGGTGAAGAGCGGCTGCGTGACCGTGAGCCCGACCGAGTAGATGTCGTCGTCACCCAGATAGATCTTTCCGCCGCCCCCCGTGTTCTGAAGGCCCTCCAGTGTCGATGGGTCCAGATACCCCTGCTCCACAAGGTATTCGAACGGCGCCAGCAGCGGGGCGAAGAGGTTGCCGAACTGCGACGTGTCCATGTAGGGTGCCTGGTCCAGTCTCGTGTAGCTGGCGGACGCCGAGAGTGCCGGCAGGTACGACGCGCGGGCCTGACCCAGCCGCGCCTGTGCAGCGTCGACACCCGCCTGCGCGATCGCCACCTGGCGATTCTTCTCGATGGCCATTGCCACGGCGCCATCGAGCGTCAGCTCGACCGCCATCGCCTGCGCCGCCGCGCCGAGCGCGACGACGCCCGCGAGAACCGCCACGGCCGCGCGGACCCGTCCGCGAAGCCGACCGCCGCACCCGCAGTGTCGACCGGTTCGTAGTCCGCTCATACGACCTCCCCTCGGGGTCTCAATCCATTCATGACGACACTCACGATCCCGTCCGTAAGCGAATCTCTGTCCGCCCCCACGACACCCGTCAACACACCTATGAAGAGTCCCTTCAGCATGTACATGAGGAGCAGAGCCATCTCACGCGGCTTCTGGACCACGATGTCACCCGATTCCGCGCCGAGCCTCAGAATCTCCTCGTAGATATCGAGCGCCCGATCCGTCAGGACGTTCGTCTCCGGTCGCCACTGCGACATGATGTCCGCGGCCGCGTCGAGCGAGATCCGCAGGACGTTGGTCTTCCGTCGTATGACGTCTGTGTGCGTGATGATCGCGGTCCGCAGCCGGCCCTCGGTGGTCGTCTCGTGGGAGACCGCCGACCTCACCGCTTCCAGCATCTCCGCGCCCTCACGCATGACGACCGCGTGGAACACGTCCTCCTTCGACGCATAGTACTTATACAGCGTCGCGCGCGCCACGCCCGCCTCGCGGACGATGTCACCCATGTTGGTCTTCCTGAAGCCGAACTGGGCGAACACGCGCGCGGCGGCGTCCATGATCTGGCGCGCTTTGCCTTCCGATTCCATCTCCGCGGCGTTCAATTCCCTCCACCTCCTCCGTGCCGACGAGTCGGCTGATGGTGCTGCTGAACGGTTTCCACATTGTGAACGAATTGTTGGTGATTGTTCAATGTATTCGACCAATGACGCATTGTCAAGCCTCGGGCGCCCGATTCATTGCGGAGGCGCCGCTTGGAGCTTAGACTCTCAGACAGGCCACGCGGTGGGCCTTCCCCGGAACCGCCGCCACTCTCCCCCCGGCAGTCTCGGGCCCCCGCGTCGTGGGGCCCCGGAGGCCCCATGCAGGAGGTCCTGGGCGCTCTGGTGATGCTCGCGGCCCTCGCCGCGCTCGCAGGCGACCTATCGAGGGCCCTCGGCAGGCGCCGAGCCGCGCTCCCGCGCATGACCCACGCCGGCCGCAGGGCCGTCATGCTGGTGCTCTCCGCAGCAGCGGCGCTCTCGGCGGCGCCCGCGCTCTTTCCTCCTCTCCGGCGCGGCATCTTCGCGATCTGCGCGTCCTGCCCCGTCCTCCCGACGCCGGGCCGGGCCGTCGCGCCGGAGCAGATGGCCCCCGTCCTGGAGAGGCTCCTCTCGGCGGCGTGGTACTACGGCGCTACGGTTCTTCCGGTCTTCGTTCTCGCCTGTCTTCTCTCCGGCGTGATCATGGCGAGGTCCGACAGGTTCCGCGTCGTCGGCTTCTGGCGGTCGTTCGGCCTCGCCGCGCTGCTGCCGCTCTGCTCGTGTGGAGCGGTCCCGATCGGCAAAGCGCTCGTGGTCGCAGGAGACAGAGGGAGACGGGACGGCCTCGTGTTCATTGCGGCCGCGCCCCTGCTCTCTCCGGTGATACTCGTGCTGGCGGTCACGGCCATAGGGCCGCTGTACGCTCTCATCCGTGTCGTCGCAGCCGCGGCGCTGGCCTACGTCATGGGCGCCGTCGTTGCGCCGCTCGTGAGGACGAGCACGACGCGAGGCAACGACCGCGCCGTCGTACTCTCCACCGGACCGACCGGTTCGGCTCTCGAGGCGGGCCTCGACAATCTCCGCGGACTCATCCGATACGCGCTCTACGGCGTCGCAGTCGGCGCGGTCTTCACCGCCGTGATACCGGCCGAAGCCGTCAGGGCCGTCATGCGACCGGGCCTGCTCTCGATGGCGGCGGCCGTGGTCGTCGGTGTGCCCGTGAACATGTGCGGAGGCGAGGAGGTACTTCTGACGGCTCCCTTGTTGAGCATGGGGCTCGGCCTCGGCCACGCGATCGCGTTCGCACTTGCCGGAACCGGCATCTGCCTGAGCTCGATGCCCATGCTGGCCGCCGCGCTTGGACGCCGCGCGACGCTCGGAATGGTCGGCGTCTACGTCGTAGCGCCGTTCGCGATGGGACTCCTACTGAACGCCATCCAGACGGCGCTCGCGGGATGAGCACGCCCGGGAGCCGCGGCCCGGACTCCGCAAACCTTCATAGACAAACCGAGCAAAGTATGATAAGATAAGACGTTAGCGTCAGATACGGTCGGCGCGGGGCTCCAGCCGCGCGCCGGTCGCCCATCCGGTCACACGCAAACGTAGGCAGCGTACGCGTCGCGATGGCATCGCGACCGTCGCCTATGGTTGCATGCGCGTGCCCGGACGCGTTGCGTGCCGGAACGAAACTCACCGTGTAGGTTGCAGTTGTCTTTAGGAGGCTACTGATGCCCGCGAAGGCCACCCGTGTCTGTATGCGGCTAGCGGCGATCTCTTTCACCGCCGTCGGACTGCTCACCGCGCTCGCTCTTCCATCCGTCGCCACGGCCGATACGTCCGTGGCCACCGATGCACCCGGCGTCGAGTTCAATATTCTCGAATCCACCGACACACGAACGCTCGTCGAGGTAGTCATCCCGGAGATGGTCTCGTCGCGCGGCGCCCTCTCGGGCGGCGCGTTCGACGTCGTCGGCGTGCCGGGCGCTGAGCCCTACGGAGAGCCCGGGCATCCGGCGCTGCAGGTCGCCGCTACGCTCATAGCCGTGCCGCCGACCTCCGGCGTGACCATGCACGTACTCGAAGAGGAGTCGACGACCCTCCAGGGCTACAGGCTGGCGCCGATGCCCGACCCGAACGCCGAACGAGCGGAGCCGGTGCCCGACGCGACCGCGTACTCATACAACGGGCTGCTTCCCGGGAGCGCCGTTTCGACGGATGCCCCGGCCATCATGCGCGACTACAGGGTAGTGCCCCTTCGCGTCTACCCGATCAGATACAACGCGGTCAGCGGGGAGATCAGTCTCCTGCGACGCGCGCTCGTGGAGTTCTCGTACGGAGAGGGTAAGGTGTTGAATCCACTCCTGCACAAGCGTGGATCGATGGCGAAGTCGTTCCGCCCCATCTACGAGAGCAGCATCGCCAACTACGACGCCACGAGGAGCGAGTACGAGAGCGACAGCAGTGGACGGTACATAATCATCACACACGACAACTACTACGAGGCGATCCTGCCTCTTGCCGAGTGGAAGCACAGGCGCGGCATGGAGGTCGAGGTCGCAAAGCTGTCTGAGATCGGTTCGTCCTCCTCGCAGATCAAGACGTATCTCCAGGACGCATACGATACGTGGAGTTCTCCCCCCGAGTACGTCCTTCTTGTCGGCGACACGGAGCAGACGCCGTCGGGCAGCGAGGGCGACGACTACTACGCGAAACTGGCCGGCTCCGACTACCTCGTGGACGTGAACCTCGCGAGGTTCTCCTGTGACACGGTCGCCCAGTGTGAGCTTCTCGTGTCCAAGACCCTGGGCTACAAGCGCACGCCTGTCATGAGCGACCCGAACTGGTTCAAGAGCGCCTGCCTCATCGTTCGCGCGGACGGTGACACGTCGGATCTGACGTACTACACCGACACGTGGCACGCGTACGACCTAATGGAGACCGCG
Organism: uncultured bacterium; assembly: GCA_964399265.1. GTDB lineage: Bacteria > Joyebacterota > Joyebacteria > Joyebacterales > Joyebacteraceae > WJLY01. The sequence continues at coordinate 8,760 of CAYNQF010000010.1, read as the reverse complement.
GGCTACGTCAAGATCGACACGCTCTTCAGCATCCACGGGGCGGACGAGTCGGACGTGTACGACTCTGTCACCGAGGGGCGCACCTTCGTGAACTACCGAGGCCAGGGCGTGTCGAACTGGTGGTCGCCCTTCGGCTGCGATCCTCAACAGACCAACCCGGGCTTCAAGCTCCCAGTGGTCATGTCGGCCACCTGCGGAACCGGAAGCTACTGGTACGACGGGTATCCCTGCGAGACCTGGATGCGCGCCGGCACGTCTACGATGCCCAGGGGCGCGGTCGGCTTCTGCGGCACCTACGAGATCGTCTCACACGGCGCCTTCCTGCGGAGCTGCGTGAACCAGGGGTTCTATTCGGCCATCTTCAACCTCAAGATCAGGACGCTCACGGCCGCGCTCAACTACGGCAAGCTGAGGGTCTACCAGCTGTACGGGCGTCAGGACGAGTACCAGGGCTGGAACTCGCAGGGTGACCCGGAGCTGGACATCTGGACGACGACACCCAGAATGCTCGACGTCACACACGCCGAGACCGTTCCCACGGGGCTCTCAGACCTCACGGTCGAGGTGGAAGCCGACGGAAACCCCATACCCGGCGCGCTGGTGTGCGCCTACCTCGATGGGCAGGTGTACGAGTCGGGCGTCACGTCTAGTTCCGGCATCGCGTCTCTCTACATCAACCCGTCGACCGCCGACACGTTGCTCCTGACGGTCACCGGGCACAACATGCATCCGTACGAAGCCACCATCGAGATCGTTCCGAGCGGCTCGTACCTGCTGTACGGGAGCCACGCCATCGACGACTCCGCCTACGGCAACGACGACGGCGTCGTCAACCCAGGCGAGACGGTCAGCCTGACGGTAGGCGTTCTGAACTCCGGCACCGAGGACGCACTCGGGGTGACAGGCGAACTCGCGTCATCGGACCCCTACGTCGCGCTCGTCGACTCGACCGACACGTACGGAACGATACCTGACGGCGACACCGTGACAAACCCCGACCCGTTCGAGTTCGAGGTGGCGGCGGACTGCCCGGACGGCCACGATCTCCAGTTCACGGTCGCCGCGTCCGACGCGGGCCGACCGACCTGGATCGTGCTCGTGCCGGACATCACCGTCGCGGCAGCCAACCTCGAATACTCGGGAGCGGTCGTGGACGACGACGGCTCATGGGGAAACGGAAACGGCGTGCTCGACCCCGGTGAGACGGCCTGGGTGACCGTCACGCTCGACAACGACGGCCAGGTAGACCTGGAAAAGGTCGCCGGGCTCCTCTCGACGAGCGACCCCTACGTCGCCGTGACCGACGCGACGGGGCGCTTCGGCGAGATCGCGTCCGGAGGAAGCGCCTCGTGTTCCGCGAACGCCTTCCGCGTGAGCGTGAGCCCCGGGGCGCCGCCCGCGCACCAGGTCACGTTCACGGTCGAGGGAACCGGAGAGGCCGAGACCTACACACATGTCGAGGACGTCGGGTTCGACCTGACGCTCGGCGGAACGGCTTCGTCCGGACCGTCCGGTCCGGACACCTACGGCTACTACGCCTACGACCAGACGGACGTCGCCAGCGGCCGGGCTCCGACGTATTCGTGGGTCGAACTAGCAGGAACGGGGACGAAGATCTCAGCCATAACGGACCAGGACGCGCAGACGGCGGTGCTGTCTCTGCCCTTCACGTTCAGGTACTACGGTGGCGACTACACACAGGTATCGGTCTGCTCGAACGGCTTCCTCGCCATGGGAAGCGAGGACTACCGTCTCGGCGACAACGACGGCATACCGAGCACGCACGGACCTGATGCGATGATCGCGCCGTTCTGGGACGACCTCGATCCAAGCGAGTCGGGCGACGTCTACGAGTGGTACGACAGCGCGAACCACAGGTACATCGTTCAGTTCGACGCCTGCGTACATTACGGCGGCGGCAACCCCGAGACCTTCGAGGTCATCCTCTACGACCCAAGCTACTATCCCACCGGCACGGGTGACGGCATCATCGTCTACCAGTACCAGGACGTCGCGTTCATCTACTCGATGACCATGGGAATCGAGAACCCGTCGCAGACGTACGGGATCCAATACCTCTACAACAGCACCTACGGCCCGAACGCGGCGACCGTGGTCGACGGATTCGCCGTCAAGTTCACCACGGAGCCGCCCGCCTCCGCGGACGTATGGCTCGTGGTGGACGACGTCGTCGTCGACGATGCGGCGACCGGCAACAACGACGGCATCATACAGCCGGGAGAGACGGTCGACCTCATCGTGACCATAGGGAACAGGCTCGGGACGGCTGCGCCCGCGGTCTCGGCAACGCTGACGACCGGCGACCCCGACGCTCAGGTGCTCGAGGGAACGTCTTCGTTCGGCGACATCCCGGGCAGCGGCTCGGCGGACAACTCGTCCGATCCGTTCACGGTGTCGGTCACCTCCGTGCCCAACGACGACACGATCGAGTTCGAGATCGCGATCGCAACCGGTGGACGCTACTTGACGACCGACGTCGTCACGGTCGACCTCGACCTCAGTCAGACGGGCATTCCCGAGGCCGAGCTTCCGCTCGCGCTGGCCCTCAGGCAGAACTACCCGAACCCGTTCAGGGCGGGCACGGCGATAGCGTTCGGCCTCCCGTCCGCGTGTGAGGTGCGCATCGACATCTACAATGTGGCGGGCCGCAGGGTCGCCGGCGTCCTTGACGCGACCGTGCCGGCGGGATGGCATGAGGCCTCGTGGGACGGCAGGGACACAGCCGGCAACGAGGTGTCGGCGGGCATGTACTTCTACAGGATCGAGGCCGGTTCGGAGACGGCCGTCCGGAAGATGATCCTGGTCAGATAACAACGCTCCCCCGCAAGGAGCCTGCGATGAAGCTATCGACGAGCGGACGCGCAGCATGGGCGGCGGCCGCGACGCTGTTGTTATCCGCGGCATCCGCTCCGGCGCCTGCCGCATGGAGAGCAGAGGCCGGTGACGCGTGCCTGACCAGTTCGTCATCGCTCCTCGCGTGGGACGTCGACGTCGATGACGCGGTTCAGGCTCCATTCGCGGCGCGCGTCGAGGTGACGTCGGCCGACGGCTCGAGGCACGTCGTGAACGCTCTGGGCGAAGCCTTCTTCGTGTCCGACCTGGGCCTCGTCATAGCCGTTCAGGATCCCGAGACGCGCGCGCTTCCATCTCGCGTAGTGGTCACGGACCTGGACGGCCGCGAGCTGTGGTCGCGAGATGCGGCGTCGCTCGCCTCTCCCGTTCTCTCCCTGGACGGACGTGTGTTCGCGTACCTGGAGAGTGACTGCATCTCCGTCGTGAACCTCGGCACGTTCCAGGTAGAATCCCACCCCAGACTCTTGCCGTTCTCGGTCTCCGGTGACGGACGCCTCGTAGGTTCCCGGCCGGACGGGTCGGGAGCGTACGAGCTGGTGCTCGTCGGCGCAGACGGCGGTGAGACGACCTGCCCGCTCCCGAGGCGTCCGAGGTGCCTGTCGTTCGATGACACGGGCGGAGTCCTTGTCCTGACGAGAGATTCGCTGGAACGACTGGGCGAGAAAGATGGGCTGACGACGCTCTACGAGGCCGAGGACGGCCTCGAGCTTCTGGACCTCGTCGCGTCTCGAGGTTCCGTGACCGTGGGGGCGCGTCGGTTCGACGGACGAATCGAGACCGCCGTGACGCTCGTGCTCTCGAATGCGGGAGACGTTGTCCGGTCGGTCGCCGGGGCGTCTCGCGTGAGGCCCGCCGCGCGGGCGGAGGAAGACGGGGGCCGGGTGGGCATACCATGGCCGCTCGCACCCGACGCGCAGCATCCGGTGGGCAACACCTACGGCGAGTACCAGGCGTACGGTGGGGCGCCGTACCTGCACCCTGGAGCCGACGTAATGGGCTCTGCGGGTCAGCACGTGTACGCCGTCGCCGCAGGCGTGGTCAAGGCCGTCCTCACGACCTCCGGGCAGTGGCACTGGCGCGTGGCCATCGCTGACTCGGCAACGTCGGGCACGAGCACCGGATACCTCTACGCTCACCTGGACCAGGCGACCATCGTACACGCCGTGGGCGACACCGTGATGGCGGGCGACTACCTGGGCGACCTCGTCGCGTGGCCCGTGGCCGGCTTCAACCACTGCCACTTCGCCAGGATCGAGGACGAGGGGCTGCAGTGGTACGGCAACTGGCTCGCCACCGACAACCCACACGTCGACTTCGACTCGATGACGGAGTCGACGGCGCCCATATTCGAGCCGGCGAGAGGGACAGACCTGCTGGCATTCTGCACCGACCAGACCTCGACCTACCTCGAGCCGGAGACCCTGTCGGGGCGGGTGGACATCATCGCCCACGTCGGAGACACGATCGAGTCCGCGTGGGTGTGCTCGGTGCAGGAGCTGCGCTACACGATCTACCCTGCAGGAAGTCCCGATACGCCCGTGGTCGACGACAAGCTCGCGGTGAACTTCGACATGGCACTCGACACCTACTACGGGGGCCCCATCGACGCGTTTCTGGTCGGGCTCCTGTACAAGCAGGACGCCACGTGTCGGACGCGCGGCGACTACGACTACCGCGAGTTCTACCACATCCTCACGAACTCGAACGGTGACGATATCTACGAGTCTTCGGACCTCACGGAAGCATGGGACACAACGTCCCTTCCAGATGCCGACTACGTCGTGCGCGTGACCGCCGTCGACGCGGCGGGCAACGCCGCGTCCGACTCGATGACCGTGACCACGGCGAACGGAAACCCGTCGGACGTGCCGGACGCCGTGCAGACGGCAGTCGGCCTCGCGCGGCCGTTCCCCAACCCGGCCGCCGGGCCGGTCTCACTCGCCTACTACGTGCCCGCCCCGACGAGGGTGGAGATGAACGTGTACGCTCCATCCGGAAGGCTCGTCAGAAGACTCGTCGCGGGTGAGGTGTCCCCGGGCCTTCATGTGACCCGGTGGGACCTCGCTGACGGCGCAGGGAGGCAGGTCTCCTCGGGTGTGTACCTGCTCAGTCTCATGACCGACGGACACTCCGCGCACCGGACCATAGTGGTGGACCGCTAGGGCGCCGGAGACGCGGCCGACGTCGGTGCACAAGAGGCCCGCACACAAGAAGAGGTCCCCGCGGTGAACGCGGGGACCTCTCGTGTTTCGAACCGCTCGTGCGGCGCGCTACTTCAGGAGCACCATCCTGCCGTCCAGGACGCGACCCGCGGCCTCGAGACGGTAGATGTAGACGCCGGACGCCACGTCACTCCCCGAGTCGCTCTTGCCGTCCCAGCGCGCTTCCTGGGCGCCCGCGCCCCGGACACCGTCAACCAGCGTCCTCACCAGCCGGCCGGCCGTATCGTAGATCGAGATCTTGACCGGCCCCTCCGCCGGGAGAGCGAACGCTATCCGGGTCGACGGATTGAACGGGTTCGGGTAGTTGCCGTAGAGCACCGACATCCCCGGCACGCCGTCGATCCCGGTCGCCTGCACGTGAAGTGCCACCGGCACCGTGATGCGGGAACCGCCGTTGGAGTCTATGTGTATGTCCGCATAGTAGTCGCCGTCGGGCAGTCCCGTCGCGTCGGCCGTGATCAGAATCTCGTCGGAGTCGCCGGAGCCCACGTCGCCTGTGATCGGAAGGGCCGTGAGCCACGCGACGGGCTGGTAGATCGTGAACTCGGAGTCGCTCTCGTCATCCGTCGACGGATCCGTGAGACCGGTCACACGGATCAGGCACTCGCCCGACACCGCGGCATCGACCAGCCATGGATACACGCCGTCGTTCTCGGTAGAGCCGGTGATCGACGTCCAGCTCACGCCGCCGTCCGTGGAGCAGTCTAGCGCCACGTAGTCGAGCGTACCCGTGGACGTCCAGGTGATGTTGTGCGACTCGTCCCTACCCCATGCCTCACCGCCATTGGGGGACGTCAGCGTCACGGTCGGACCCGCGGGCGGAGCGATCGTCGTGGTCCCGGTAACGACATGCGGAGACGCGCCCCAACCGTCGCCGTCGATCTCGTAGTCGACAACGAGGTTCCCGGCAAAACCGGAGTCGATCGAAAGCGTCACGGTGGCGGTGGCCGCCTCGCCCGGGTAGATGACATCGTACTGGTACTCGTCGCCCACCCAGTCAACGCTCGCCCCATCACCGGTCGTACCGTCCCAGGTCAGGGTCCGCGTCGAGATCACGAAGTCCGTGCAGCCTGTGACCACGACACCCACGCCGTCGGGGAAGTCAAGATTGATGCCGCTGATCCACTCGTCGTCGGTGCTCCCGTTGTAGACGGAGAAGGTGAAGGCGGCCGTCACGCCCGGCTCGTAGTCCGTGGGACTCGCGGACACCGTGGAACCGGTCAGGTCCCTCGGAGCGGTCGCGTCCACGATCTCGATGTCGTAGTGAAGGATCGAGAGTGGATCGCCTGAGTTGTCGATGTAGAGCGCGGCCGCGTCGGTCCCGCCGGGCTCGAGCACGAAGTCGAAGTACGTCGGCGAAGTCTCGATGCTCGGGACGTAGGCCTGACCGACGTGCGTCGTGCCGAAATACGGGATGGCGTTGAACGCCGTCACCGTGACGTCGAGGTCGACGTCGGTCGGAGGAGTTCCGTTCACGGTGATCGCCGCGGTGCCGGAGGCGTTCGTCAAGGCCGACCCGTAGAGGACGCCCTCGTAATAGAGAGAGCACAGGGCGCCTTCGACGCCGGAAACGGAGACGTCGAACGTGGACGCCGTCGGCTCGATGTAGTCGTCGTGGGTCACCGACAGGGCGGCCGGCGTGTCCGTCCGCACCCTGATCGAAGGATCCCCGAAGATGTGCCATGTCTTGAACATGTTGATGCCGTCAGAGGCGTACTCGTCGATCATCTGGCAGCTGCCGTTGAACGTGAGGCCACCGAACGTGCGCTTCTCTTCGGCCACCAGAAGGTCGGCCATCTCGTCCTGAGCGCACATCGGCGAGTCCCACGACTGGTTGATCGACGACATGTAGGTCGCTATGGCCCCCGTTGGCTCGCTGCCGTTAGTGGCGCGCATCCAAGCCTCGGCAAAGCACGTGGTGCTCGTGAACTGACCGTTCACGCACGCCACGCTCCAGATGAACGGGAGCATGTTGTCGTTGGTCAGGGCGTTGACGTTGGTACTCGAGAACCCGCTCGAGCCCCAGCTCGTCACCGAACCGTGTCCGCAGTAGTTGATGATGCTGCGCCCGTTGTTCAGCGCGCTGGACACCATCGCCGCGTTGCCACCGAGATCGTCGTATATCCGGTCCACGTCCGTGTACGTGAACCCGAGCAGGTCGGCCCTGATGTTGTCGATGTGCTGATTGTCGTACTCGCCGTCGTCCCCCGTACCGAGGGCGGAGGCTACGCCGGTGCCCTTGTGATACCAGTCCGCGCCGGCCTGCGGCAGCTTCTCGTATTCGATCGACCGAAGCACCTGGGTATCGACCTGCGAGGTGTTCTCGGCCGAGAACCTGCCGACAAAGAGGTCAGGGTAGCTGTCCGACCCCGCGACCAGCGAGAAGCTCGGATCGGAGGCCCCGCCTGCCGCGCTCAGGGTCGGTACCTGCGGTCCGTCGCCCACGAGAAGGACGAAGGCGAGCCCGTTGGTGTTGTAGTAGTTCTGTATGTACGCCGCAATGTTCGTGGCCGTGCTTCCCGCCGTCGTCAGGCTGACCATCTCGCACGGCACGCCCATCTGGTTCTTCCATTCCACGAACGGCTCCATGCTCGTCATGAAGCTGTCGTAGCAGATCACGAGCATATTGCCGACCTCGCCTACAGACGTGTATCGCGCTGCGGGCGAGGCGTCGTAGTTCAGGAAGTGCCGCCTGTAGATGGAGTCGAACTCCTTCACCACACCCCTTCCCGGCTTGTGAGTGAGCACGTTCGTCGTGCTCGGGCCGGTACGAACGACCTCCACGACGATCTCGTCGTAGACCCTGAGCGTCCGCGTGGCCGGGTTGTAGTGGAACGGGTTGACCACGACGACCATGCCTCGGACGTCGCGCATGATGTACGGCTCGCGCGCGTATGCGATATCCGACGGATACCACGTGTCGGCCTTGTAGATCGGGTCGAACGAGTACCTGACGGTTGCCGGATCGATGTTCCTGGTTATGACGCCCTTGGAGGGAACCACGCGCACGCCCGGCAGATCGACGTAGTGCGAGGACAGGACCCTCACATCCATTGCCGCGTCGTCGGGTATGACGATGCTCCTGGCGACGTCCGGAAGCTCGGGGAGACCGCGATCGTACGTGCTGCTCTCCTCGCCGAGCAAGATGCGGTCGTAGGTCTCGCCGTTTATGTCCACGGGGACCTTCGTGAAGTCGCCGACGTGATACTCGATGACGGTTCGGTCGGTGCTGGAGCCCGACACCTCAACGGACAGGCCAGGTGCCGACGCGTCGAGAGTCACCGTCTCAGCCGCGGCCACCGAGGCCAGCGACAGGATGGCAATGAGGACTGCCATGCTCGCTCTACCCACAACTCACCTCCGTACGGTGGGGTGTCAATATGCCTCGCCTGTGCGGTCGATCCCTGGGAACCCCCACCTGATACTGCCTGGGTGAATCCCTCAGGAGACCACACAAGATATCAATATACACGCCCCTGCGCCACGTGCTTTTAGATGCTCGGACGCGGGTTCAGGTCCCACAGACGCTTCTGCATATATTATACCACAGAACTGCAACTTGTCATCATAAGAAACCCGAGAAGCCCCTATCCATAGGCCCAATAGAGCAGAGCGCCCCGCGCGTCGTGCGCGGGGCGCCCTTTCTACGCCCGGGCTCCGTGGC
>CAYNQF010000009.1:0-51392 GCA_964399265.1 uncultured bacterium | reverse complement strand
AGCGCGACGAGTTCAGCTACAGCCAGGTCGGGATCTCAGTCGCCGATTCGTGCGCTCCCCGCGTGGTGTCGAGCGCGTTCTCGGACAACACGGTCGCTCACGTGTTCAGCACAGGCACTCCGGGGCCGACCCTCGGCGGAACGCTCGCCACGGCGAACGACTTCACCAACCACGGTCTGTACGCGGTGTGGAACACGGGCGCATCGATGCTGTCGGCCGAGAACAACTACTGGGGCAGCGACTGCGTTGAGCCCGCGCTGTTCTCAGGTTCCGTCGACTACACGCCGTGGACCGACGCGGGCCACGCGGAGCAGTACGACAACTGCTGGACCGACGTGACCGACGGCCACCTGCCTTCGGCCGCCTACATGTCTCCGGCATCGCCGAATCCGCTGAATCCGGGGACCAACATCGCGTTCGGGCTGCCGTCGCCGGGTGGGCACGTCAGTCTGAGGGTCTTCGACGTCTCCGGCAGGCTGGTGAGGACGCTCGTGAACGGTGATCTCTCCGCGGGGGAACACACCGCGAGATGGGACGGTAAGGACGAGCACGGTACACCCGTCGCCTCCGGAGTCTACTTCTACAGACTCGAGGCGCCGGGGTTCGAGGCCAGCGGAAAGGGCATCGTGTTGAGATAGGACCTGCCGGTGCCGGCGTGCCGCGGCGGTAGGACTCGCATGCGGCGGCCCGGCCACACGGGCGGGCGGACATGCTTCGCGGCCACAGCGCGCCGCGCACGGGCGGACGGCAAGCTTCCAGGGGGGCTACCGTCCGCCCCCTTGCGTGCGGGTGTCGGGACCGGTCGCGCCGGTCGGACCCGCCGTGGTATCTTCCCGTGACACTCCTCCCGCCCTCCTCAGTACCGCGGGCGGACGACGCTCACCGGCTCGCGACGGAGTACCTGTTGACTCCGCCGCTTCAATGATACAAATTCGGGGAGATGGTCCCGGAACGCTGCCCGTGCCGGGAAACGCTCCTCTCCCTGTTCGAGCACGACGAGGTAGGGCGATGAGTCTCGACGCATACGAGGCGCTGGCGAACACGCTCAATGATATGCCCAACGGCTTCGAGGTCACCCCCGTGGGCCTCAGGATGCTCGCCAAGCTGTTCACCGAGGACGAGGCGCGCCTGGCGTCCACCATGGCCGAGGACTTCGAGCCGGCGGCGGCCATCGCCGCACGCGCGGGCCTTCCCGAGGGAGAGGTCGTGCAGAGGCTGGCGGAGATGGCTCACAAGGGCCTCATCAGAGGGGCCCGAGGCGGCGACACGATCGCGTACTCCCTCATGCCCTTCGTGGTGGGGATCTACGAAGAGTCGCTTCCGCGGATGGACGCCGAACTGGCATCGCTCTTCGAGCAGTACTACGAGGAGACCAGGGGCGGTGCGATCACGCACGGCGGGCTGCCGGTTCAGCGCGTGATACCGGTGGGGAAGTCGATACCGGTCGATCTCGAGATATTTCCCTATGAGCAGGCCTCGCGGTACATCGAGAACGCGAGATCGTGGGGCGTCCGCGACTGCGTCTGCCGAGTCCAGCAGAAGCTGGTCGGCAAGGGATGCGACAACCCGATCGAGACCTGCATCGTGTTCGCGCCGGTCGAGGGTGCGTTCCAGAACTCGGAGGCGACCAGGCCCATCTCCAAGGAGGAGGCTCTTCGCATCCTTGAGGAGTCCGCCGAGGCCGGACTCGTGCACTCCACGATGAATCAGCAGGGACAGGTCTTCTACATCTGCAATTGCTGCACCTGCTGCTGCGGCATACTGAGGGGTGTCAAGGAGTTCGGCATTCCGACCGCCGTCGCGCGCTCTGACTTCCGCGTGAGGGTCGACGCGGACCTGTGTACCGGCTGCGGCCTGTGTGTCGAGCGGTGCCAGTTCGACGCTCTGGACGTCGAGAACGGCGTCTGCCGCGCAGACTATGCCCGCTGCGTGGGTTGCGGTGTGTGTGTGCCAGCGTGTCCGGTGTCGGCCCTGTCAATGGAGAGACGGCCGACCGGGGAGGTCGAGGAGCCACCCGCCAACAGGCGGGCCTGGCTGGTCCGGCGAGCCGAGTCGCGCGCGCTGGAGCGGTCCGGTGGAGGAGACGGAACCTGACGTCGGGGGGCGAACGCGTGAGAACCCGAGCGGCCTCCCAGCTGGGTCCGGACGGGTCACGAGAGGGAGACGGAATGTCAGAGAAGGCGTTTCAGGACTACTATCCCGAACAGCTGGCTCACTGCTACGGGTGCGGCTACCTGAATGAGCACGGCCACCAGATCAAGACCTTCTGGGACGGCGACGAGACCGTCAGCAACTTCACACCTGAGCCATATCACACGGCGATCCCGGGCTACGTATACGGCGGACTGCTCGCGTCGCTCATAGACTGCCACTGCACCGGGACCGCCTCCGCAGCGATGTACCGGAAGCAGGGCAGAGAGATGGGAACCGACCCGCCCCTGCGTTTCGTGACGGCCTCCCTCCATGTCGACTACCTGAGGCCGACGCCCATGGGAGTGCCGCTGGAGGTGAGGGCCAGGGCGACCGAGGTAACCGACAGGAAGGTCGTCATGGACGCCTGGCTTTCGGCCGGCGGAGAGGTCTGTGTGAAGGGCAGGGTGGTGACGGTCGTCATGCCGGAGCACCTCGTGCAGGACTGACGCCGACGACCGCCGGCGAGCCGGACCGGGACGATGCAGCTGGGGAGGAACAGGTGTTCACGAGCAGATCCAAGAGACTGATGACGGCCGTGGGGCTCGTTCTGGCGGCGCTCGCCGCCCTGCAGGGTTGCGGAGGGCGCGACTCGGGCGGAGGCGGCTCTCGGGGCAGCGCTGGCGCGAGCGCGGAGACGCAGACGTCGGCCGCGACGGACTCCACCTACGCCGGCGACTATGACACGCTGGCGATGGGGGACTACGACTGGGGCGTTCCGGGCGGGCGATGGAACTCGGGCGACTGGATGGAGGTGCCGCCCGACGCAGAGCGCGAGATGACTCAGGAGCAGCGCGAGGAGTTCGAAAAGCTGCTCTCCATAGGCTACCTGTCCGGCTCCAACCCCGTGCCCGCGAACACCAACGTGATCGTATACGACGCGCAGAGGTGCTGGAACGGACTCAACTTCTATACGTCGGGCCACATGCCCGGCGCCGTACTGATGGACATGCGGGGCAAGATCCTCCACGAGTGGAAGATGAAGTTCATCGACGCCTGGAAGGCGATGCCCGGCGAGGAGCGCCCGAAGACCATCAAGAGCGGCGGGTTCTGGCGCAGGGCCTATCTCTTTGAGAACGGGGACGTTATCGGTATCTACGACTGGCTCGGCATCGTCAAGCTCGACAAGGACTCGAACCTCATCTGGGCGAAGTTCGGAGGGTTCCATCACGACCTCGCGGTGCTGCCCGACGGACGCATCATCACCCTCGTGCGGAAGGCCAGGATCGTCCCTCGCATCAACCCTGAGCTTCCCATCCTCGAGGACTTCATCGTCGTGCTCGACGCGAACGGCAACGAACTCAAGCGCGTTTCGGTCCTTGAGGCGATCGAGCGGTCCGACTACACGTTTCTGCTAGATCTCCTGGACGACCACGGCGACATATTCCACACGAACACCGTCGAAGTACTGGACGGGCGGCTGGCGGACAAGGTGCCCGGTTTCGACGCGGGCAACGTGCTCATCACGATCAGACAGATAGGATCGATTGCCGTCGTCGATCTCGACGCCGGCAAGGTGGTCTGGGCGTTCGACGGCCACTGGAGACGACCTCACCAGGCGACCGTGCTCGAGAACGGCGACATCATGATCTTCGACAATCAGGGGAACCACGGCCGGTCGCAGATCGTCGAGTTCGACCCCGTCTCCCTGAATCCCACCTGGATCTACCGGGGCAAGGAGCCGGACGACTTCTATTCGTCCGAGTGCGGCTCGAACCAGAGGCTCCCTAACGGCAACACGCTCATCACTGAGACCGATAGGGGGAAGGCCTTCGAGGTCACACCCGACGGGGACATCGTGTGGAAGTACTTCAACCCGATGAAGGCGCGCAAGCGGGACGGCACGGAGTTCGAGTACATCGCCTCGCTCTTCGAGGTCGTGAGGCTTCCTCCCGATTTCCCGATCGATTGGGCCGAGCCGCCGGACGACCCCTTCGGGACCGAGGAACAGCTTAATCTAAAGCAGTAGAAGCAGTTAGACGCGGCGCGTGGCGGCGTGGCGTGCTCCGCCGCGACGGGCCTTTGGGTTTGACATCCCTGTTCTCGGTGCCTATACTGCCGGTTGCTGGCGTAGCCACGTCGACGCGGACACAGCGCCGCACGGCTAGCGGGAGGGACAGGCTGACGCGCCGTCCCTTCTTTTTGTGGAGGAAGCCGTCATTGGCGAGACGGCGCACCAGGCATCACTGAGAGGAAGATCGATGAGTCAGACAGGCAAGGTGAAGTGGTTCGATGAGAGCAAGGGTTACGGTTTCATAACGCCGGACGACGGTTCGAAGGACTGCTTCGTTCACTACTCGGCCATACAGAGCGACAGCTCCTTCAAGACGCTGGCCGAGGGCGACGCCGTGCAGTTCGACGTGGTACAGGCCGACAAGGGTCCGTCCGCGGAGAATGTTGTCAGGCTGGATGCCGAGTAGCGTTCGGCGTATCCGATTCACGAGCGGGGTCGTCCGGTTGCGCCGGGCGGCCCCGCGCCTGCGAGGAGGAGGGACAATGGCGAGCCGGTCCAGCCACGCGTCTGCGGGAATCGCGCTCCTGGCGACGGCGGCCGCCGCGTTGTCTCTGCTGGTGGTCTCGTGCGGAGGGCCGAAGCTCCCCGAGGGAGTCCCGCGGCATGTGGTGCTCATCTCCATCGACACCGCGCGCGCCGACCACTTCGGATTCATGGGTGGCGAGGACGCGTACACGCCGCGCCTGGACGGGTTCGCGGCGCAGTCGGTCGTGTTCACGGACTACATGACGGTCGTTCCCACGACCCTCGCCTCACACGTGACCCTCATGACGGGCAAGCACCCGCTGCATCACGGCACGCCGCGCAACGGGTTCATGGTCAATCGAGAGAACGAGATGCTGGCCGAGGTCTTGAAGGAGGCCGGGTTCAGGACCGCAGGCTTCGCGGGCTCGTTCGCACTGGATGAGCGCTTCGACTTCGCGCAGGGGTTCGACCACTACGACCAGAACTTCGGCGTCCTGGTCGGCGAAGGCGGCGCGGACCAGAACCAGCGGACCGCAGAGGACGTCACGAGCGCGGTCATCGACTACGTGGACGAAGAAGGAGTGCCCGACAGGCTCTTCCTCTTCGTCCACTACTTCGACCCGCATCAACCGTACGCGGCGCCCCCGCCGTTCGACACCCTGTACGACCCGCGGGGTCGTGAGGGACTCGTCCCGATCCCCGAGCTGAAGCGTATGGCCGAGTCGTCGCCCGAGCTTGCGGCCGCAGAGGCGCAGCGGCACGCCGAGCAGTACGCATCGGAGATCTCCTACGTTGACGAGCAGGTCGGGCGTCTGCTGGACGCGCTGGACGAGGACGGCGTTCTCGACGACGCGCTCCTGGTGGTGACGTCGGACCACGGCGAGTGCATGTGGGAGCACGGAGAGGAATTCGACCACGGAGAGAAGGTCTACCAGGCGACGGTACACGCGCTGTGCATGTTCAGGTTGCCGGGAGGTCGGAGTGGAGGCGCGCGCTCAAGCCGGCCTGTGGCGAACATCGACGTGATGCCTACGATCCTCTCGATGCTCGGGCTCGACGTTCCTGACGGCGTCGACGGCGAGGCGGTCGCCCTCGAGCCCACGGGACCGCCGCCTGACGACAGGCCGAGGTTCTGCCAGGCGACCAAGCCGTGGCGCGGCGTGGAGACGGACCCTCGCTGGACGAACGCCCTCAAGGCGCGCTGCGTCCGTTCCGGCAGGTACAAGTACGTTCAGACGCCCTTCCTCGGGACCGAGGAGCTATACGACCTCGAACAGGACCCCGACGAGCTGTCGAATCTCCTGCGCGAGCCCACACCGGAGGCCCGCGAGGTGGCGGGGCGTCTCCGCCCCGTGCTCGAGGCGTGGGCGGCCTCGGCGCATCCACTGCCGTCGCGCTTCGAGCCGTCGCAGCAGCAGGAGACCATTGAACGTCTGCGCAGCCTGGGATACCTCAGGTAGGTTCGGGCGCGTGAATGCGGCGCCCAGCGAATGTGGCCGAGCGACCGCAGCCACTCGCGCCCGCTTCAGCGGATGTAACCAAGCGACCGCAGCCACTCCCGCATGTCCTCGTCCATCTCCACGTCCCGTTCGTCGACCCGCTTGACCAGCGGCATCAGGTCCAGAAGCACGTTCGCCTGTCCGGGCCTCTCCAAGGCCAGGTTGTGCATGCGCCCCGGGTCCGCGGCCAGGTCGTAGAGCGTCCGCGAGCCGTCGCTAGCCACGGTGAACTCCAGCGTGTCAACGCGGACCTTCGAGAAGGCGAGTTCCAGGCGCGTCGAGTCGAGGTCGGGGTTCAGTCCTCGCAGCGCCCTCAGGAGCGCCATGTTCGCCCCCGCGTACTCCGAGATGAGAGGTCTGTCGGGGCCCGCGGGCGGTCCGATCAGCGAGCGGCTGTGTGGCGTGTCGGGGCCGCCCTCGACGCGGGCGAGGTCGAGTATCGTGTCGTAGATGTCTGTCAGCATGACCGGATCGTCACGCACTCCCGGAGCGAGTCTGCGCGGCGCCTTGATGATCAGCGGAACTTCGACAAGCGTCTCGAACAGGCCGAACTGGTGGTCCATGTAGCCGTGGTCGCCGAGATTCTCCCCGTGGTCCGACGTCACGATGACGACCGTGTTGTCGCCGGGGGCGTTCTCTCCCAGCAGACGAAGGACGTCGCCAAGGTAGCCGTCCGCGGTGTGGATGTCGCCCGCGTAGAGCCTCGCTGCCTCGTCGAAGTCTATGTCCTCGGCGGGGAGCACGCCGGCGTTGAACTCGAGCGCCCACCTGGTCTCAAAGACCACGTCGGGCGGCAGATCCTCGAGGTGCTGCCTCCGGTAGTCGACCGGCGGGTCGTAGGGGAGATGAGGCTCCAGGAAGTTGACGAACACGAGGAACGGTCGCGAGCGGTCGCGACGCGAGAACCAGTTCGCCAGATTGCGGATCGTCTCCGGGCCTCCCTGCTCGCCGCGCCTGAATATGTCTGTGTCGTCTTCCGGCCCGGAGCAGTACTGCTCGAATCCCCTGCACATACCCGTCAGCCTGTCGGTGAGCCACGGGTTGCTGTAGAACGCCGCCGCCTGGTACCCCGCATCCGTCAGCAGTTCGGCGAACGTCGGGGTGGCCACGTCGAACCGGTAGCTCATGCCCGTGCACTGGTGGGACGACGGCAGGAGACCCGAGAAGATGGACGCGTGTGACGGCACCGTCCACGGGGCGTTGGCGCAGACGTCGGTGAACGTCGTGCCGCCTCTCGCAAGCCCGTCGAGGACCGGCGTGTTGCTCTCTCCGCCGAAGCCCGGCCCCACGTAGTCGTCGCGTACCGTGTCCAGGACGACGAGAACGATGTTGGGTCGGGGCGGTCTGTGGCTGCACGCGGTCCAGGCGATCGCCGCGCCCAGAAGAGCGAGGGCCGCGGTCTGCACCGCGGGCCTGAGACCACGCCGCATGGCGGCGTGTCGCGTGCCGTCTCCCGTTCCTTCGTCCAGGCCAACCCGGCCCCTTCGCTCGTTCTTCGTGTTCATCTGCCTCCACCTTCACCGGATTGCAGCATCTCGAGCAGGCGTTCGGCGTCGGGTCTGACGGCCGGGAGCAGCGCGGCGGCCGCCCTCGCGTGCATGGCGCTCTTCTCCCTCAGCGCGGGGTCGGACGAGTACAGGACCGCGAGGTTCCAGTGCGCCGCCCCGTCCTGCGGGTCTATCCTCAGGAGTTCCAGCAGCGCCCGCTCGATGAGGGGCCCGTCTCCCGCGGCCATGCCCAGTCTCGCGAGGCCTTCCCACGCCTCGGAGTGGTCCGGGTCGAGCTCCACCGCTCGCTCGAACTCGGCGCGCGCCTTGTCCAGCCTGCCCGTCTCCATGTAGATCACGCCCAGGTTGGAGTGGGCCGGGACCAGGAGCGGATTCAGCTTCAGGGCCTCGGACAGCGCGCTCTCGGCCTCCTTGTATCTGCCGAGGCGTCCCAGTTCCGACGCGAGATTGGAGTATGCCATGTCGTATCCGGGGCTGTCTTTGATCGCCAGACGGTACTGCTCGACCGCCTCTTCGTGCTCTCCCATGTCCCTGTAGACCGATCCGAGGATCGCGTACGAGGGGCCCAGTGTGAAGTCGATGAGCGGGAGGTTCACGATGACGAACGACACCGTGAGAACGACGGCCGCACCGATCCAGCCGTGACGGTCGCGGGCAACGATGCGACGGACGACCCACCACACTCCGACCGCCGCGAAGACGAGCATCACAGGCACCACCGGCAGACGGTACCTCGACGTTATGAAGAACGGGACCAGGGACACCATGTAGACTCCGGCGAAGAGGTAGAGGGGAAGCAGCTCGCGCCAGCGTCGTCGCGACACGTAGATTCCGAGGAAGCCGAAGGGGATCATCCAGGCGAAGAGGAAGGGGTCGAACCGGAGGACGCGCGAGAAGGTCTTGAAGAAGTTGATGTCGTAGTGGTTCGGGATCTCGTAGGCGTTCCAGAAGAGCAGGAGCTTGCGCCCGAGCAGCCACATCTCGTGGGCCGGGTGGGACTTCGCGTAGTCGAGTCCCTCGCGCAGCCAGTAGGACGACACCTCCGCGGGACCGAGGTCGCGTCCCAGCTCCCGCTCGGCCCAGCGCTTCGATCCCCCGTACAGGTCGGTGCGCATCGACTGGTCCACGAGGAACGTGCCGTCGGCGTCCTCGTTGTTGCCGATGAAGAAGTTGATGCCGCCGTTGCTCGTCGTAAGCACCAGCTCGCCGGAGACTCGGTAGTTGCTGATAGTGAAGGGCGCTATCACGACCGCGGCTCCTGCGGCGAAGAGAACCATGCGCGCCGCCAGGGAGGTGGAGGCGCCGCCGCTCCCGGGCTTCGCGCCTCGCCCGGCTCCCTTCGCCGGCGGCCGCTTCTGGTCCGCCGCTCCCGGGGCGCCGGCCGGACGCTGCGACGAACGGCCGCTCCACCAGAACCAGACCAGAGCGACCGGCACGAAAAGCAGTATGTTCGGCTTGCCCAGCGAGGCGAGGCCCGTCAGGAGTCCGGCTCCGAGCATGGACCATGCGCCCCGCTGTTCCCGCACCAGCAGATAGACCGCGCTCGTCGAGAAGAACAACACGAGCGTGATCATGAGGAGTTCCGAGTCGAAGAAGATGAAGGCGACGTAGAGGGCCGAGAGGAATCCCGCGATCGCGGCCTCGCGCACGCCGAAGAGGCGGCGCGTGAGCTGGAAGATGACAAGGCACGTCGCCACGCCGAATGCCGACTGGATCAGGCGGACAGCAAGGTAGCTGTGGCCGAACACCGCGTAGATGCCCGCGAGGATGTAGGGGTAGAGCGGGCTCGAGTGGAAGAACACCTCCCTTGGGACCCATCCTCCCGCCAGGATCTCGAGCGCGCGGAGATCGTAGATCCGCGGGTCGGCCGTCGCGACCATCTGCAGGGGATTGGCGTGCACCTCAGCGATGTACGCGAGCCGGGCCGCGGCCGCCACCGCGGCGACGACCACCATCCACAGGAGTGCGCGCCGTCTCTCCTCGCTGGCGAGCCGCCGCTCGTCACCGGGATGCCGCGCGGCTCCGGGCACAGGGGCGTCCGTTCCCGGTCTCTGCGCTCTGCGGCGTTTCGTGGCAGTCATGAGTCCTCTCTCACAATGGGTGGCGCGTACGCTGGCGCAACGATTATCACGGCGACGATGCTTCGTCAAGCAGGGCGACCCACCGTGGTCGGAGTGCTTCGGTATTCTTGACTTTCTCCCCTCACTGTGCTACTCTGACAAGGTCGGGCTGGCTGTCCGTGTGCGCCTCGCCAGGGGCGCCGTTGTCTACGTGCATCGGAGAGTGACCGTGCTTCGCTCAGCTGCGCTCACGCTGACATGCGTTCTGGCTCTCCAGGTCTCCGCGCAGGCGGTGGCCTACGATCTCACCGAGGACTTCACCTCAAGGGCTCTCTGCGACCAGCAGCACACGACGGCGGTGTGGGACACGCTGGCCGGAGAGATCAGGCTCGGGGACTTCCGCAATGTCATTCGGGGCAGCATGGACACGCCGGGCTCGGTCCAGGACGTGGCCGTGCAGGGCAACCACGCTTTCATCGCGGACGGCATCTCGGGACTCCAGATCGCGGATGTCTCCTCTCCGCAGGCCCCTCAACTCGTAGGCGGCGTCGGGATCGGGGGACAGACGTTCGGGATAGAGGTGCGCGGGGACGTGGCCTACGTGGTGGACACGTCCGTGGGGTTTGTGTCGGTGGACGTCAGCGATCCCACGGCGCCGGTTATACTGGGTCAGCTCGCCACCTACGGCCAGCCTCGCGACGTCCTCGTGCGCGGCGATGTCGCCTATGTTGCCGACTACGGGGCCAGCCTGACCGTGGTCGACATCACGGACCCTGCGAATCCCGCTGTTATGGCGACCGTCCCCGAGTGCGGCGAGGCCTACTCGCTCGCGGCGACCGGCAATTACGTCTTCGTGGCGGACCGCGCATCCGGGATCAGAGTGGTCGACGTCGCCAACCCGAACAGACCCGAACTCGTGGCCACCTGCGCCACCCCTCAGGAAGCCTACGGTGTCACGGTGAGCGGAGACATGGCCTTCGCGGTCGGTTTCGCTTCCACGTGGCCCGACCCCGATTGCTTCCTGGATGTGCTCGACATCAGGGAGCCGGAGAGACCTGTTCTCGTGGGGCGCTACGAGTCGCTGGGCTACCCGTACGATATGGTCGTCGATGGAGAGTACGGATACGTGGCCGACGCCCTCGCCGGCCTGAGCCGGTTCTATCTGGGAGACCCTGATCACCCGACGCTGCTGGGCTCTGTCTCCATGCCCCCGTGGGCCGTCGACGTCTGCCTCTGGGGGAAGTACGTGTTAGTGGCCGATTCGAGCTATGGCGTTCACGTCGTGTCGATCGCCGACGAGATCCAGCCGCTGGACGCGGGCTGGGTGGACACGCCGAGCGCGGCGTTCGGCCTTGCCGCCAGCGGCCATTACGCATTCATCGGCGACCAGCAGTCCGGGCTCCAGATCGTCGACTTCGAGGATCCCCTGGCGCCTTCCATAACCGGCAGCGTTTCGCTGCCCGGGCGGGCCTACGGACTCACGGTGTACGGCGACCTGGTCTACGTGGCCGACGCGGGTTTCGGACTCCAGGTCATCGACGCGAGCGATCCGACGGACCCGGCTGTGGTCGCCTCCAGAGACACCCCCGGCTTCGCGTACGATGTCGTTCTGGACGGCAGCTTCGCTTATGTCGCCGACGGGAACTCCGGCGTTCAGGCAATTGACGTGAGCGATCCTCTCGATCCCCGGATCGCCGGCACCGTGAACACGCCGGGCACGGCCTACGCGCTCTGCGTGAGCGGCAACTACCTGTATGTCGGAGACCGGCTGTCGGGTCTCCAGGTCATAGACATCAGCGATCCTTACACCCCGTCGATAGCGGGCGTCTGCGACGTTCCATACGATGCCCGCAGCGTGTGGGTCGACGGCGACTACGCGTACGTCGCCGACGCTGGCAGCGGGCTACTGGTCGTCGACATCACTGACCCGACCGCCCCGGTCTACAGGGGCGGATACGGCACGTCAGGCGGCGACGACATATTCGTCCGGGGCGACAGGGCCTTCCTGAGCGTCGGCTTCTCGGGTGTCTCGGTCGTCGACATCCGGAACCCCCTGGCACCGGTCGGTCTCTCGACCATTCAGACCGATGACTGGGCGTACGGTCTCGCGGGGTCCGGCGACGTGCTGCTCATCGCGGAGAACGCGGCCGGGCTCAAGGTGGCTCAGATCTTTCAGCGCAGGTTCGACCTTCAGAAGAACGCGTGCCGCTCGGTGCCGCTGCCGGCCGCGGGCTCGGACATCGTGAGCGTCGAACTCACGTCCGTGCAGGCCGACTCGGTGAGATGGGAGGTGAGCGCCGACGGGGGAGACCACTGGACGCACTTGGTGCCGGACGGCTCCGAGCTCGAGTTCGCGTACCCCGGGACGTCGCTGGTCTGGCGTTCCTACATGAGCTACGACCACGCTTTCGCCTCGCCCTCGTGCCATACGCTCAACCTCACGTGGTACACGGACGACACGGGCGTTCCCGATGACCCGCCGGTGCTCGACCGTCTTGCTCTGTACCAGAACGTGCCGAATCCGTTCAATCCCGTCACCGAGATCGCCTACGTCGTCCCTCCGGAGGGAGCGCGGGTTCGGGTGTCCGTCTACGACTCGGCCGGGCGACTCGTCCGCACACTCATCGACGCACGCGAGAGCCACGGAGAACGCAGTGTGCTCTGGGACGGCCGTGACGACGCAGGAGTCCAGGTGGCTTCCGGCGTCTATTACTGCCGCATGACCGCGGGTGGCAGCACGCTCACGAGGAAGATGGTCCTTCTCAAGTAGCTCCATTGCGCGCGCTTGGGCCCCGCAAGGGGCTCCTTGATTGCGTGTGTCCCCTCTGATAGATTGTCAGTCGACGTCATGACCGCGGTGCGGCGCTCCGTCGCGCACCCGCCTTCTGCTTACGATCGGAGTCCCACGGATGCTCTCCAGATCTCACGTCTGCCTCATCCTGACGCTGATGTCGGTGCTCTCGCTGCTCCCCGCGGGATGCGGTCGCGGAGACAGTGAGACCTCGGAGCATGCCACAATCACACCTGGGAGCGAGTGGACGCACCCGGGAGGGCGGTGGCATCCCGTGGAGAGGGAGGAGCTGACAGGGGAACAGGCGGCGGAGATAGAGCGACTGAAGTCGATCGGCTACCTGACGGGCTCGCAGCTTCCACCCGAGCGCGTGGGGATCACCGTGTACGATCGCTCCAGAGCCTACGACGGCTACAACTTCTACACTTCCGGCGACGCGCCGGCCGCGAGGTTGATGGACATGGAGGGCAACGTCCTGCACGAGTGGCGGTACCAGTTCATCGACGCCTGGAGGACGGGTCCGATGACGGAGCTCCCCAAGTCGACAAAGGGAGCGGGCTTCTGGCGACGCGCCTACCTCTTCCCGAACGGCGACGTGCTGGCGATCTACGACGGAATGGGCCTCATCAAGATCGACAAGGACTCGAACCTCATCTGGGCCTATCTGGAGGGCGCGCACCACGACCTGGATGTGCTCCCGGACGGCCGGATATACACCATCATCAGAGAGGCCCACATCAACCCCACCGTGAACGAGGAACTCCCGGTGCTCGAGGACTACGTCGTCGTGCTGGACAGCGAGGGGCACGAACTGCAGCGCGTCTCGCTCCTCGACGCCTTCAGGGACTCGAGGTTCGCGCAGTATCTGGACGTAATGAAGTCCTCCGGCGACATCTTCCACACCAACACGATCGAGGTGCTGGACGGGAGGCTGCAGGGCAGGATACCGGGCTTCGAGGCGGGGAACGTGCTGGTCTGCGTGCGCGAGATCGATACCGTCGCGGTGGTGGACCTCGATACGGGCAAGGTGACGTGGGCCGTCAGAGCGCCCTGGAGCAAACCGCATCAGCCGACAGTACTCGACGACGGCAACATGCTGATCTTCGACAACCGGGGCTACGGTGGCGTCTCGAGAGTGGTCGAGTTCAATCCAGCGACGCTCGCCATTGTCTGGGAGTATCACGGCGAGGACCCGATGGACTTCTACTCGAAAGAGTGCGGCTCCAACCAGCGCCTGCCCAACGGCGACACGCTCATCACCGAGACCGACGGCGGCAGGGCGCTCGAGGTTACGCAGGGACACGAGACCGTGTGGGAATACGTGAACCCGGCGCACGCCGGTGACGACAACGAGTTCATAGCATCCGTGTTCGACATGGTGAGACTCGAACCGGACTTTCCGATCGGGTGGCTCACAGAAGGCGACTGATGCCCCGCCAGCGGCAGCGGAGCCGGTCGCAGGCCGGTCCCGCCCGAGACCGGGGTGTTGCAACGGAGGGATCATGCAGCGCGAGAGAGCGAAGGCGCTCGAGTACGCCCGCCGGAACCGCGACGCTACGCTTGCGCAGCTCGTTGAGTTCCTGGGAATCCCATCGGTCTCTCAGAGACCCGCCGACCAGAAGAACATCGAGAGAGCAGCAGAGTGGATACGCGACCGCCTGAGCAAGATACCGCTCGACAGGGCGGAGGTCATGCGCTCGGACGGCAATCCCGTCGTGTTCGGAGAGGCGAAGGGGCCGGACTCGGCCCCTACGGTGATGTTCTACGGCCACTACGATGTGCAGTCGGCGGCCCCGCTGAACGACTGGGACAACGACCCTTACGAAGCGACGATTCGCGGGGATGAGCTGTTCGCACGAGGAGCGTCCGACAACAAGGGGATGATCATGGCCTGCGTGGCCGCCGTGGAGGCCGCGGCGCGGTCGGGAGATCTTCCCCTGAACGTGAAGTTCCTCATAGAGGGTGAGGAGGAGGTAGGCTCGGTCAATCTGCCGGGGTTCCTCCGGAAGCACAAGGACATGCTGGGCTGCGACCTGGTGCTGAACCCTGACGTCGGCATTCTGGGCGTCGACCTGCCGACCATCTTCTACGGTTTGAGAGGCATGTTCGTCTGCAAGCTGCGCGTGAGCGGCCCGGCGAGGGACCTCCACTCGGGCGCGTTCGGCGGCGTGGTTCACAACCCGATACATGCTCTCTGCGAGGTCGTCGCCGGACTGCACAGGCCGGACGGGACCGTGGTGCTGCCCGGCTTTTACGACAGCGTGCGGCCGCTGACGGCGGAGGAACGCGCCGAGATGGCGGAACTCCCGCTGGGCGAGGACGCCTACCTTGAGCAGTCGGCCGCTCCGAAGCTGTGGGGCGACCGGCAATACGCGCCGGTCGAGCGCGCCGGTGCCCGGCCCGCTCTAGACGTCATCTGCATCGAGGGAGGAAGCCCCAAGGCGGCGATCCCGACCGAGGCGACGGCGACCATAACGGTCCGCATGGTGCCGGACCAGAACCCGGACGACGTGCGGCGCCAGCTGTCCGAACACCTGAAGGCCCACGTTCCGTCAACGGTCTCGTGGGTGTTGGAGGACTGCGAGGGGTTCCCGGCGTCGATCACCGACAGGCAGTCACCCGGTGTGAAGGCGCTCGCGCACTCCCTTGAGACGGTCTGGGGACGCAAGCCCGTGTTCCACAGAAGCGGTGGGAGCATCGCGGCGGTAGGGCAGATGCAGGAGATCCTCGGCGTCGACTCGGTCCTGACCGGGTTCTCGCTGCCGGATGACCGCGTACACGGACCCAACGAGAAGCTCCACCTCCCGACCTGGGAGCGAGGCATCCTCACGTTCGTGAACTTCCTCTACGACCTCGCCGAGGGAGGTCGGTCGTGAATCGGCGCTTCGGCAGGGCCCGGCGCGTCCGGTCCTGAGCGGGAGTTGCGCGTGTCCGGGACGAAGCTCAAGGTACACATCCAGGAGAGGCCGGAGCCCGAAGCGCTCAAGGTGCTCCGCTCCCGACTCGACGAGAGTGTGGGTCTCACCTTCGGGCCCGACGTGCCCGAGCCCGCCGAGTACTCGGTGCTGGTCGCGGGACGGCCCACCGAGAGAGAACTCACGGCGAGTCCGGCGCTGACCGCGCTCGTGATACCGTGGGCGGGACTCCCGCAGTCAACGCGCGCCGCCCTGGTCGACCGTCCCGATATCCACGTGTACAACATTCATCACAACGCCGCGGCTGTGGCCGAGATGGCCATGGCTCTCATGCTCGCTGTCGCGAAGTCGGTCGTGCCGGTCGACCGTGCCATGAGGCGCGACGACTGGTCGCCGCGCTACTCCGGAGACACCGCGGTGCTGCTCGAGGGCCGTAATGCGCTGGTCCTGGGCTACGGCGCGATCGGGCGAAGGATCGCCGCGGCGTGCCGCGGACTCGGCATGAGCGTTGCGGCGCTCAGAAGGCACCCGGGGTCCGGCGATTCGTCCGACCGCGTTCTCCCTCCCGAGGCGCTGCGAGACGAACTGCCGCACGCCGACGTGCTCCACGTCGCTCTACCCCACACGGATCTTACACACGGCGTCCTGGGCAAGAGGGAGTTGGCGCTGCTGCCCGCGCACGCCATACTCGTGAACGTGGCGCGGGGGGCCGTGGTCGACGAGGAGGCGCTCTTCTCCGTGCTGTCGGAGCGGCGGATCAGGGGCGCGGGACTCGACGTGTGGTACTCGTACCCCGAGTCCGAGGAGGACAGCGCGTCTACGGCTCCGTCCAGGTTCCCGTTCCGGAACCTCGACAACGTGGTGATGAGCCCACACAGGGCGGGCGCGTTCGCTAGCGCCGATGTCGAGCACGCGCGCGTCCGCGAGATAGCGCGCGCCCTGAACGCTGCGGCCAGGGGGAACCCGCTTCCACATCCCGTCGACGTGAGACAGGGTTACTGAACAGAACGCAACCTCTGCGGGCGCACCCGTGTCCAACCTGAGAGCCGACCCACCAGGAGGCGTTCTTGCGACGTTTGATGGTGCTACTCTGCTGCGGCGCCGTAGCCGCGGCGTTCACGTCTTTGACCGCGAATGCCGGCTTCCCCGGTTTCACGCCGGAAGACTGCGGTCACGTCTCAGCGGCCGCCAGCGGCCGGGCGACGGAGGTCCCTTCGGTCAGGGCGATGAGGCTCGACGGCGGGTGCGTCGTGCTGGACGGCAGGCTGGACGAGAGCTTCTGGGCAGAGGCGGAGCCGGCCGGCGGCTTCCGCATCTGGGATCCTACGAGGGGAGACCCGGCCAGCGAGGAGACCATTTTCAGGGTCGTCTACGACGACGAGGCGGTCTACTTCGGTATCGCCTGTCTGGAAAGCGGCGCGTCGCGCCCCGCCGGCCAGCTCTGTCGCAGGGACCACATCTCCAACTCCGACATGATCAGCCTCTACCTCGACACGCATGGTGACAACACGACCGCCTACAACTTCCGGCTGAACGTCAACGGCGTGCAGGGCGACCGCTACGTGAGCGACGACGGCAACAACATGGACTCGAACTGGGACGCCGTCTGGGAGAGTGAGACCTGGACCGACGAGGACGGATGGTACGCCGAGGTCAGAATACCATTCTCCTGCGTCAGCTATCGTCCGGCCGATGAGATGACCTGGGGGTGCCAGCTCTACAGGTTCATGTTCGCTATCGGGGAGGACACCTCGTGGGCGAACTGGGAGAAGGAGAGAACCGGTTTCGTGAGCAGGTTCGGTAGGCTCACGGGTCTCTCCGGCGTCC
This sequence comes from uncultured bacterium, assembly GCA_964399265.1. Lineage (GTDB taxonomy): Bacteria > Joyebacterota > Joyebacteria > Joyebacterales > Joyebacteraceae > WJLY01. The sequence goes on along the minus strand of CAYNQF010000009.1, from coordinate 34,123 downwards.
GGGCGCCGAGGCAGCTGGAGCTGCTGCCCTACGTGGTCACGAGGACGACCGACCCGTCAGCGCCCGAGCCCGAGGACGAGCTGGACCAGTACCAGAACTTCGGCCTCGACCTCAAGTACGGCCTCACCGCCGACCTCACGCTGAACGCGGCATTCCAGCCCGACTTCGGACAGGTCGAGGCGGACCCGGCGCTCCTGAACCTGTCACCGTTCGAAACGTACTACGAGGAGAAGCGTCCCTTCTTCATCGAGGGAAGCAGCTTCTTCAGCCAGCCGAACTTCAACATGTTCTACTCACGCCGGATAGGCACGGGTGACGAGAACTCGAGGATCAGGGCCGCGGGCAAGATGACAGGGAAGACGGCGGGCGGCTACTCCATCGCCGCCCTGTACGCCCTGACCGACGTCACCGGCAGAGGGCGCGCGCACCAGTTCTGGAATGGGGGAGAGCAGTCGACCTCGTATCTGGTCGGCCGCGTGGGCAAGGAGTCGTCCGGAGGCGACCACCGGGTCGGGCTCATGCAGACCGCGGTCCTGAGGTCGGCAGACCGGGACGAGTTCGGTGACTATCTGTCGCGCAACGCGTACACGAGCGGCGCGGACTTCGAGTTGAACTGGAGAGACCGTACGCTGAACGTCCAGGGTTCGGTCGTCGGCTCCGCCGTGGACCACGCTGCCTCCGAGTCCGACCCTGCGCTCTCCGACGGGATCACGTACGGCACGGGAGGATCCCTCAATCTGAGGAAGCGGGGCGGCACGTTCCAGGCGGGTCTGTGGGGCAACTGGGAGACGGACAAGCTCGACCTGAACGACGTCGGGTTCCTGAGCGCGCCCGATGAGATAGGCGCGGGCGGCTGGGTCAGGTATCAGCACAACCCCAGGAGCGGCTGCGGCCCGTTCAGCGAGGGCAACCTCGAACTCAGCGTGTCACGAGGATGGCTCTACGCGGCGGCCGCGGGCTACGACAGGAATACCGGCGATAGGGTCTGGTCCTACGGGCGCGGCAGGCCGGCCTCGCTCGATCTCGAACTCAGTTCGTACTGGGGGCTTCGCAGTTTCTGGGCCTTCTGGTTCGGCGCGGGAGGCGACTTCGACGGTGTGAGCAAGTACGAGACGAGGACGTTCGAGGGCGTGCTTGGGCCGCTGATGGAGGATCCAAACTCGGTGTGGGCGTGGTGGGGAGTAGGGAGTGACTGGCGCAAGCCGGTGCACGTGGAACTCGAAGGTAACCTGAGCTCCAACGTACGGGGAGGCAGGGCATACGAGACCAATCTGTCGGTCGACTGGATGGCGACGAATGCCGTCATCCTGAGTGCCGGCGTTCACTACGACCGATACCACGCTGACGCGCAGCACATCGACAACTTCGCCGATCCCGGTGGCGGGATAGGGGGAGTGAGCTACGTGTTCGCGTCGATGGACCGCCAGACGCTCGATTCCACGCTGCGAGCGGACATCCTCTTCACGCGACACCTGTCGCTGCAGCTATACGCGCAGCCATACCTGACGACGGCCAAGTTCAGCCACCCCCGCCAGCTCGCCCGACAGGCGAGCTACGACTTCGAGCCCGCGGACGGGATCGACGGCTTCGACCCGGACCGCGTGTCCGACTACGACTTCAAGTACGGAGAGGTCAACGTGAACGCGGTTCTCAGGTGGGAATACGCCCCCGGGAGCGCGTTCTTCCTGGTCTGGAAGCAGGGGCGTGACATCTGGGAGGAGAGGTCCGGAGCCGGGCACTTCGATTCAGAGCTTCACGCGCTCGACCTCTTCGACAACGAGCCGGAGAACGTGATACTGGCGAAACTCACGTACTGGTTCTCGATCTGATCCTCGACCGCCCACGGGCACGCCTGCCGTTACCTGTATATCCCCTTGATGGCGCCCCAGGAAGTCTCGCGGACGGGGGATGTGCACGGGCCGCATATCTGGCGTTCTGAACCGATGAGGAAGCCCCAGTCGTTGTTCGCGCTCCTGCACGGCGAGTTCTCGCAGAGGTTGAAGTCGTCCGCGTAGATGCCGCAGAGGAGCGGGTCGTCGTAGAGGTTCCTGGAGCCGTACAGGACGTCTCCGCCCTGGTTGCCGTACGCAAGGCTTAGGTCCGTCGTGACGGGGGAGTAGTCGAGCCTGTGCAGCGAATTACCCTTCGTGCTGAAGGCGATCAGGCACTGCTCGACGAACAGCTCGTTGTAGGATGAGCTCCCGGCCGAGCATATCCCCCCGCCATAGTCCGCCTCGTTGAGGATGATGGAGCAGTTCTGCAGCCTCGTGGATCCCTCGGCCTCGGTCTGGCAGAAGATCGCGCCGCCCTGCTCGGCGGAGTTGCGGACGAAGGTCGACCAGAACGTGTTGATCCATGAGAAGCTCTGGACGAACAGCGCTCCTCCGCGCGTTGCCGTGTTGTCGGCGAACCAGTTGAATCCGATGTAGGACCTTGCCAGGCCTTCGTCGCCCATGGTGAAGAGCGTTCCGAAGTATATGCACCCGCCGTCGTGTGCGCTGTTCCCGGTGAACCTGTTGTTGAGTATGCTGGCCACCGTCCACGTCTTGCACGAGATGGCGCCGCCACTAATGCCGGCCGTGTTGTTGTTGAAGTCGCATTCGTAGATGTAGGGGAAGGCGATGTACGTGTAGATGGCTCCGCCGTAGTCGTCGGCCGAATTGCCGTCGAACTCGCAGTACTCGATGTGCGGGCTTGCCTGGTGTCCGAGATAGAACGCGCCGCCGAGTCCGGCCGAGCAGTTCTCGAACGCGCAGTTCTGGAAATACGGCCCCGCGCCGACGATCCAGACGGCGCCTCCGTTCTCTCCGAGGCCGTTCCTCACCGTCAGCCCGTCGATCAGCGCATCGAGGCTCTCACCGGAGTCGAAGATGAACGCCCGGTCCTGGAGCTGGCAGTCCACGATCGTCGAGTTCCGTCCGCTCTCTCCGATGAGGCTTATCTGGCGGCCGCCGAAGTCGAGCGAGCGGTTCTGTGGACCAGTGTACGTGCCCGCGGCGACCAGGACGGTGTCTCCGCTGCTCGACGCATCTATTCCCTCCTGGATGGTACCGTAGTCCCCCTGTCCGCTCACGTCGACGCGTATCGTCGCGGCGGGCGCGGCGACCGCAAAGGCCAGGACGCTGACAGCGATCGCCAGTCGTGACATGATCGTGGTCCTCCAAGGGGGGATTCCTGAGGGGGGAGTATCTCACTTCCAGTCTACTGAGCCGACGTCAAGATGGCAAGCGCCTTCGGGCGCGCCGCGACCTCCTTCTCATTCGACACGCCAAGCACGCCGTCGTTTAGAGAACGAAGGGGCCGCCGGGCGGCCCCTTCGCTCATCTGGTTCCGGCTCGCGCCGCGGTCTAGCCCTGCCGCGCCTTCTCTTCGGCGGCACGCTTGAGGTCGTCGTTGGCCATGATGGCCACCTCTACGCGGCGGTTCTGCTGCTTCCCCTCGGCTGTCGAGTTGTCCGCGACCGGCTGCGACTCGCCGTACCACATGATGGTCAGGCGGGGCGATGCGACAGAGTGCTGGACCAGGAACGACGCCACGCTCCTCGCGCGGCGCTCCGACAGCTCCATGTTGTGCTCCTCGCTGCCGTCGGAGTCGGTGTGGCCCTCGAGCAGGATGTTGGTGTCGTCGTACTTGTTGAGGATGCCCGCCAGATTGACCAGGTTCTCCTTGGCCACGGGCCTCAGGTCCGCCTTGTCCACGTCGAAGAGGATGCCGGAGTCGAAGGTCACCTTTATGCCCTCGCCGACTCTCTCGATACGCGCGCCCTCGAGGTCCTGCTCCATCTCCTCGGCCTGCTTGTCCATGTAGTTGCCGATGACGCCCCCGGCCGCGCCTCCGATCACCGCTCCCAGGATGGCCCCCAGCGCCGTGTTGTCGGACCCGCTTCCTATCGCTCCTCCGACAACGGCTCCGGCTCCGGCGCCGATGGCAACACCCGTGTCGCGACGGCTCATCGACGCGCATCCGAGCACGCCGGCCACGACTAACACCACCAACACGGCCACGGCAAGTCTCTTCATGGCAGGATGCCTCCTTCTGTGTGCTCAGGTCTCATGTCGCTGCGAACTTGAGATCGACAGGAACGCGAAGAGAACGGTCCCGACGATGTGTAGAGACTAGTCCAAGGCGGGCTGTATTCAAGAGCAAAAGCTGTATTCAAGAGCAAGAGAGGAGGACGACGCCACGCGCGTCAGCGGATGACCATGATCTTGGTGCGTATCGAGGCCTCGGGGAACGCTATCACGCAGAAGTACGTTCCGCTGGGAACGGGGAAGCCGGTGTTGTCTCTGGTGTCCCACTGGGTTGAGGAGACGCGATCGGAGGCGTTGCCGTGGTCCAGCGACCTGACGAGTCTGCCGCGCGCGTCGTATATCGATATCGTGTACGAACCGCCGCCTGCCGGAGGGTTGAAGCTGACGGTCGTCTGTTTCTGTGTGACCGGGTTGGGATACACCCAGGCGCGCCCGTACTCTCCCAGGCCTGCAGACGCGCTGACCGCTATCGAGTGGCCGCTCTCATTGCCGCTTTGGTCGTACGCCGCTATCGCGTAGTCGTAGCTCCACCTGTCGAGCACGTGCCGGTCGATGTAGGACGTCTGGCCGGTCGGCAGGTCGACCAGCAGCTCGAAGCTGGTGCCGCCGTCGGAGCGTCTGTAGATGCGGTATCCGTTGAGGTCGTACTCCTGGCCCGGACTCCACAGCAACCTTATGCCGTCCTGGCAAGACGCCGCGGCGAGGCCGTCGGGACATCCGGGAGCGACGACGTCGGTCGCGGGCGTGCGGAACGAGTAGAGCTGTGACTGGGCCTGCAGGCTGGCTCCGTCCGTAGAGCTAACGCGATAGTAGTAGCGCGTGTTGGGGGAGAGCCCTGTGATCACGAGGCAGTGCATGCGCGTCATCTCGTAGTCCGTGACGGACAGGTCGCAGTTCGACGCGAGGCCGTACTGCACCGTGGAACTGGCGGGCTCGTTCGTCTGCCAGCAGATCGAGGCGAACGTCGGGTTGATCGGGTTGGCTACCACTCCATAGACCAGCAGCCCGCCTGGGCCGTCCTGGCCTGGTGTCGTCAGGCCGAAGTCGGGTGAGAATATCTGCTGTCCGAACACGTCGACCGCGTGCACCCTGAAGTGGTAGTGCGTCCTGGGCAGCAGATCACCCAGTACGACTGCATGCTCGGTCAGGGCGAACGGGCTCTCATCGGTCGCGAACCCGTACGATTCCGTCGCTCCGTACTCCACGTAGCAGAAAGACGCGTTCGTCGTCCGCCAGTTCACCGTGGCCGAGACCGCAGTGGTCTCCGGAACGGTCACGCCGAACACGGACAGCGCAGGCATCTGCGTGTGGACCACGTGATCCTCGGAGACCGCGGCGCATCCGAACTCGTCCGTGCTGGTCGCGCGAACGTGGTACTCGCCGCCGGGCTCCAGGTCCACGATGGTAACCTCGTGACCCGTGGTCAGTGAGGTGTCGGCCCAGACGAACTCATCGTACGTCTCGTCATCGCCGTATTCCACCACACCGTCCGCCGGCCTGCTGGTGGTCCAGGAGAGCGTGATCGTGGTCAGCGTGGTCGAGGCCACGTGTGGCCCAGCCATCTGGAGCGGGGAGCACTCCGTGCTGAAGAAGCGTTCCTCGGACTGGGCGGCTGCGCCGCTCGCGTCACGAGAGAGGACGAAATATCTGTACAGGGTGTTCGGCGCCAGATCGGAGAGCGTGACCGAGTGTTGCGCCACCAGCTCGTCGGTCCCGCACTGGTGATCGCAGTACTCTTCCGTTCCGTACATGACCCACGAGCTGGCGGGACTGGATGTCGTCCATGTAATTGTCGCGCCGACGGAGGACGTGTCGCCGATGGCGAGATCGTACATGGCGAGCTGTCCTCCCTGTGTGGTCACGATCGAGTCGGCGGAGCGTACGGTTCGGCCGAGATCGTCGAGGCTGACCGCTCTGAAGTGATAGACGGTCCCGGGAAGAAGGCCGTCCACCGTTACGCGGTGTTCGGTTGAGAACTCCGCCGTGGGCGTCGTCTCGTGACCGTAGTTCTGAGTCTGCCCGTACTGGACGGATGCATTGCAGGGTCTGCTCGTCGTCCAGGAGACATCGAACGACGCTTCCAGAACGTCAGATGATGCGACTCCCGACAACATCGTGGCGAGCGGCATCGTCACGAAGGTGTGGTCGGTGCCGGCCGTCAGGTTTCCGAAGGCGTCCTTGGAGACCACCCTGTAGTGGTAGGTCGTTTCGGCAGAGAGGTTCCACAGGGGAACGTCGTGCGACACCACGAGGGCCGGGAACTCCGGAGTCGTCTTGCCGTAGTAGGGCGTCGGTCCGTACTCCACGCGCGAGGTTGCCGGCCGGTCCGTCATCCAACTGACGACGGCGGCCGTGTCGCCGAGAGTGGACACGCTCTCTTCCGCGATCTGCGGGGGCGCCGGGATCCTGACGCAGACCGTGTTCGGAGGAGGCCCCAGGCGACCCTCTACGTCGAACGAGAGGATGCCCAGTTCGTCGGCCACAACGGGATTCAGGAAGAGGACGGAGTCCTCGCAGCTGACCTCGAACCCCTGGTTGGGTGTCATGCCGATGAGCAGGTGTGCGGTCGAGTCGGAGTCGGCGAACGCCGGGACGGCGGCGAGCAATAGGAGCAGGGCGCACAGAATCACGTGCGACGTGCGGCTCGCGGACACACGATATGACTGTCCAACGATCTGGCGCAATACCGCGCAGAACATGGGCACTCCCGGGCTCAAGTTGCGTGGAGTCTAGGTGTGACCTCGACAGTTGTCAAGTGTGTTCTTGCACACCTGACAATCCACACAAGCTGGCAAAGTTCGACCAACACTTGGATCGCCTCAGTCGACAGATGAACGTAGCGAGAATCGAGCCAGCGTCAAGGAGTGGACGTCGGAACGACCGTCATCGTGCGGCGGTATCTGCCGCGGCCGACGAGTAAGGGTGGGTTGTGTGGTGGTGGCGAGCGGATCTCAGTTCCGTCTGTAGAGCGCCTTGACCGCGCCCCACGAGATGCTCGAGACGGGGGAGTCGCACTCCATGCAGCCCTGGGCCTGGTGGCCGATGTGATAGCCCCACGGGTTGCCCGACGGCAGGCAGTACGAGTTGAGGCACAGGTGACAGTCGCCCGACTCGATGCCGCACAGGAGTGGGTCCGCAACGTAGTTGTCGTGCGCCGAGCCGCCTACCTCGTCCCCGCCCGCGTTGGCGAAGATGCACGAGTAGGCGGTCACCGAGTCTTCCTCCCCGGTGAGCGCGTCGCCTTCGGCGTTGTATGCGATGATGCAGCGGTCGATGGATGCGTCGCTGTCGACCATGCTGACGGCCGCTCCTGAGGAAGCGCGGTTGCGGCACAGCGTGCAGCGCACGATCTCCGCGCTGCAACCTTCGAAGGCGACGGCCCCTCCGAAGTCGGCACGATTGTCGACCGTCGTGACGCGTTCGATCAGCAACGCCGCTCCGGAGGCGAAGAGTGCCCCGCCCTGACCCGCGCTGTTGTCGCTGAACATGCAGTCCTGCAGCAGAGGCGTCGGCTCTCCCTCGCAGCTGATCGCGCCGCCACGCGCCGCGGAGTTGCCGGTGAACGTGCAGTTTCTGATGGTGGGACCGGCGCTCGAACACTCGATGGCACCCCCGTCTGAGCCCGAGAGTCCGTTCCTGAACTCGATCCCATCGATGACGGTGGACGGCCCGACGCCGGGACCCAGGTCCAGGGCGCGGCCGAGCGACTGGCAGTCGATGACGACCGCGCCGCCGAATGCTCGCAGCGAAACATTCTTTCCCGAGAGAGCGACATCCCGATTCCCGGGGCCGTCGTACGTACCTGAGAGCAGATAGACGGTGCTGCCGCCGGGGACGGCCAGGACGGCGGACGCGATACTGGGGTAGTCACCCGACCCGTCCGGCCACAGGAACACGTCGTCCGCGCGAGCGGCGGCGTTCCACGTCACGGCAAGCAGTAGGCAGGCTGACAACTTGAGGAGCATCATGCCCTCTTGCACTATCCCGTCGATAGGCTCCAGTGTGCGCAGCGACAATGGTATCCCTGGAGGCGCGTCAGGTCAATGCCGGCGGGGTTGCGCGCGGGGGTGTCACCGGGGCGGCTCGGATGCTACACTCGTCGGATGACGTGGGCCGCGTCGTGTGGGCCGGAGACAGCGGAGTGCACTTGAATGACCGAACGGAAATGACGGGGACGAACCGGCATCCGGGGCGCGGAGCCGCGCGCAGGGCGACTTTGCTTGTGGCGGTGTGCTGCGCGCTCGTCGCGGGTGTTGCGCTCGGTCTCGTCGCCTCACACAGCGGTACAGGACGCCGCCTGGCCGCGTCGCTCGGGGGGGCGTTGCGAGGAGGAGCGTCGGTCCTACGTGGTTCGGATGGCTCCGGAGCGTCAGTGCCGGGTCTCTGGAGACCGATCAGGGGAGAGCTGGCGGAGACCGAGCTGACGGAGGAGCAGCTGCGTGAGGTGGAGCGGCTGATGGCGCTCGGCTACGTGAGCGGCTCGGTCGCGGCGGGCGCGGCGGCGGGCGTGACCGTGCACGACCCCGAGCGCGCGTTCGACGGAGTGAACTTCATGACGTCCGGACACGGTCCGGAGGCGTTGCTCGTCGACATGGACGGCCGGGTCCTTCACACCTGGCGCTGCGAGTTCCAGGAGGCGTGGCCCGGACGGGCGCTGCCGCGCGGTGGCGTGAACAGCGAGTTCTGGCGGCGCGCCTACCTGTATCCCAACGGCGATGTCCTCGCGATATTCGAGGGTCTGGGTCTCATCAAGCTCGATCGCGACTCCAGGTTGCTGTGGAAGTACGACGGGTTCTGTCATCACGATATGGCCGTGCTCGACGACGGCAGGATACTCGTGCTGGAGCGGGAGCCGCGCATCGTGCCGTGGATCGATCCGGTCTCTCCGGTGCTTGAGGACTTCGTGACGACGCTGAGCCCTTCCGGGAAACTGCTGAGTCGCGTCTCTCTGCTAGGGGCGTTTGCCGACTCAGACTACTCGTCGGTGCTCGACAGGATCGAGCGGCCGGGGGACGTACTCCATACGAACACGGTCGAGGTGCTGGATTCCACGCTCGAGGCGCGGTCGCCCGCATTCCGCAGCGGCCGGGTCCTCGTCTCCGTGCTGATGCTCGACACGATCGCGGTCGTGGACCTCGAGGAGGAACGCGTCACGTGGGCGTTGTCGGGCCTGTGGCGCCAGCAACACCAGCCGACCGTTCTGCCGGATGGCGGGATGCTCGTCTTCGACAACGAGGCCGGCCCTGGCGTGTCCAGGGTGCTCGAGATCGATCCCTTCACGCAGGAGATCATGTGGCTGTATGAGGGGGGCGTGGACGGCGAGTTCTACAGCTCGACGTGCGGCTCCAACCAGCGACTGCCCAACGGCAACACGCTCATCACCGAGTCGGACAACGGGCGGGCCTTTGAGGTCACGAGGGACAAGGACATCGTCTGGGAGTTCGTGAATCCGTACAGGGCCGGGGAGGACGGGGAACTCATTGCGACGCTGTTCGAGGTCGTTAGGCTCGCGCCGGACTTCCCCGCGTACTGGCTGGACGAGGAGTGACCAGGAAACCGGTCCCTCCCGTTGTTCACTTCTCCACGCCGCTCGTGAGACCTTCCACGATCCTTCTCTGAAACAGCATGACCAGGATGACCACGGGAGTGACGCTCACCACCGTCGCCGCCGCGATCGTTGCCCACGGCAGCTCGTGGAGGCCGGCGAACAATGCCAGGGCGACGGGGACGGTCCTCGACTCCGGCGTAGAGGTCATGATGAGGGCGAACAGAAACTCGTTCCACGCCCAGATGAAGATGAGGATGGCCGACGTGAAGAGGCCGGGCGCCGACAGCGGAAGGATTATCCGAGTGAACGCCTGCATGGGCGTGCACCCGTCGATCAGGGCAGCGTCCTCGAGGCTGTCGGGCAGCGTCGAGAAGAACTGCGTGAGTATCCATACGGCGAGCGGCAGCGACAGCAGCGTGTAGGGAATGATAAGGGCCGGGTAGTGGTTGATGATGCCCAGCTTCGCCATGCCTACGTAGAGCGGGCCCACCATCCCGATCGCCGGGAATATCGCTATGCCGAGGAATAGGGCCAGCACCGCGTTCTTCCACCTCACCTTGAGGCGCGCGAGCGCGTACGCCGCCGGCGATCCCAGCGCCAGTGTGAGAAGCGTCGTCAGCGACGCCACGATGAAGCTGTTGGCTACGTTCTTGGGGAACTGGTTGACCGCGAAGACGGCCTTGAAGTTGTCGAGCGTCGGCGGCGACGGAAAGTAGTCGAGCGGCGTCTTGTACAGGGCCGAGGGCAGCGAGAGGCTCACGTTCAGGATCCAGTAGAGCGGAACGAGGCAGACCACTACGACCAGCGCCCTGAGCGCCCACGTTCCTCCTGCTCCTATCTCCTTCGATCTCACTCCGTCGCTCTCTCTCATGGCGGCTCAGCGTGTCTCGGCCGCGACCCTCATGAAGCGAACCAGCGCCAGGCTCAGGACGAACACGATCGCGAAGAGCGCGACCGTCATGGCGGATCCATAGCCCATGTCGGCGTACCTGAACAGCGTCTTGTAGATGTAGACGGACACCGTCTCGGTGCCCGACGCCCCACCTGTCAATATCCAGATGAGGTCGAAGATGCGGAAAGCGTCCATCACCCTGAAGAGCAGCGCCACCGCGATGAAGGGCCTCAGGAGGGGGAGCGTTATCGCGGTGAACGTCTGCCATCTCCCGGCGCCGTCGAGCGCCGCCGCCTCGTAGTAGTGTCTCGGTATCGACTTTAGCCCCGCGAGGAGTATGAGCGTCACGAAGGGGGTCGTCTTCCAGACGTCTGCCAGAATGACCGACACCATCGCCAGCTTCGGGCCCAGCCAGAGTATTGGTTCCCTGAGGAGCCCCGCTCGCGAGAGCAGCGAGTTCACGAGGCCGATCCGGTCGTTCAGTATGAGCGACCACATGGTGGCCGCAACGACGGTGGGGAGCGCCCATGGCATCATCACGGCCGAGGTGGCGGCGGTCCTTCCGAACCTCATTCTGTTGAGCAGGAGGGCGGCCGCGAGGCCGAGGATCAGCTCGAGCCCGACGGACGACAGGGTGAAGTACGCCGTGTGCCACAGGTCACGCCAGAAGATGGCGTCGCCTGCCAGCTTCGTGAAGTTGCCGAACCCCACGAAGCCTCGTTCCTCGACGAACTTGAGGTTGAACCGCGCGAGCGACAGAATGAACTGGCTCGCGACGGGAAAGGCCCCTACGATGAGCGCGAACGCGACCGCCGGCGCGAGCAACCAGAAGGCGAGCCTCGCGTTCTGTCTCCTGTTCATCGGGCTCCAGTCACCGCGAATCGCCGTCGACCAGGATCTTGGACAGCTCGTTCACGATCGCGGACGCCGCCGCGTCGATGTCTATCTCCCCGGCGAGCGCACCGTGCGTCTGCTCCTGGATGACGTCGGATGCTCTGGGGTACTCCGGTGAGCGCGGTCGGTTCCGCGTGTTCTTGAAGACCTCGAAGAAGCGGGCGAAATGCGGATCGGCCGCCAGCACGTCGGGGTCGTGATACGTGCTCTTCCTCGTGGGGAGGTAGGCTCCGGCGATCGCCCGTTCCTTGAGCGACTTCTCGCCCGTGATGAACTTCATGAACTCGAGGGCCTCGGTCGGGTGCTTCGTGTATGAGGAGACGGCGACGTTCCATCCGCCGATGGTCGAGTAGGACGTCTTTCCCTCCGCGTGGGGGAGAGTGGCTATGCCGACGACGCCCTTCACCTTGGACTCGGGTCCCTCCGCCATGCTCCACGCATAGGGCCAGTTGCGCAGGAAGAGCGCCTGTCCCTCGGTGAAGACCCGCCTGGAGTCTTCCTCCTTGTACGTGAGCACGCTCTCGGGCGTCACTCCGTCCTCGATCAGCGAACGCATGAGGCGGAGGGCCCTCGCGACCGACCGCTCGGCGTCGGCGGGATCCGAGGCCAGTGCCTCCGGGTTCAGGGTGCCTCCCGTGCCCCACAGAAACTCGAGGAAGTCGCACACCAGACCCTCGTATCTGGCGCCCTGCCAGACGTATCCGTCCATCCCAAGGGGCGTCGCGACGTTCTTGCAGACTCTCACGAAGTCTTCCCAGGTCTCGGGCACCGATACGCCGGCCTCGTCCAACAGGTCGCTTCTGTAGTAGAGGACGCCCGCGTCGGTGAACCACGGCACGGCGTAGAGCGACCCCTGGTAGGAGACGCTCTTGAGCGGGCCGGCCAGGAACTCGTCCTCGTTGAGGTAGCCGTCGGGAAGCCGCGTGATCCAACCGGCCTTCGCAAACTCGGCCGTCCAGATGACGTCGAGACTGTACAGGTCTATGTTGCTCTCGTGCGCAGACAGGTACGTCACGTACGCGTCGTGCTGTGTGTCGGTGCTGGCCGGCATCGCCTGGAATCTCACCGTGATGCCGGGATGCGCCTGGTTGTACTCGTCTATCAGCGACTCGGTGGCGCCCGACGGGTCGTTGCCGGCCGCGAACACGAGTTCGATCTCGCCGTTCTGCTCCCCCCCAGAGCATCCACCCAGTACGAGCGCGACGAGCGCGCAAGTCGTGAACACGGCCGTGAGTCTATTCAACGCGTTTCCTCCTGGCACGGGCTCGCGCCCGCGGGTCCGTTACTCCTTGAGTACCCAGAATTCGGTGGAGCCGTCGCCCAGCATCACGTAGAGCGCCTCGCCGTCAGACACGATGCAGCCTCCTCCGTCGACCGCGCCTGGAGCGCTGAGCATCTCTTCCCAGTTGTCGTCGCCGAGGTCGTAACGCCACAGTGACGAGGAGCCATCTCCCTCCGTCAGGAAGAGCGACCCGTTCCCGTCGCGGCAGAGCCAGCCGCCGAGGTCCACCTCCACCGGGCAGTCGGCCGCGTTCGACCATTGGCCGGTAGCTCTGTCGTATCCGTAGAATCCGAGGCTGTCGGTGGTCGCGAAGATCCTGCCGTTGCCGCCGTAGGCTATGGAGTTGCCGCGGTACATCTTCTGAGGGACGGGATTCAGCGTCTCCCACGCGTCAGCCGATATCTGGTACCTCACGAAGGTGTTCTGGTTGTTGCCTTGCACAGCGTACACGTAGTCGCCGCTCCCGGGCCAGGCGAGCGTCTGACCGGTGTAGCGAACCGCCACCTCGGGGAAGGACGCCATCTCGTCCCAGCCACCTGTCGATATCGTGTACCTGTAGAAACCGTCGTTGCCGTTTCCCTCGATGGCGAAGATGTAGTCGCCCCCCGTCCACACCATTGAGGACGCCCAGTATGCGTCGAACGGCGTGTCGTCCATCTGCTGCTCCCAGATGTCCGTTGAGATCTGGTACCTCCAGTACTCCCCGTGGTGCTCGTCGATGCCACCTCGGAGCGCGTAGACGTAGTCGCCGCCGGCCCAGACCGTGCACGTCCCGAGTTCGGAGCCGGGCGGGAAGTCGGCGAGCATCGTCCACGTCGCGTTCGTGTACCAGGGAACGACCGTCTCAGGCGAAGTCCCGCCGGAGGACGAGCACCCGTAGAAGACCGCCATAGCAGAGGCCAGTACCAGCATCAATACGACGAGCGATCTGCTCATGACCTTGATCCACCTTTCCTGGACTGACACCATTACACAAGCAGCGCGTCATGCTAGCCTCTGCCGGGCCCGGTGTCAACCGGCGGGGGTCTGTTGAAGACGCCTCCCCGAGATGCTATATTGAATAGCAGACCTCAGCTACGGCCGCCGGGCGCGTTCCCGCGTCCGGCGTGCGCCAATTCACATGCTGGCTCTCATCGGAGGAACAGAGTGCATTCGTTCACACGCCGTGCGCTACCGCTGCTCGCGCTGACGGTCGTGCTCGCGTTCTCGCTCGTCCCGGCTGCGGCCGCTGATGACGACAAGCCGATCGTGTTCAAGGCAGGCGAGTTCATCTCCCGCCGGCCCCCGGGCCGCTGGAGGAACATCGAGATTCCCGAGGAGGAGCTTACCGAGGAGCAGAAGGCCGAGCTGGAGCGCCTTCGCTCCATCGGCTATCTGACTGGTTCGGTCGAGGCGCCGGCCAGGTCGGGCGTCACCGTCTACGACAGGGACAAGGCCTGGGACGGCCTCAACTTCTACACGTCCGGGCACGAGCCCGGCGCGATCCTCATGGACATGGAGGGCAATGTCCTCCACGAATGGACGTGTCCGTTCCTGAAGGCGTGGCCCGAGCTCTCGAGCGAGGAACAGAACGAGAACGCTCAGTACTGGCGCTTCGCGTATCTCTTCGACAACGGTGACGTTGCCGCCGTCTTCGAGGGATACGGGTTGGTCATGCTCGACAAGGACTCCAACGTCCTGTGGACGAAGTTCACGGGCGAGCATCACGATGTCGCAGTGGCCGCGGACGGGACGATCTACACGCTTGCGAGGGAGGCCACCACGTCGACGGTTCTGCGCCCCGGCGCGCCGATACTGGAGGACTACGTGGTCCTTCTCGATAGAGACGGCAATGAGATAGAGAGTGCGTCCATCCTCAATGCGTTCCTCCGCTCCGACTTCCTGGATGCCCTCGATGGACTGCAGATCTACGGCGACATTCTCCACGTGAATTCGATATCGATACTCAAGGACGGCATGGTCGAGGGCCTGCCGCAGTTCGCCGACGGCAGCGTTCTGCTCTCCATGAGAATACCGAGCATGCTGGCGGTCATGGACATGAACACGCTGGAGATCACGTGGGTGGCCAAGGGGGCGTGGGTGGCGCAGCACGACCCCTGCGTTCTGCCGGGAGGTGACATACTCCTGTTCGACAACGAGGGCTACGAGGGGCGGTCGCGCCTGATCGAGTTTGACCCGGTGACGGGCGAGCAAGTATGGACCTACCACGGTGACGATCCCAACGACTTCTATACTCAGACCTGCGGGTCGGTTCAGCGCCTGCCCAACGGGGATACGCTGGCGACCGAGTCGGACCGGGGACGCGTGATCGAGGTGACGCCCGAGGGCGAGATCGTCTGGGAGTATCTGAATCCTGCAAGGGCGGGCGCCAGGAACGAGCTTATCGCCACCATCTTCGAGATGGCGAGGCTGCCGCTCGACGCGGCCGGCGCCTGGCTCGACCGAACGCCCTGACGGGCCTCCTCGATTCTGAAGGCCAGGGAGGGAATATTGAGACTCCGGAAAGGGACGGCCCATAGAGAAGCTCGGTCGCGCACGATCACGTGCGTGAGATGGGCAGTCATGTTCGGGTTGATCGCTTGCTCGGTAGCATCGTTCGCGCGCGCCACGTCGGTGGGCGACGGCGCAACGATCGAGACGCCGAGGGGAAGATGGAGGACCTCAAGGAAGGTTCCGGAACGTGTCAAGATGACCGAGGAGCAGAGGGCGGAGGCCGAGAGGCTGCGCTCCATCGGCTACCTGACGGGCTACAAGGAGGCTCCGTCGTACTCGGGCGTAACCGTCTACGACGAGTCGGCGGCATGTCCCGGCCTCAATCTCTACAACTCCGGCCACCATCCCGGGGCCATCCTGATGACGATGGACGGCGAGATCCTGCACCAGTGGGAGTTCCCGTTTCGTCGAGCGTATCCGGACTCCGTGGAGGCCGCGAAGCACGACAACGCGCAGTGCTGGAGGCAGGTGCACCTCTTTCCGAACGGCGACTTGCTCGCGATCTATGAGGGATATGGGCTCATCAAGATCGACAAGGACTCCAACCTGATCTGGGCCTATACCGGCGCGGCCCACCACGACGTTAAGGTGATGGACGACGGTCGCATCTACGTGCTGACGCGCAGGGCTCACATTGTCAACAGGATTAACGCAAAGACGCCGGTGCTGGAGGACTTCGTCACGATCCTGGACGAGAATGGTAACGAGCTTCGAAGCGTCTCGCTGCTCCAGGCCTTCTACGACTCCAGCTACGAGAACGTGCTCGTGGTGATGGGCATGAGAGGGGTAGGCGACCTCTTTCACACCAATTCGCTCTACGTGTCCGAAGGGCGCCTGGCCGACGAGATCCCGGCGTTCAGAGCCGGGAACGTGCTTGTTTCGCTGCGGCTTCTCAACACTGTCGCCGTGCTCGACATGGACAGCGAGAAGATCGAGTGGGGCGCATCGGGCCAATGGAGGATGCAGCACGACGTGAAGGTCCTGCCCGACGAGAACATCCTTGTCTTCGACAACAAGGGGGACAGAGGCGTCTCGAGGGTCGTCGAGTTCGACCCGGTGACGCGCGAGGTCGAGTGGCAGTACGAGGGCACGGACGACGACCCGTTCTACACACAACTCTGCGGCGCGAATCACCGACTCTCCAACGGCAACACGCTCATTGTGGAGTCCGACAACGGCAGGGCGTTCGAGGTAACGCCGGAGGGCCGCACCGTCTGGGAGTTCGTCAATCCGGAGCGTGCCGGGGGCAACGAGCGGCTCATAGCCACTCTGTTCGACGTGCACAGGATAGACCCTACAACCCTGGGAGACTGGGTGAACGAGTAGGCGGCCCGACGTAGCCTCATCGAGCGGCGAGCGCGAAAGCGCCCGCCGCTTCTCTATGTCCCCGGTTCGCGCGCAGAAGAGAACGGCCCTCACGCGCGTCCGATGGTCAAAGGCCGGGGAGACCGCCGGCCGAAGTCTCAAGGACGAAAGGGGGCACAGAATGACACGCCTCAGGAAGGCAACGATCGCCCTCCCGGTCCTGCTCGTCGTCGCCGGACTCGCTGTTCCGGCGATCGTCGGCGGAGGAGGGGGCCGCCCGCCCGCGCTCTCAGCGGCGATGGAGGAAAGCTACGCCGGCCGAACCGCATCCGAGTGGAGAGGCATGGCGATGAGCGCTCTCGCGCACGGGAAGTACGCGCTGGCGATCAAGTACCTGAAGACGGCCGAGAAGGCACGGCCCGGGCGACAGTACGCGACTGAACTCGCGAGTGTCCGGGCGGCCAGGAGACGCTCCGTCGACGTGGCGTCGAACAGAGAACGCATGATGGGAGGAGAGCCAAATGCCGTCGTCCTCGATGACGAGGGCAACGTCCTGTCGGGGCACCGCACGGTGCTCGCGCTGCCCGGCGAGAGCCTATGGAGCATCGCCGCGGAAGTCGTGGCGGCCCGTGAGGGAGTCCTTCCCTCGGAGCTTGAGCCCCGCGACGCCGATGTCTACACCCTCTGGGACACGCTGACCGATATGAACGGCCTGAGGGAACTGGAGGTCGGAGAGCGGGTCATGCTGCCGCTCTCCGATGACGAACGTGCCGCGATGGCCCGCGAGAACGCCGAGGACATGGAGCGCATCCACCTGGCCTCGGCCGCGCTCGAGTCCCGCGACCTCGAGAAGGCGCGCAGCCTGCGCGCGGGCATCCACGGGGCGTTCGCTCTGGCCTCCGACGACTGCCGCGAGTTCGATCTCCGCGTCAATGAGGCCGGCCCATACACGCTCGACGAGGACGGGACGATTGTGGCCCGGAAGCCCGCCGGCGTTCCCTACACCGAGTTCGCCAGGACCACCGTGGAGTGGTTCATCGCGCGGCGGCTGGTCGCGAGCGGAGCCGAGTACCCGAACTCGAGCGACAAGACGGAAGACGATGTCGCGTGGGCCGACTACATGAAGGACGCGTCCTCGCTCGCGGGCGTCGAGGGCACGGACTTCTCGGAACTCCTGGCGGACTCAGGTGAGCGTTCGGTCAGGCTTCCGAATCCTGGGTCGTACTTCAAGTAGGATCATCCGGCGCACCGGCCGCCCGCCTCCGGGTCGGGCGGCCGTACCGGGGGACCCGAAACGCGCGTCGGGTCCGTCCGTCGGAGGGGCCGGTCTTTCCTCCCGCGCGCGGCCGTGCTATCGTGAGCGTCCAACTCACAGCCGGTCGCGCGTGGGGGGGCGCGATGTCAAGACACTGGACTGACACATTCTTCGAGGGCGAGTGGGACGAGATCATACGCAACGTCTACACGCCCGAGGAGTCGCTCGAAGAAGCGCGATTCATCCGCGGTGCGCTCGGTCTCCGCAAGGGCAGCCGGGTGCTCGACGTACCGTGCGGGGACGGCAGAATCTCGCTGGAGCTCGCGCGCATGGGCTGCGACGTCGTCGGAGTCGACACGTGCGTCAGGAGCGTGGAGAGGGCCCGCAGGCTGTCGGGGAGGGTCGGGGGTCGCGCTGAGTTTCTCGTGGGAGACATGCGTGAGCCTCCGGTCGAGGGCCGGTTCAGGGCCGTCGTCAACTGGTGGGGTAGCTTCGGTTACTTCGATGACTCAGAGAACCTGGCGATGCTCAGGGCATTCGGGCGCCTCGTGCCGCGCGGGGGCCGTGTCCTCATCGACCAGATCAACCGGGAACGCGTGCTGCGCACCTTCCGGGCGAGCGCGTGGGACGAGTACGGCTCCGTGCGCGTCCACGTGCGCAACTGGTGGGACCCGGACACCCAGCGCATCGAGGGAACGTGGACGATGTTGCGCGACGGCAACCGCTCCAGGCGCCGCACGTCGATGCGCGTCTACACGCCGCGGCAGATGGAGCGCCTTGTCGAGCTCGCCGGGCTGGAGTTGGAGCGGTTCTACGGGTGGATCGACGGTAGCCCGTTCTCCCGCGGCTCCCGGAGGATGATAACGGTGGCGGCGAGGTCTTGATGTCCGAACGGCGGCCGGGGCGTCTCGTCGCCACGAACGAACGGGGCGGACGACGCGCCGCCCGCCCCGCTGCCTCCGCCTCGCGGCGGACTGCTCTCTAGAGCCTCCTACCTCCCAGACAAGTCCTTCAGCAGCTTGAAGTAGTCGCTGTCCGTGGTCAGGATGAGCGACGTCTCCTCGTTCATCGTCTCTCCATAGCTTTGCAGCGTCCGAATGAACGTGTAGAAGTCGGGGTCTCGCCCGAAGGCCTCGGCATAGATCCCGGCTGCTTCGGCGTCGGCGTCGCCTCGTATCTCCTCGGCAACGCGATATGCCTCGGACGTGATGCGCTGCAGCTCCTTCTCCTTCTGGCCGCGTATCTCAGAGCTCTGTCCCTGACCTTCGGACCGGTAGCGCTCGGCTATCCTCTGTCGTTCAGAGATCATCCGCTCGTAGACCTTCTGCCGCACCTCTTCGACGTAGTTCACGCGCTTGATCTCGACGTCTACGAGTTCGATGCCGTACCTCGGCATCTGCTCCGACGCCCTCGCCAGGATCTCTCTCGTGATGGCCGTACGTCCTACCTCGATCTCCTCGTCCCGTTCGGTGGTGGCGACGACGTTGGTGTCCGACGCAGCCATCACCCTGTTCGAGTTGCGCACGACCTCAAGCAGGTCCTGTCCGGTGATCAGGTCGCGCGTGACGGCGTCGATGACGTCGTCGAGACGCGCCTGGGCGCCAAGCTCGCTCGACACCGACTGCATGAACTTGAGCGGGTCTGCGATCTTCCACCGCGCGAACGTGTCAACCCAGATGTACTTCTTGTCCCTTGTGGGTATCTGGTCCGGGCTTCCGTCCCACTCGAGGATGCGCCTGTCGAACGAGTTAACGGTCTGTACGAACGGCACCTTGGCTTTGAGCCCAGGTGCCCGGATCGGGTCGCCCACCGGCCTTCCGAACTGCGTGATGACAACCTGTTCCGTCATGTCGACCACGTATAGCGAGTTCGCGAGCACCACGAGGCCAAGCACCACTACCACCAGGACGATCGCTATTCCGCGCGCTCTCATTCTCCGCCTCCCTTCCTGTCGAGCTGAAGAAGCGGGATGAGGTTCCGAAGCTCCGGGTCGACTATGAACTTCCCCTGGATCTTCGGCAGGATCTCAGTCATTGTCTCCAGGTAGAGGCGTCTCTTCGTCACGTCCTTCGCCCGTGAGTACTCCTTCCACACCGCGATGAATCTCTCGGCGTCACCCTGCGCTCTGTTCACCCGCGCGAGCGCGTAGCCCTCGGCGTCGCGGATGACTCGCTGGGCCTCGCCCTGGGCCGCCGGTATCGCGCGGTTGTACTCGGCCCACGCGCCGTTGATCAGCGTCTCGCGCTCCTGCTTGGCTTCGTTCACCTCGTTGAACGACGGCTTCACCGGGTCGGGCGGATTGACGTCCTTCAGGTTCACCGTGACCACCTCGACGCCCGACTCGTACCTGTCGAGGACGTCCTGCATCAACAGCTGGACCTGGTCGGCGACCTCACGGCGCCCGATCGTGAGCACCTCGGTGACGCTTCTGTCCCCGACGATTGTCCGCATCGACGCTTCCGCGACGTCCCTGATCGTCTCCGGGACTCCGCGCACGTTGAACAGGTACTGGACCGGGTCCTTGATGCGATACTGGATGATCCACTCCACCACCGCCGAGTTCAGGTCGCCGGTCAGCATGAGCGACTGGCCCGAGAAGTCACCACGGCTGTAGACCGTTCTCACCCCCGGCCGCTCGGTGGCGAACCCGAACTCCTCCTTGAAGACGTGTCTGACCCGCACCTTGTGCACCTTCTCGAAGGCGAACGGGAGTTTCATGTGAAGGCCGGGCTGCGCCGTCCTGACATAGGTGCCCAGGCGCTTGACGACTCCGACCTCGTCCGTCGCGACGGAGTAGAACGTCGTCGCCAGGAAGACGAGAGCGACGACGCCCACCACGACCCAGCCGAGACTCACTCGGCCCGGAAGCGACAGGGCGCCGAATCGTCGGGATCTGACCATCATCTCGGGGTCATACTCCATCTGCAGCTCCTTTCGGTGCGTGTGTGCGGCGCTTACGCTGAGGCGGGGAAGGGCGCGCGGCGCATGGACGGTCGAGCGCCTCAACGAGCATGGTAGCCCGGACCGGCCTTCGACACAACGGTTCGGGTGGGTCCGCCCGCCCCGTCCCAACGGGTGACACGATGTGCGAGACGTCACCCGCCTTGATTGGCACTGCCGTGTGTGGTATCGTGTGACCAGTTCCCCGAGCGAATTCACGCTGTCCCGTCACGCGCTGCACAACGTCCTCGCAGCGGGTAGCGGCGATGAGTCCCAGCACAGCAACAGGGCAACCGGTAAGGGAAGGAGGAGGCCGTGCGCAGGGTCCCCTTCATTGCACTTCTGTCTTTCGTTCTGATGGCCGCGGCGGCCGAAGCCGCTCCCAGAACCGTTCTCTACGAGCACTTCACCTCGCACACCTGATCGTCGTGCCCGAGCGCCGCAGTTGCGGTGGACGATTTTCAGCAGACGCACACCCGAGACGAGATGGTCCTCGTGCAGCACACGCTCGGTGACGGATTCTGGACGCCGCGCACCGACTACTACGGCATCATGGCCATGCCGACCGCCTGCGGCGACGGCGTGTCGGACGTGTGGCCGATCTCATGGCTAGAGGTCGACTACCAGGCGCATGCGGCAGAGCCATCACCGCTCACCATCTCCATCGTTGAGAATGGAGAGGGTGACTTCACGGCTCACATCGAGGCCGAGGAGACGGTGGGAGAGGCGAAGCTCTGCATGGTCGCCACGCTGGACGAGTACGTTCCGGCATTTGGAGGCACGCAGTCGCACCTTCCATATCACGTCGTTGAGTTCATGACCGATACCTCGGGCGACAGGATCACTCTGAGTTCGGGTGAGAAGGTGGACATCAGGCGCACCTTCACCGTTCAGCCGTCATGGGACTACGAAAAGATGGGCGTGGCCTGCTGGGTCCAGCAACCGGGCGGAACGAACCCGAGCCCTCAGCCGTACGGTGACGTCCCCATCAAGAACAAGGTTCTGCAATCCGCGTGGGTCGGGACGGATTCGTCCGGCGTCCCCGAGGACGAGGCGGTCGCCGACATCTACCTGGCGCCTCCGTCTCCGAACCCGTTCGCTGATGAGACGGTGTTTCGGTTCTTCCTGCGCGCGGCCTCGACGGTGGCGCTCGAGGTCTTCGACGTATCGGGCCGCCGCGTCGCCACGCTTCGGTCCGGCGAGGTCGGGGCGGGAGAGCATGAGGTGCGGTGGGACGGTCTCGATGCGACCGGCCACGCGTGCGCGTCCGGCGTCTACGTTGCGCGGCTGAATACGGCGGGAGGAGGAGACGCTTCCGCGAAGCTCGTGCTGCTGCACTGACGCTGACTTGACGTGGAGCACCTCAGTCGACCGTGAGGCTCGCGGCGGCGCTCCGACCGGACTGGAGAGGCGCTCGCCCAGCGATACTTGACCCGTGCTGACAAGTGTGCTAAAGTCTGAGTACGAATGCATCATAGGGGCCCGACGTGTCAGGCTGCCCGGCGGGCTCCTCCAAGCCAAGGGGGGAAGGCGCCAATGAAGAACAGGTACTGGCTTCTGTCCACAGCTCTGCTGCTCGCTCTCTCGACCGTATCGTCCGCCCAGCTTGAGCAGGAGGTCAACGCCGTCAAGAACTGCATCGGGCTCTTCCAGGCCGGCGGTGCGAGCATAGCGCTCACCGAGGGTGTGGCCTACGAGGTCATCGTCGACGGGAACGCGAGGGCGAACACCGACCCGGACGGCTTCTTCGACGGCGTGTTTCTCTTCTACTACGACTACAGCGCACCGACGCACCCCGTGACGAAGTATCTCGAGAAGGGCGAGGTCTACCAGTTCGTGGCGGGCAGCGAGCCGCTCTACGCGTTCCTGGTTGACAAGGGTCTCAAGGACGTCCCGGACAACTCCGGCATCATGACGCTCACGTTCACCGCGGCGGACAGGGAACGCGAGGTACTCACCGTCGACGCCGTCTTCAACTGCCTCGGACTCGAGGACTTCGGTTCCATCAAGAACGTCGATGTTCCCCCGGACTACGCCTGTACGCTCTCGATCGCGTGGGGCGACGCAGTCACCAACGGCATGGCCGACGGCGACTACGAGGGCGTGCTCATCTTCACGAGGGATCGCAACAGGCCCATGCACCCCGTCATCATGGAACTGGAGTACGGCGAGGAGTTCTCCTTCGAGATGCATGCGACGTCGTGGATCTACATGTTCCTGGTCGACAAGAGCTACGCCGACATCGGGAACAACTACGGCTCGATCATGGTTCAGATGGACGCCGAGCAGGTTCCCGTAGAGGAGGAGAGCTGGTCGGCGATAAAGGCGCTCTATCGCTAGGGCGCGCGCGGTACGACTCGATTCTCTGGAAGAGAAGAGGGGCCCGCTCACTGAGCGAGCCCCTCTCTCTGTCGCCTTCTCTGCCGCAGCTTCTACCGCAGCAGGACCGCCTTTCTCGTCGCTCTGTCGCTCGGCGTCTCGACCCGCACCATGTAGACGCCCGAGGCGCAGCGCTCGCCCGAATCGTCGCGGCCGTCCCACACCACGTCCCTCTCTCCGGCGGGGACCGTTGCGTCGAGCAACGTCCTCACGAGCCTGCCGTTCACGTTGTAGACCTTGACCGTGGCACGCCCGCCCGCGGGCATCGCGAGCCGCATCGCGGTCCCGTTCGTGAATGGGTTCGGTCGGCAGGCCTGGAAGCGGAACTCGGACGGCGTCTCATCGCCGACCGCCGTGCTCGAGAGGTCGATGTGCAACTCGACCCGCTGCGCGCCGCTGTAGGCTCCTCCGTTGCCCTCTATGGTTGTCCACAGGGTGGCCACCGTGTCGCCGAGCGCTTCGGAGACGGTGAGGGTGAACGGGTCGGCCGACGAATTCGCGGTGGAGCCCGCGTCGAGGTCGGGCATCGTCCCCGCGTCGTCCGATACGGTCGTCAGCCCGTCGGGCGACGAAAGCGTGAGGAAGAGGTCCTCCACCGGCAGGCCGCCCTCGTTGGAGAACTCGACCGATAGGGTGACCGTCTCTCCCGGCTCCGCCTTCCCGTTGCCGTTCCCGTACGCGGAGTCGTCGACCGTGTAGTCCGTCAGCACGAGCCACGGGAGCCCCCCGCCTGTCGGCGCGATCGTGGTCAGGAGCAGCGCGCTGCCCGATCCGAGGGGAGCCAGCTGCGCGTCGTACTGGCCGTCGAACAGGCACTGCATGCCGTCGTCCTGCGCGCCGTTCTCGAAGCCGACCGTGCAGCCGTCGGCGAGCGACACGTCGTGGTACTGGATGAGGATCTGTCCGTCGCCGGTCGGCGTGGGGTAGTAGGTCGGATGCAGCAGTATGACCTGGAACGTCTCCTCGAACGGCATGCCCCAGTGCCGCACGTGGTCGAACTGGAAGATCCACCTGTGGTTCGCGGCGTCGAGGTACTTGTAGACGTCGCCGCCGGCCGACGGGTCGAGGTCATCCCAGAAGGGGGCGATCATGTTCTGCGGGCCCAGCGGGTTAGGTATCGACGAGTTGTCCCCGAGGCGGTAGTCGGTCCAACCCATCGTCATGAACCCGTTCGAGTTGACCGATACCTGGTTGAACATCTCCCCGTAGTAGTAGAAGTTCCACAAGATGGCCATCGTTGCGATCCCTGCATCGGCGTCGGTGACGTCCGCGATGAGGGTGCCCGGCCCCGGTGGCGCGATGTCGAACCAGTCGTACGTCGGCGCCGGGCCGAAGAGCCCGTCCGTCTGGTCGTACACGTAGTAGCCGTACCCGTCCGGCCCGGAGGGGAGCGTCGTCGCCCCGCCGGTCAGCTCATAGACGAAGTCCAGGGTGTCCGCGTGCGTGTAGTGTCCGCCGTCGCCGCTCACGACGAGAGAGAGCGTGATCTCTCGTCCACTCGGCGCGCTGGGTGACACGGAGAAAACGAGGGGCTCGAGAGTGCAGTCGGCGATCGAGCCCGAAGGAAGGTCGTCGAAGCGGGCCGCGTCGGACGTGATCGCCACGTAAGGATCGCTCGACACGAGAGTTCCCAGCACCGACGACATGTCGCACGGGCCGCTGTTGGTCACGCCCACCGAGAGTCCGACCGTCTCGCCGGGCGAGAGCGTCCCGCTTCCGTCGCCGCCGGGGGCGGCGTCATCCACCTGGTTCCAGGCCGCGACGAACCGCCCGGTCTCCACGATCATTGGTGAGGGCACCAGCATGTTCTCCGTGCCGCTGTACGACACTGCGAGCGAGTAGTGCAGGCGGTGACCGGATGGGCAGTCGGCGGACAGCGACACCTCGAAGCCGTCGCCAGCCGGCTGCGCGGAGTCGGGAGAGATGTCGGGGTACGCGGACGTGCTGTCGGCGATCGTGACGTACGGGTCGGTCGTTCTCCACACGGCTGACACCGACGTGGCAGCCTCGTCCCCGATGTTCAGGAGCGCTGTACTGAGGAAAGCCGTCTCTCCGGGGCTCAGGTATCCGTCACCGTTGCCGCCTGAGGAATCGTCCACCGTGATAGTGTCCAGCACCGGCAGCGGTCCCGTGACCACCTGGACCGTGCTCTCACTTGGAACTGCGTTCCGCGCGGTCGCCGTGAGCGTCATCTCGCCCTCTGTCACCGGATCGACGGGCAGTGTCACCTCGCCCAGCTCGTCGGTGTATCCCCAGGAGTACGTCTCTCCATCCTTCACGCAAGCCACCATGGCGCCCTCGACGTAGGAGGTCCCGTCGGTGACGGTGACGGTGAGATCGGTATGGCCCGGCTGGACCGCGAGGTCGTGAGACGCTTGGAGTTCGCTCATCTCCCCGGACCAGAGCATCATCGCCGGGTCGCCGAGGAGATTCCATCCCTCGTACTCCTCCCGGTTGCCCGTCATCTTGAGCATGTTGAGCTTGCCGGCGGCGCAGGCTTCGCCCAGCGTGAGTCCGTTCGCGCTGAAGACGTTCCCGAAGAATCCCTCGTCGACGTAGCCTCTGCGCAGCGCTAGTTCGACCTCGCCGGGGTACGCGGTGTCGGTGCCGAAGAACGCCACGCTGCCCTTCGGGGTCGTTGCGCTGCCGGCGCGCACCCACGACTCACACATGAAGCCGTCCGTCTCGTACATGCCGGTGCCGCAGGTCGCCGACATGACCACCGGGAGCCTCCACCCGGTCGTCACGTTGTACGTGTTCAGGTCGAACGGGTAGGGCCAGTTGATCCAGGCCTGGCCCCGGAAGTTGATGAACCCCGCCCCGTCGTTGACGGACGCGTAGACCTGCGACGTCGACACACCGTTCTTCTCGAAGAGCGTGTCGATCGGCGCGAAAGCTGCGTCTTCCATCAGATCGTAGATGTACCACGTGTTGTCGTAGTAGACCCAGTCGCCCGTGTCGAAGTCGTCCGCGATGATGAGAGTGGCGGTGAGCGGCCAGTTCGGGTCGTTGGTTGTCGGCGTGCGCTCGTAGCCCAGGATCTTCGCAACCTGCGTCTGGCACTGCGTGTGTGTGTCGGCGGAGATGCGACCGACCAGCACGTCCGCGATGACGTCGTCGCCTTCCATCGTCCCGTAGTAGTTGTCCGTGTACGCCAGGTCGGAGTACCCGGTCAGCTGCTCCGTGTCGCCCACTAGAAGAACGTACTCCGGCGGAACGTCCCAAGTGTCGTACGCACTCTGTATGTAGTCGTGGATGTCGTTCGCGGAGGAGCCTATGGAGGAGAGGGGTACCGTCCTGGTCAGGAGTCCCTGCGCGTTGCGCCACTCCGCGAGCGGGGCGACGTCAGGCAGGTACGTGTCTGCCGTGACTATCAGGTACCTGGCGCCGTCGGGCACGGCGTCGCGGACGCCCGGCGCCCGCGACGCCGCGTGCGCTGCCCGGTCGTAGTTCAGGACCTCGCTCTCGTATAACCTCTCGAAGGCGGGGGAGGGCAGAGGCAGCTCGCGTGTCTTTTCGTTCACACCCACGCCGACTGCGAAGCGGAGCTTCACGTCCACCGTGCAGGTTCCTCCGTCCGTCTCGAATCGCGGAGTGAACGTCACGCGGACCACTCTCACGTCGCGCATGACCGCCGGCGCCGACACGTCGACCTCGGCGACCCCGCCGCCCGCGTCCGGCACCTCGTGGGAGACCCGTCCGGTGGCCGGGACCTCCACCAGTGCGGTGAACGAAGCAGCTCCAGCGGCCGACGCGGACCACTCGTACTCAGTCCCTCCGCGCGTCTTCCGGAACGCGACGTCCCCGCCCGCTGTCGCATCCGCCCGGCTCCATCCCGCGGGCGCCGTAGCCTCGAACCTGAGCACCAGCTCTTCCGCCGAATCGGCCGAAACCCTGGCAGTGGCCTCGATCAGCGGGACGCCGACGCGCCTCACCTCCCCATTCTGCGCGGACGTCGAGGCGGCCGGTACTAGCAGCGAAGCCGCGGCGGTCAGTACGGCGGGCGCGGCGAACGAGAACGCGTGTAGGCGTCTGATGTCGTCTTCCTCCGTGAGGCAGCGTGAAAGGGACGGTAGGACGTCCCATTAGGGCAGTCCGCTTCATTATACCGCAGACTTTGACGGTCGTCAATGAATGGCCGTTCGGGGGACTATGATCCGGCGAGTGGCGTTCGACCCCTCGAGAGGAACGTGGACTCCGCCCGCGCGATGTCCGTTCCATCCTCGAGGCGGGCGGTCGCCTCCATCCTGAAGGTGTTGCGCCTCTTGTCCAGGAGGTATGCGGTGAACCTGACGGGCGTCTCCACCCTCAGGGGGTGCAGGAATCGCACCTTGAGCTCCGCCGTGACCGCGAGGTGGCCCATCTCGCTGACGAGGGTGGCCATGGCCTCGTCGAGCACCGCGGCAATGAGCCCTCCGTGGACGATGTCGCGGTAGCCCTGAAACTGCTTGGGGAAGGAGAGCGAGGTCGTGGTGACCGAGTCCGTGGTCTCGAACTCGAGCTTGAGGCCCTGCTCGTTCAGCTTGCCACAGCAAAAGCACATGCTGTCATCCCTGAGGTCGATCTCGGTCATGTCTTGCTCCGGTGCGCCACTCGGCGCGGCTCGTGCGGACGCGTCGGACGAACTCCGCTGTCTGGGGGCGTCGGTCGCTGCCCGGACGCGTCGGTCAGTCGTCATTCGCGGCGGGCTCGGCCGGCGTGCTCAGTATCTCGCGCGCCTCGTCCAGACAGTCGGACGGGACCAGGATGCGTACGGCCCCGAGCCCATCGATGGTCACCGGGAAGAGCCTCGCGGCGGCCTCGACCTTCATCTCCGACGGGATGCCGGCAGCCTCGAGCGCCGTCCTGATGCCGTTCGCCTCGGCCTCGCCGTTGGCCGTGTAGACAACCTCGTACGCGCCGTCTCGCTGGTCACTCCTGTCTCTCTCGCTCATCCGATTCTCCGTTCTCGTTCCGGGCCGCCAGGGCCGTGCCCGCGCACGCCGTGTGCGACCGGAGTATAGCTCAAGCGGCTCGCAAAACGAAGCGGACGGGGACCAGTGTCCCCGTCCGAAGATGTCGCTGCTGCAGAGGACGCCCGGTCGCCGCCGGCCGTCAGGCGCGCGAAGGCAGTTACCTGTACATCGACTTGATGTGTCCCCATGACGTCTCTTCGACGGGAGTGATACCCAGGAACCAGTCGTAGAGCACGTCGATGATCCTGTCGAAGTCGTCGGTGTTGGCCCCCGCCAGCTCTATCCCCGACCAGACCGTCTTGAACACGTCGGTCTGGTTGTAGATGAGGATACCGTTGCGGCCGCCGTCATCATAGTAGAGGCCGTAGCCGGCGGTCTCCTCGACCGGGTCGGCGCAGTCGGGGAAGAACGGGTTGTTCATGAAGACGTTGGACGAATCCAGCACGACGCTCTCGCCGGCGAAGATCCATCCATCGGAGCCCGAGACCGTGGCCGTGTTCGGAGCCCAGACGACCTCCTGCTGGCAGTAGCTCATGCCGAGGTAGTCCCTCGGGAAGCCCGAGCACGTGCCCATCGTCGGGTGTGCGCCGTACATGTAGTCCTGGCCCACGAGGAGCAGGTTGCCCCCCGAGTCCAGGTAGTCGGCGAGCACCTGCTCGTCGACCGGGTCGATGTTCTGGGGTGCCGACCACCAGTTCTCGCTTGTGAGCACTACGACCACGGGGTATTTGTCTGCGGTCACGCTCCCCGGGAAGTTGATCGAGCCGCCCGACGTCTCGACCGAGCACGTCGCTATGATCGACGCCCCCGCGGCTGCGAACGCCGCCGCGTACTTGGGGCTGGGGTCGGCGAAGACGCTCCAGTTGGCGTCGACGTCGATGCAGATGAGAACATCGGCCACGGGAATCTGGAGAGCCGCGGGCGCCTCCTTGGGTTCGACCACATCCTCCGCACCCAATCGCGAGCCCGTTGCCAGGGCGCTCGCGCACAACGACAGCACGATCGTCATCGTCAGCAATGTTCTCATGTTCTGTCTCCCGTGCGACCACAGGACCGGCACGCATCTGGGACCGTACCGCGGGGCGCGTGCCCGCACGGCGTCCCGTGCATCGGTCAACGCGAACCCAGCATAGCACAGCCGCAAGGAGACGGTCAAGTTGCCTCCCGCAGGAACCACTGGCTCCCATCGCGGCGATTGCGCATGGAGCGGTCGCTGTGACATGGTATCATCCGAACCGTGATACCGGCGGCGCGCAGCTCCCAACGATCGACGCCGCCCCGGGACGAGAGGATGCTATCATGATGTCCCAGTCAGAACGGAGCAGCGCGCCGGGCCGGCGGGCGAGAGAAACCGACCCGGACGCACCGAAGGGCGACGCGAGTCCGACCGCATCCGAGAAGGCGGCAAGCAGGGGATGGCCGCTCGCCCTGGTGAGCGCCGCGATCTCCGCGGCGCTGTCGCTGTCGATCTTCGCGGCGACGGCGGCGCGCTACCTGACGCTCGGCGACTCGGCCGAGTTCGTCGCGGTTGCCCGGACGCTCGGCGTCGCGCATCCGCCCGGCTATCCGCTCTACACGCTCCTCTCGGCCGTGGCCGTCCGGCTTCCGTTCGGCACTCCGTTCTTCAGGCTGTCGATGATGTCGGCCGTCTTCGGTGCGCTGGCAGCCGCCGTGGTATCGCTGCTGGTCTGGGAGCTCGCGCACCCGGGCGGACTGCCGCCTCGGCGCCGCGGGTGGAGCGCCGCGCTCACGCGGACGCTGGGGGCAGTGGTGGCGGGCGCCGCCTTCTCTCTCTCTCCGCCGGTCTGGTCGGCATCGACCGTGCCGGAGGTCTACTCGCTGTCCGTCCTGATCGTGTTCGGCTCACTCTACCTGTTCGTGCGCTGGAGGAGGCTGTCGGAGGACGGGCTGCTTCAGGAAGGGCTCAGAGGAGAGAGGAGCCTGTGGGTGGGTGGGCTGCTTCTGGGGCTCGCTCTCGCGCACCATCTCACGGCGATGCTCGCAATCCCTTCGGCGGCGGTAGCTCTGGAGGCCGGGAAAGCCGGTCACGCGCGCTCGAGGAGCGTTTGGCGGACCCTGCTGTTCATGGCCTTCGGGCTCTCGCTGTACGTGTACCTCCCGCTCCGCTCGGCGCAGGACCCGGCTCTCCTGTGGGCACCGATCGGCTCACTGCCCGACCTCGTCGCGCACGTCTCCGGCGCGCAGTACTCCTCGAGACTCTTCGCCGAGCCGCTGCCGGGCGTGCTTCACAACATGGGCTCGTTCTTCTCGGCGCTACCGCGCGACCTGACTTGGCCGGTGCTGTCGCTCGCGGCGCTCGGGTTGTGCGTTCTGTGGGTGCGGTCCAAGCGTCTCTTCGCCGTTCTGGTGCTCGAGGCGGTGCTGGTCGTGTGGCACGCCGTCAACTACCGCATACCCGACATCGAGAGCTACTTCATACCGGTCTACGCCGTTCTTGCGGCGGCGGTCGGTCTCGCCGTCGCAGAGCTGCCCTCGGCCGTGTCCGCCGGTGCGAGGGCGCGAGCCGTCGCGTCCGTGGCGCTCGCCTGCATCGCGAGCCTTTCTCTCTTCACCGCCGCAGCCGTCGAGTGGCCCGCCCGTGACCTGAGCGACGACACAGCGGGGCGCCTCTACCTCAAGAGGCTTCTCAGCGAGATCCCCGAAGGGGCCGTCGTCCTGGCGCAGAACGACCGGACCATCTTCCCGCTCTGGTACTCAAGGTTCGTCGACGGCGAGCGCGACGACATCGGCATCGTGAACATACGCGAGAGGGCCCCTCACCTGGAGGCGTGGTATCCCTCGGTCAGGTTCCCGACGGAGAACGAGCTGGCCGCTTCCTCGGGCCGCGACCCGTCCGTTCCCTGCGACCCGCCAGCGAGGGACGTGCTGCCCGTCGCTTCGTATCTCCCGCTGCTCGTCGGGCTCAACTCCGGCGAGCACTCCGTCGTGGCCGACATAGACATCGGACGTGACGCCTTTCCCGCGCGATCCGTTTCCAAAGGACTGCTCGTGCGCATCGTGAAGGACAGCGCGCCTCAGCTCAGGTCGAGCGCGGGCGTCCGGCTGCTGGAGAGCTACGGCCGGCAGCTGCTGGCCCCCTCCGTGACGGGCGCCGATACGTCGCGCTCTCAGGTCGTCACGCCGAGAGAGGACGGAACGAGGGACGCGTACGCGACGTCGCTGGCCGACCTGGGTCAGCTCATGCTCGTGCAGGGACAGCCGCGCGTGGGCATACAGGTACTGGAGCTGGCGAGCGAGATCGAGCCGGACGCGGCGCACATCAGGAACAATCTCGGAGTCGCCTACCGCGAAGTGGGGAGGACCGCGGACGCGTATCGTGAGCT
The DNA here is from genome assembly GCA_964399265.1 of uncultured bacterium. Taxonomy (GTDB): domain Bacteria; phylum Joyebacterota; class Joyebacteria; order Joyebacterales; family Joyebacteraceae; genus WJLY01. Next base: position 2,805 of record CAYNQF010000009.1, on the reverse strand, counting down.
CAGGGTCGCTCTCTCTCTCGCGCCCGGCCGCGCGTCCACCTATCAGAACATCTCCAGGCTCTATCTCGCGGACGACAACGTGGACGGAGCGATCGACGCTCTCGAAAAGGCGTCGAAGCTGGACCCCGGCAATGTCCGATACAGGCTTGAGCTGTCGTCGCTCCTGGAGAAGCTGGGGCAGTTGGACAGAGCGGAGAGCATCCTCAAGTGGGTGGAGCACAACGCCGGAGACGACCTCCGGGCCAGGCTTGCGTACGGCGACTTCCTGCTGCGCAACGAACGATACACCGAGGCGGTAGCGGCGTACCGGAGGGCGGAGGAGTCGAGGCCGCTGTCGGCCGGCGTCCTAACGAGTCTGAGCAGGTGCTTCTACGAGATGGAGGACCTCGACGCGGCGATCGCCGCCATGCGGAGGTCGATCGAGCTGCAGCCGCGGAACCCGAAGCTCAAGTACGACATGGCCCTGCTGCTTTCCAAGAGCGGCCGCAAGGAAGAGGCGATATCCTATCTGGACGACATGATGGTCATCCTGCCGACGGCCTGGCAGCCCGTTGCCCTAAAGGCGAGCCTTCTGTCCGACCTCGGGCTGTACGATGAGTCGAGGCGGCTGTTCGAGCGCGCACGGGAAATGGGCGCCACCGGTGGCCAATTCGGCTCGGCCTGGAGCCGGATGGAACTGGCCGCCGGTGACACGGCCGCAGCACGCTCCGTCCTGGAACAGAGCGACATGAGCGAGTCCGAGACGCAGTGACGCGACCGCGTCCGCGTACCTGGTGTTGCCTGTCGTCAACGCGTCGTGTACCATCTACTAACGGTGGATTGCCCGGCGGGCGGAAGGCCTGAGGCCTCTGCCCGTGTGCGCGTCGTGAAGCGCGGAGGACACAGATGGAACGAGGGGAGCGCTCGTCCGACATCGAACCTACGACGACCGGCCGCGCCCCTTTCGCCAGCAGAGAGATCGCGCTCCTGGGCCTCATGGCAGCCCTCTGGGGCGTCATCGAGATCACCGTCGGCGGGATGATCAAGAGCTGGCACATCCCCTTCGGGGGGGCGTTCCTGTCCACCTTCGGCGTGGTCGTGTTGCTCACGGCCAGGGCAAGCGTGCCGCGCAGATGGTCGTCGATCCTCGTCGGCATCGCGGCCGCGGGCATCAGGTTCGTGTCCGGGTTCGGAGGCGCATCGGCCGCCTTCGCGGCCCTGGGGATCGTGGCCGAGGCCCTGATAGTCGAGCTGGTGTTGAGCCTGTCGCCGCCTGACGAACGATTCAGGTATCTGGCGGGCGCTCTCGCGGTGCTCTGGTCGCTGGTCCATCCGTTCGTCGTCCAGGGTTACATCGCCGGGTACGGGCCACAGCGGGTGCTGGAGTTCACAGTCGGCCTCATAACGAACGGAGCGAGTCCCGGATCGCCGCAGATGATCTTGACCTTCGCCTTCCTTGCAGTAATCCACATCGCTCTGGGGGTAAGTGCCGTGATGTTCGTCGACAGAATACTACTGGCGCCATCAGCAAGGGCGCGTCGTGCGGAGTCCGAGACGAGACGCCGCGGTGGAGGTCGGCCTCGCTCCGGAGGAGGAGTGGCGTCCCTGCTCCTGGCCACGATGATGCTCGCGTACGCGGCGGTGCCGGTGCAGGCCCAGCAGACCGACCCATCGAGAGTGCATTCGGAGGGAGGTGTCGGCGCCTCGGAGGCCTTCTACTCACTTCCGGAACTGACCGTCTACGGCACGAGGTTGTTCGGACCGTACTCAGTCTTTCAGCTCTCGGCGTCGGACATAGATGAGGTGGGGGCGGAAGATCTGTCCCAGGCCCTCGAGATGGTTCCCGGCATGGTCATCAGGACCAATTCGCGCGGCGAGGCCAAGCTGTCCACGCGGGGGCTAGCCGACCGGGAGGTCGTGGTTCTGGTCGACGGCGTGCCCATATCCGACCCGTACACGGGTGCCGTCAATCCCTCCATGGTGCTGGCCGGGGCTCTCGGGTCGGTACGCGTCACGAGGGGGCCGGCGGCGAGCGTGTACGGAGCCAACGCCCTCGGCGGCATCGTGGAGGTCACGACCGTCGCCGACGACCGAAGTGGTCTGGGCTACAGGGTGTCCACAGGCAGCGACGGGAGGTACTCGGGCTACATCTCTGGTGGCGGAACGGTCGGCGGAGTGCACCTCGCCGGCGGAGTGGCCGCGAACGGAGCGGAAGGATACACGCTCCCGGCCTCCTACACGGCCGAGACCTGGGAGGACGGGGGTCTCCGCGACTACGCGTCGAGCGAGGACCTGCTGGCTTGGGGCAGAGCGTCATGGCACATGGGGGCGCGCACCGACGCCTCGCTGACACTCCAGGTGGCCGACGGGCGACGAGACGCCCCGGCGTCGACGAACGCCGACCGCCCGCGGTTCTGGCGGTTCCCCTACTGGCGTGAGGTCAGGGCGATCGGGTCGATCGGCTTCAGGCCGACCGAGGATCTCTTTCTCGAGAGCAAGCTCTACTACGGCACCAACGACAACGAACTCGCGGCCTACAGCGACTTCGAGCGCACCGACAGGATGTGGCTCTCGACCGTGTCCAACCGTGCCTTCGGGGGCTACGCCTATTCCGAGTACCTGGGTCTGGAGCGCCACCGCCTCTCCGGTGGCCTGAACGTGAGAGGCGACGTCGCGAGGCTCCAGGGCGACCTCGGCGAGGAATGGACGCACTACGAGGCCACCACCGCGTCGCTCTACGGCCAGGACGTAGTCACGGTGACCGATGCCGACAGGCTGGCGTTCGCGGTGAACACCGACCTCATGAACGGAGAGGGCAACTCGCTC
>CAYNQF010000008.1:50364-52951 GCA_964399265.1 uncultured bacterium | reverse complement strand
TTCGTCGTGTCGGAGAACATCCTCTCGTGGATGTCCCGCTCCTCCTGCTTGCCCCACGACGGCGGCAGGTCGTTGTCCGGGTTGGCGACGTCGTCGGGACTCAGAGTGAACTCGAAGTCCTCCGCGAGGCAGTCGAGGTAGGCATTGGCGTCCATCTCGACGTACGCGAGGTTCAGGTTGTAGAGGACGTTGTTTGGGCTCGTCCGGAGCCTGTAGCGCACCGCGTCGTCCGAGTCACTCGGCCCGGTGCTGTTGCTCGCACAGCCCGTGAGCATGAGCATCGCTGCCGTAGCCGCGAGAGCCGTGCCTGTCGCGGCGCTCCTCCATGTCGATCCACTCATTCGCAGTCTCTTCAACGGAGCACCTCCTCAACTATCTGAACAGCGCCTTGATGCTGCCCCAGCTCGAGTCCTCGACGCGGCCCCACGGGTCGACCTCGTGCCACTCGACGATCCACCAGAGCGTGTCGGACCGACCGGGCTGCCGGGCGAACGTGAAGAGCTGGTCGGCGTTGGCCCAGAACGTGAAGTCGCCGGCGACCACTCGCAGGTCGACGTCCTGCTCGTAGACCCATCGGTCGTCGTACGGGTCGGTCGTATCGGGTCCGGCCACGAACTGGTACGTCTCCGTGTACATGGTGAGCTGGACCCGGTCCACGTTCGTCGCGTCGCCGAACATCCTGCTGTGAATCGTGTCCTCGACGCCCTTTCCCCAGCAGTGAGGCAGGGGATTGTCGGGGTTCGACCAGTCGTCGCGCAGGAGCCAGAAGCTGAGTGTGTCCGCCATGCAGTCGAGGTAGGCCTCGGCGTCCATGGCGATGTAAGCGCGGGTCAGCTTCGCGAGCACGCTGTCAGGGCAGGACCGCGCCGGATACGGGTCGTTCTGTGCTTCCTCCGGGCGAACCGACGTGTTGCTGCAGCCGACAGCCAGTAAGGCTGCGGTCAGCGCGGAGAGCAGGGCCGCGGCCGCCAGGTTCCTGCAAGAGGCGAGGTTCAGAAGCTTCATAGTCGGCCACCTCTCATCGATGATAACAATCGTCGTTCTTCTCAATCATCCCACCGAACGCGTGCGCCGTCAACCATGAGCGTGGGGTCGCCCGCGCTCCCTGAGGGCACCTGTACACGGCATTGACAGAGCCGTCGTGCCCGGCGCTGCGGCCTGCGGGTCGAGGAACGCGCTCTTGGGCAGAACATCACGAAGCTAGCAGACTTACGGCGCCTCCGCGCCTCGAGGTCCGAGGCACCACGATGGTGGCACGCGCCTTGATACGTCATCGGGTCGAGCGCTTGCGTTTCGGCCGGAACGTGGTGTGGGCTGGGCGGGGGTTGACCCGAAAAGGGGCGGGGCTTCACCTGCCCAGCACCCGCCGAACGCGGGCACGGCAGGCAGCGATAATGCACCTTGCAGCACCACTCTCCGTTGATTAAACTCAGATTCAAGAACGTCAGACCCTCTGTACGCGGTCGCGAGGACCACCCCTCCGGGTGGTCGGGCTGCCGCGTTGCGGCGTGTACGCGCCTGGAGGCTCGGCGCCTGCCACTTTCTGGAGGTCCCTAATGAAGCGCGTGTTCACTGTCACCTGTGTCGCCCTCCTCCTTCTGCTGCCGGCCGCGGCGCTTGCGGAGGACGGCTCCTCCGGTCTCACATTTCTGAAGCTCGGCGCGGGCGCCAGGGCCATCGGCCTCGGCGACGCATACACGGCCGTCAGTGGCGACGCATCCTCCATCTACTGGAACCCAGCGGGTACGGTCGGGGTCGAGAACATCGACGTGCTGCTCATGCACAGCGAGTGGTTCGAGGGGATCCGCTACGAGTACATCGGGGGAGTCAAGTCGGACGGCACCCAGGCGTTCGGTGCGGCGATCGTGGGTCTCTACGTGGATGACCTCGAGAGGCGCGAGGGTCCCACGGCCGATCCCATAGGTCACTTCGGGGTCTTCGACTTCGCCTTCACCGGCACCTACGCGCGCAAGCTGACCGAGTACCTCGACGTCGGCGCCGGCGCCAAGTATCTCTTCGAGAAGATAGATGACGAGACGGCCACCGGGTTCGCTGTCGACCTGGGTGCCAGGTACAGCATACCGGCCGTGCCGGGCCTGTCGGCAGGCGCGGCGGTGCAGAACATCGGCCCGAACATGAAGTTCATAGAGGACGAGTTCAGTCTGCCCCTCACGTACAAGGTGGGGGCGGCGCTCGATGTCCCGGTCGATGCTCTCAGAGGCCAGCTCCTGATCACCGGCGATGCGATCGTTCCGAACGACGGCGACACCAAGTACCACGTGGGCGCTGAGTTCGAGTACTCTCACATGCTCGCGCTCAGGTTCGGATACCGCACGGGCTGGGACAACCAGAACGTATCGGTCGGTCTCGGCGCCAAAGTGGGCGACTTCAGGCTCGACTATGCCTACGTTCCGTTCTACTCGGATCTCGGGGACACCCACCGCATGTCGCTCGGCTTCGCTCTCTAGCGGGGTCTCCCCGGCCGGGACCGCCGGGCCGGTCGGCAGGCCGAGTGACGGAATGCGCTATGACATCAGAGACCGCCGGGGACTCACTCCTCCCGGCGGTCTCTTCTTCTTCTTCTTCT
>CAYNQF010000008.1:32667-50264 GCA_964399265.1 uncultured bacterium | reverse complement strand
CAGCGCGCCCACATGTTCCCGGTCGCCGCGACGCGGGCCGGCAGCGTGCCGGAGGACGCCGCCTACGGTTCGGTGAGGGTGCCGTCTCGCCAGGCCAGAGCGCGGAACCCGTTCGGGCCGAGTTCGACGACGCTTCGCGACGACATCCAGTCTCCAATGACGACCACCGTCCCGTGGTCTGTCGTGCGGACGATCTGCCTGTGCACGTGGCCGACCACCACGGCGTCGTAGCCCTGTCGTAGCTTGGCATCCATGAACTCGAGCATGGGTGGCACGGCGTGATCGATCCTGTCGTCAGTCACGACAGACAGGCCGGACGCCCACCTCGCCACCGCTGCCCCGGCGCGGGGTGGCACGAGGGCGAAGCAGCCTATCGCAACCGGGTTGCGCAGCACGGCCTTGAGCGCACGATAGCCCAGGTCCCCCCTCGGGAGACCATCGCCGTGGGCGATGAAGAGTTTCTTCCCGAAGTGCGTTCGGTCGATGGGGCCCCGGTGCACCGTCGCGCCAGTGACTGCCTCGAACGAGGGGCCCGCCCAGTAGTCGTGGTTGCCGCCCAGGAAGTCAACACGGACGCCGGCGGCGGAGAGAGCCGCCAGGCCATCCAGGACCTCCGGGTGCCTTCGCCGCGTGGGGTAGGGGTACTCGAACCAGAAATCGAACACGTCTCCCACGAGATAGAGATGTGAGCTGCGACCGCGCAGCCACCCGAGGAACGCCCTGAGTTCGGCCTCCTTGACGGCCTCTTCGGCGGGAGATTCCGCTCCAAGATGCGAGTCCGCGATGAAGTACACGGGCAATTCGCGCGTCGAAGTGTTCGTGAGGCTGCGTTCAGACCCTGTCATGAGTGACGGTTCACTCCGAGGCCTCGCGGGCCGTTTGGGGCCGGTCTACAGGCCGGAATCCGGAACGAGGGCGTGACTGGCCTAAGATGTTGTATGGTAAGTGATTAGGCTGACACAGGCATGGATCGTCTGTTCAGCTGAAGGAGAAATCAGCAATCCGAATCAGCTTGACCGTGGGCAACTGTGTCCATATAGTTGCATCTCATTATTTAGGCTCTGCAGAAGCGGCTCGAGTCCGGGTGATCGCGCCGACCCCCCCGAGACAATACCTCGCAGAGGGATGAATGGTGGTCGGCGGGCTAAGTTGCCGCTCGCTCGGAGTATAGGTTTAAGGAGCCTTCGTGGGCAAGTGTAAACCCCCGGACATGGAGGTGTGAAGCGTGGCGAGCCTTTGGGATGAAGTCAAGAATGCGATAGTCGATGGGTACGTGTACGCATCGGACAAGGCCGAAGAGCTGACGCAGATCAGCCGGGCCAAAATAGAGATCCTGCGCGTGAACAGGCAGATAGCCAGAACGATGAGTGAGATCGGCGGCAGAACGTTCGACCTCATAGAGAACGGCAGGAAGGAAGAACTGCCGAACGATGAGACGATCCATGCCGCGGTGGAGGCGATCCAGAAGATGAGGCTCGACATCGCCAGGCTGGAGGAGGAGATCGAGAAGGCCAAGGCGGAGCGGGCGAAGGCTGGACCGCAGGAGTAGGCGGCTCGACCCGACGCGGACGCCGGTGTGGGAAACACCCGGATGGGCCGTGAATCTGGAGGGTGAGTCGAAGGGAGTGGAAGACATGAACCGCACAGGCGGGATGCTATTCGGAGGAGCGGCGCTCCTCATTGTGGGCCTGATCGTTGGAGTCATGATATCCGCCAACTACGGGCTGACACCTCCGTCCAACGCACAGGAGGGCGGGGGGGCATACGTCACCGAGAGCGGGAACGTCAAGTTCACGGAGAGCCCGTTCGTATCGGTGGCGGACGCGGTCATACCTGCTGTAGTCACGGTCGACACGAAGCGGACGGTCACGCAGGGTGCTGACCCGTTCCGGGAGATGTTCCGGGAGTTCTTCGGTGACAGGCAGTACAGGGAGAGGTTCGGCGAAGACAACGGGTCTCGTGAGTACGAGGTTCCAGGGTCTGCGTCGGGCTTCATATTTGACGCGGACGGCTACATCCTGACGAACAACCACGTCGTGGACGGGGCCGACGAGATCGAGGTAACGCTGACGGACGGCAGGGAGTTCAGTGCCGAGGTCGTGGGGCGCGATCCGAGTACCGACGTTGCTGTGATCAAGATCGAAGGGGCCAACCTCCCGACCGTGAAGCTCGGCGACTCCGACAGGATGCGTGTCGGCGACTGGGCGATCGCGATCGGTAACCCCCTCGAACTCGAGAGCACGGTCACGGTGGGCGTCATCAGCGCCAAGGGCCGGACGGACCTGAACATCCGCGGAGGCGCACCGCTCTACCAGGACTTCATCCAGACGGACGCCTCGATCAACTTCGGGAACAGCGGAGGTCCGCTCGTCAACATCGACGCCGAGGTGATTGGTGTCAACTCGGCGACCAACACGGCCGCCAACGGCATCGGGTTCGCGATCCCGATCAACCTGGCGAAGGAGGTCGCGCAGGCCCTGATGGAAGAGGGCAAGGTAGTGCGCGGCTATCTGGGTGTCGTTCCCCAGGAGATCACACGTGACCTCGCGGAGGCCAAAGACCTCAAGAACACCAACGGTGTGATCATCGCGAACGTCGAGGACGGCACACCGGCGGCCAAGGCGGGGCTCAAGGCCGGCGACGTGGTGACGGAGTTCGGCGGTGTCGAGATAGTCGACGTGCCTCAGTTCAGGCGCGTGGTGGCTGGTTTCGGCCCGGACGAGAGCGTCGAGGTCAAGATCATCCGCGACGGCTCCAGCAAGACGCTCACCGCGAGGCTGTCAGAGCGTCCCGAGCAGGCCGTGGCGCAGGCCGAGGAGCCCGTGCCGCAGAGCGAGAACTGGTACGGGATACACGTGGTGGGTCTCGGCGACCCGGCGGCTCAGCAGCTGGACGTGCAGGCGAGCGAGGGCGTCGTAGTGGTCGACCTCGAGAGCGGTCCCGGCGCCGACAGCGGGCTTCAGGTGGGCGACGTGATCGTGAAGGTCAACAACACCGCGATCTCGAACATGTCCGACTACACGTCCGCCATGAAGAAGCTCGAAGGCAGTGACAAAGCGATCGCCGTGATGGTGCAGCGGGGCGCTTACACGTACTTCGTGGCCATCAAGCCCGACAAGGAATAGCGGCGATTCGAAGGGTGGACCAGGAACGTCCCCCAGGGGTGGTGAAAGAATGTCGTATTACGGAAGCGCGGCCGAAGAAGACAGGAGCCTGGAGGCTTACCTCCAGGAGATTGCCAGGACTCCGCTCCTCACCAGAGAAGAGGAACAGGAGATAGGCACGCGCATCTTGAGAGGTGACAGGAAGGCGAGAGACGAACTCGTTCAGGCGAACCTCAGGTTTGTCGTGAGCGTGGCCAAGGTCTACGCCCGCAAGACCGGCACGCCGATCATGGACGTGATCAACCAGGGCAACGTGGGTCTGCTCGAGGCTGCCAAGCGCTTCGACTCCACCCGCGGTCGGAAGTTCATCACGTACGCGGTCTGGTGGATCCGTCATGCGATCCTCAAGGGGATGGCGGAGCAGAGCGGTGCAATGCGTCTTCCGCTCAACAAGGCCGGCGCCATAAGACGGATGTGGAGGACGATCGAGCGCCTGAGGCAGGAGAACGGACGCGAGCCCTCCGACAAGGAGATCGCGGGTGCCATGAAGATGAAGGTCAACGACATCGAGGAGCTCAAGAAGCTCTCGGTGACGAGCCTTTCACTCGACGCTCCCGTGGCCTCGGGCGAGGAGGTCGACCTGGGCGACCTGGTCGCGGACCCGTCCGACGACCCGGCGTTGGTCGATCTGCACTACGAGTCGCTGGGCCGCGAGGTGGATCTCGTGCTCGACACTCTCACCGAGCGTGAGAGCAACATCATCAAGAACTACTTCGGCCTCGGCGGCTGCGAGAAGCACACGCTGGAGGAGATCGGCCAGATGATGGGGCTGACCCGCGAGCGCATCAGGCAGATCAAGGAAGAGGCCCTGACGAAGCTCCGGCAGACTCCCGGTCTGGACGAGCTCCGGGTATATCTGAACTAGACGGCCGGGGCGGGGCACACGGGCCCCGCCCGCGGTCATCGACATGGAGTCAGACGTGGAGGCCCGCCACTTCCCCCGGGAGGTGGCGGGTGCTCGTTAATGGTTGCGGAAACGCCTTGACTGGGCTTTCCACTCTTCCCTAGTATCCGGGATGGCCCCCCTTTAACGGGGTGGTCTCATCTGCTGTCCAATGATTGTGGGGCGGCTCGCACGAGAGGTGGCGATGAGATCTCTCCTTGTACGGACGGTCCTCGTGTGCGCGGCGGTGCTGGCGGTGGCCGGCTGCGGCCGGGAGGAACGGCCTACCCAGATATCCAGGACCCTGCCGAACGGCGTGAGGCTGCTCGTGCGCGAGAATCGCGCCAGCAGCGTTGTCGCCGTGCAGGCGTGGATTGCCGACGGTTCGCTCTACGAAACTCCCTCCGAGGCCGGTTCCGCCTACCTGTTGTCCCAGATGGTCCTGCACAGCATCCCCGGGCGTGAGCCCGGGTATATCCGGCAGTCGATCGAAGAGCTGGGGGGGACCACCGCGACGAACGCCAGACAGGACTTCGTCGAGTACGCCACCGTGGCGCCGAGCCGGCAGTTCGGCGTCCTCGTGGAGCTTCTGGCCGACGGCCTCGAGGCGGCCCTTCTGGACAGCTCGTACCTGGTCGACGTCAAGGAGAAGACCATTGAAGACATCAGGTCTATAGAGCGCCGACCTATGGAACAGGCGCACCTCAAGTGTGTCTCGGAACTCCTGGGCGACCATCCCTACGGGCGACCCGTTCAGGGGACGATAGAATCGGTCGAAGCCACTACCTTGCACGACATCAGGAAGAGGTACGAAGAGCGGTACGTCGGCTCGAACCTGCTCGTATCCGTGGCGGGAGACATCGATCCCACCAAGGCGGTGGAGGTCCTGGAGGAGAGATTCTCCGAGATGAAGCGAGGCGACGAGGCGAAGCCCGCGGCCGCTCCGGTTGAGTGGCCCTCCTCGCCGATCAGCACCGTGGAGAGAGGCGACGTGAGGACCGGCTATCAGGTCATGTGCTTCCCCGCGCCCTCTATCCGCGATCCCGACGCCATAACCATGGACGTGCTCCTGATGGTCCTCACCGGAGGAAGGAGCGCCAGGCTCGAGCGCACTCTGGTAGAGAATGACCGCCTCGTGAGCGCCGTCGACGCCGGGTGGTACACGTTGCGCCAGCCGAGCCCTCTCTTTGTGTGGATGGAGGTGAAGCCGGACAACGCGAAGGCCGCCGAGCAGGCGGTCCTCGAGACGTTCAGCAGGCTGGCCGGCGACGGAGTGTCCGATGGCGAACTCGAGAAGGCGAAGATGTACTGGAAGACGCAGATCTACTTCCTCACGGAGACGGCGGAGGGACAGGCCTTCTACGATGCGTACTGGACGTTCCTCGGCTGGCCGGATCTTCCCAGGGAGTACCTGCAGAGCATCGACGACGTGACCGCCGACGACATCCAGGAGGCCGCGCAGAGGTACTTGTCCGGCGACCGCTACGCCACGTCTCTCATCATCCCGGAGTGGGCGAACGAGTAACGTCCGGAGCGCGAACGGTCAGGCTGTCCGCGGAGGAAGAAAGATGTTTCGACCCCACACGAGACTGATGGTGGCCCTCGTCGCCCTGGCCGTGATCGCGGCGCTCGCGACCACGTGCTACGCGTCGGAGGCGCACAAGAGCCGCCTGTCGAACGGGGTCACTGTCATCACCAAGCCGGCGCCGTGGAACCGCGTGGTCGCCATCGCGGTGGCGGTCGAGGCGGGCTCCAAGTACGACCCTCCGAAGCTCGCGGGTCTCGCCAATCTCACGAGCGAGATGCTCATCGAAGGCACCGAGGACATGGACCTGAACGAGCTTGCCGAGCTGGCCGACGCCCACGGAATCGTCGTGAGGACGTTCGCGACCGTCGACTTCGCCGGGTTCCACGTCGCGTGCATCGACGAGAACCTTGACGTCGCGCTTGAGCTGGCGGCGGAGGTCCTCTCGCGGCCCGCGTTCGACGAGACGAGGCTGCTGCGCGTGCAGGAGAGGATACTGGACGGCATCGACGCGGGCAGCGATGATTCGACCACCCGCAACTACCAACAGCTCTACGAACAACTGTTCGAGGGGCACCCGTACGGCAGACCGGTGGCCGGCACCGCGAAGACCGTGGAGCGCATCGACCGCGAGCACGTCAAGAAGTTCTACGCCTCGCACTACCGGGGCGAGAGCACCGTGATCTCGATCGTGGGCGACTTCTCAGAGAAGAAGGCGATCGACTCGCTCGGGCGATTGCTCAAGGACTATCCCGGAGGGCGGTCGGCCAGGTCCGACATCCCCGAGGTCAAACTGGGCGAGGAGCTTGGGTCCGACGAACTCTTCATGGACGTTGAGCGGTCGCGTCTCTCGCTGGGCTTCCTCACGCCGTCGGCGCCCCACAAGGACTATGCTTCCCTTCGTGTGCTCACTTCCATCCTCGGAGGCAACGCCACCTCCAGGCTGAACGTGGCGCTCGGCAGCGAGGGCGCGGACCTCGCCGGCAGCGTGGACGCGTTCTGCTTCTGCGCGCAGGACGTGTCCGCCATCGTGGTCACCGCCGCCACGCCCGACGTCGACGCCGCGCTGGACGTGATCCTGGACGAGGTGGAGACGCTGCGTTCGGAGCCCGTCTCGGAGAAAGAACTCCGGGCGGCGAGGAACATGGTCAGCGGAAGTGTTGCGGTGCGTAGTCAGACCAACCTGACGCGAGCGCTGAGGCTCAGTCTCGACTATCTGTCGACCGGACGGGTCGACGCGCTCGACACCTACCTGGAACAGGTGAACCGCGTCTCGCGAGACGACATCCTCAGGGTGGCCCGCGAGTATCTCGTGTACCCCGCGGTGGCCGCCGTTCGCCCGGGACGCTCGGCCCGGTCCGACGAGCGCCCGAAGAGACCAACCTCGAGAGGCATCTGACGGCGCCGGCCCAGGGCTTCGCCGTGAACCGCCCGCGGAGAACCGTGTGAGCAATGCGTATTTTCGCATAGCCGCTGTCGTGATAGTCGCGGTCGCCGCGTGTCTCCTGCCGATGTGCCCGGCCGCGCGAGCGGCCTCTCCCGCGGTCTCCGCTGTACGATACTGGACCGCTCCCGACCACACGCGAGTCGTGATCGACCTGAGCGAAGAGTCTCAGTACTCGACGCGGAAGCTGACAGATCCCGACCGCGTCGTCGTCCTCGTCGTCGGCGGAACGGTGGGCGAAGCGCCGCCGACCACGCCGGTCGGCGATGGCCTCGTGGAGCGCGTGAGACTCAACCAGCTGGAGAGCGGCGCTCAGGTCGTTGTCGATCTCACCAAGGCGACCGCCTACAACGTGTTTCCCCTCAAGCCCTATCGCGAGAAGCCGAACAGGATCGTCGTAGACATCTTCCGCGGCGACGTTGAGAGGCCGGTGTCCGCGGCTGAGCACCGCGAGATAGAGGCCGGACTCGAGCCCCGCGTGGTCGTCATCGATCCGGGGCACGGCGGCGAGGATCCCGGCACGCTCGGGAACGGGAAGCTCAAGGAAAAGACGATCGTACTGGACATAGCCACCCTGCTCGCGGACGAACTCAAGTCCCGGGGAGGCTACGTCGTCCACCTGACACGCAAGGGCGACTACTTCGTCGGGCTTTCCAAGCGTAAGCAGATCGCCAACGACAGCGGCGGGGACATCTTCATCTCGATACACGCGAACAGCGCGCCCAACAGGCGAGCGGTAGGCTCCGAGGTCTTCTTCGTTTCGCCACGAGGCGCGAGCGATCAGGCCGCCCGCGAGCTGGCCAACAGGGAGAACGCCTGCGACCTGGTCGGAGGAGTGTCGCCGGACGCTGACTCCGATGTCCTGTCGATCCTAGTCGATCTCAAGATGAGCGACAACGTGGACAAGAGCAGCGACCTGGCCTCCTTCGTGATGCAGAGGCTCAAGGCCTCCGGGACGTCGGCATGCACCGCGAAGCAGGCCGGGTTCGTCGTCCTCAAGTCGCTCGCGATGCCGTCGGTCCTGGTGGAGGTCGGGTTCCTCACCAACTCCGACGACGTCGAGAGGCTTCGCAAGTCGAGCTACAGGAGGCAGTACGCGGAAGCGCTCGCCGATGCCGTCGACGCCTACTTTGACCGCTACGCCCCCCCGCAGTCCGAGGCCGTGGTCACGGGCGAGCACAAGGTGGCCCCGGGCGAGACTCTGTGGAGCATTGCCCGCAGGTACGGCCTCTCGGTGGCCGAACTTAGGGAGTTGAACGGACTCGCCGAAGATGCGACCATTCAGGTCGACCAGGTTCTCGCTGTAGCCCGATCCTAGACCCCACGGGACCGAGGACCGCCACGACTCGGAGGCCGCGGTGCTCTCCAAGCGCAAGATCATGAATAACATGAACCTGAAGATCGCGGCGGTGATAGTCGCCGTCGTGCTCTGGGCGTTTGCCAAGGGAGAGCAGACGACCGACAGCATGCTCTCGATACCTCTTCGGCTCAGGAACGTGCCGGAGGGGCTGACGACCGTCCGGAGACCTCCCGAGACGGTCGACGTCGTCTTCAGCGGCGACACCAAGGAGCTGGTCAAGCTCCGTCTCTGGGGCGAACCGTACGCGGTCATCAACATGTCAGAGGCAGCGGCCGACCGCGTGCTCCGCGTCGGGCTGTCGGCGGCCAACGTCGTCATACCCCGCGACTCCGACGTGCAGGTGCTCGAGGTGCGCGACCCGAAGAGCCTCGACATCGAGGTCGAGCGCCAGGAGCACCGCCGCCTGCGCGTGGAGCCCGTGACGGAGGGCCAGCTGGCCGACGGCTTCTACAAGCTCGCGGCAGCGGTCAGCATGCCCGAGAGCGTCACCGTCTACGGACCGAGCGGCGTCGTGAGGAGCATGGGTTCGGTGAAGACGGCGCCTCTGTCGATCGACGGCCGACGGAGCCGGATCGAGGCCGCGCGCCGCATCGTCTTCGACGGAGACTGGAACCTGCACGCCGTTCCCAAGGAAGTGCGCGTGCTGCTGGAGGTCGAGGGAACGCAGGTCGTGCACCTCTCCGGGGTCCCCATCGACTTCAGGCGGGAGCCGGGGTTCAGTTCGGTCGAACTCGAGCCGACGACCGCGGAGCTGGACCTCTCGGGGCCCGAACACATCGTCACGAGACTCAAACCTGAAGACGTGACCGTGCTCGTGGATGCGCGCGGGCTCCCGAGGGGCGTGCACGAGCTGTTGCCGGACGTGACCGTCCCCGACAAGGTCAAGGTACTGGGTACGAACCCGGTCCGCTTCACTGTCAGGCTGCAATAGCGATTCGAGAGGGGACGATGCGCGTCCTGGGTATCGAGACATCGTGTGACGAGACCGCTGCGGCCGTTCTCGAGGACGGCCGCAGGATTCTCTCGAGCGTGGTTTTCTCGCAGACCATACATGCCGACTTCGGTGGAGTGGTTCCGGAGTATGCGTCGAGGGAGCACACGGGAGCGATCGTTCCGGTCGTCGACAGCGCGCTCAGGGAGGCCTCCATCAGCTACGACGGCGTGGACGCCATCGCCGTCACCAACAGACCCGGGCTCGTCGGGTGCCTGCTCGTGGGCGTATCGTTCGCCAAGGCACTCGCGTATTCGCTGGGCGTGCCCATCGTAGGCGTCGACCACATAGAGGGTCACATCTTCGCGGTTCGTCTCGCCGACCCCGCGGTGACCCTGCCCGCCGTCTGCCTCGTCGTGTCGGGCGGACACACCGAGATCATTGCGATCGAGGAGTGGGGTAGATACGAGACGCTCGGACGCACGAGGGACGACGCAGCGGGAGAGGCGTTCGACAAGGTCGGGAAGCTCCTCGGTCTCTCGTACCCGGCCGGCCCAGAGATAGAGAAGCTGGCTGTAGGCGGCGATGCGTGGTCGTACGACTTCCCGAGAGCGATGATGGAACGGGGCAACCTGGACATGAGCTTCTCCGGGCTCAAGACGGCCGTCCGCTACAAGGTCGAGGACCTGGGCGGCGTCCCGAGCGGGAAGGCCCTCGCCGACTTCCTGGCCAGCTTCCAGGAGGCCATCGTCGATGCTCTGGTGACCAAGACGCTTTGGGCGGCCGAGGAGCGCGCGGTGCCGACCGTCTGCCTGGGAGGCGGCGTCGCCGCGAACGGCGCGCTCCGCCAGAGGCTCACGGAGGAGGCCGAGGCCAGGGGCTTCGGGGTCGTGGTGCCTCCGAAGTCGCTCTGTACCGACAACGGCGCCGTGATCGCCGCCGTGGGGCAGTCGCTAATCGACGCCGGCAGGGTCGACGACCTCACGCTGTCGGTGAGCGCATCCAGAGAGGCCGCCCGCGCGGGACGTCACGTGAGCTGACGGCCGTCGCCGCGGGAGTTGACGGCGGTCGCGTGCCCCCGTCCCGCCGGCGCGGCAGTGCTGCCGCCCGCGTGGCCCGACTGCCGCGCGCCCTCGGGCGGGACCCGCCGGAACACGTAACCAGTGGAGTCGTGAGATGTCAGCAAGGTACCTCGAGGTCGCGGTTCCATTGCCGGTCTCGGGCACATTCACATATTCCGTTCCTCAGAACCTTGCCGCCCGCGCCGCAGTGGGGACGAGGGTCCTCATACCGTTCGGGAGAAGGAAGGTAACGGGCTTCGTCGTCGGTCGGAGCGATGAGGCCGACGTCGAAGGCATACGGGACATCGTCGATGTGCTCGACGTCGATCCTGTCCTCGACGACCGGATGATCACGCTCACGCGTTGGATCGCCGACTACTACCTCGCCCCCTGGGGCGAGGTTCTCCGGACGGCGCTTCCTCCCGGCATAAACATGGAGAGCCGCCGCTACCTGAGGGTGACGGGCGAAGGCTCGAGGGCATTGGCCCGGCCGGACACGTCTCTCCCGGAGCGGACCCGAGCCGTCCTCGAGGCCGTGGCCGAAAAGAAGAGGGTAAGCGTGTCGAAGGTGCTCCGGGCGTCGGGGGGGCGTCGCGGCGGACGCTCCGAAGTCGATGCGCTCGTCAGACTCGGCTACGTCGAGCTGTTCGAGGAGGTGAAGCGGCCGCGCACTGCCGGAGGCAGGGAGGCCGTGGTCCGGCTCTCGGTCAAGCCGGAGGAGGCCGTGGCCGCGGCGGCGGAAGCGAGGTCCCGCGCCCCGAAGCAGGCCGAGGCGCTGACGCTGATCGCCTCTTCCGCGGGGGAGATGCCCGTCAGTGAACTCGCGTCACGCGGCATCAGTTCGTCCATCGTCACCCGTCTCTGCGAGCGCGGCCTCGTCGAGAGGGGAGACCGCGAGGACGCGCGGCTGTCCACCGGGCTCGACGGCTGGGGGCTGCGTGAGGAGGGCGAGCTCACCGCCGAACAGTCGCGGGCTCTGAAGAGGATAACCTCGAGGCTCGACGCCGGAGAGTTCGGCGTCGTGCTGTTGCACGGGGTGACCGGTAGCGGCAAGACGCGCGTGTACAGCGAGGGGATAGCTGCGGCCCGCGCGAACGGGCGCGGCGCGATAGTGCTTGTGCCCGAGATCGCGCTCACGCCGCAGATGGTCACGCGGATGAAGAAGGACTTCGGAGAAGCGGTGGCGGTGATCCACAGCGGCCTCACGCTCGCCGAACGCTACGACACCTGGCGGGCCATCAGGGACGGCGTCTTCTCGGTCGTGGTCGGTCCGCGGTCGGCCGTGTTCGCCCCGGTTCGAGATCTCGGCATCATAGTGGTGGACGAGGAACACGAGCACACCTACAAGCAGAGCGAGTCACCGCGCTACCACGCGCGCGACGTGGCGATCATGCGCGCGAAATCGGAAGAGGCAGTGGTCGTGCTCGGCTCGGCCACCCCGAGCCTTGAGAGCTACCTGAACGCCAGGGACGGCAAGTACGACTTGGTGGAGCTGCCGGAGCGGATCGACGCGGGTCCGTTGCCCGAGGTAGAGATCGTCGACATGCGGACCGAGCAGACGGTCGATTCGCACGGCGCGTTCACTCAGCGCATGGTTGACGCCGTGACGGAGGCGCTCGACTCCGAGCGCCAGGTCATCCTCTTTCTCAACAGGCGCGGCTTCGCCTCGTTCGTCCAGTGCACCAAGTGCGGCCACTCGATGCGGTGCGACGACTGCAACGTGTCGCTAACATACCACTCGACCGACAGGACGATGCGTTGCCACTACTGCGGTGGAAGCTCGCCCGCGCCCGCGAAGTGCCCGGAGTGCGGCTCCGTCGACCTCCGCTACGGCGCCCCCGGGACGCAGCGCGTCGAGAAATCCGTGGCCGAGCTCTTCCCCGACGCGAGCGTCGCCAGGATGGACGTCGACACGACGTCGAAGCACGGTTCCCACTGGCGCATCCTGAAGGCGTTCGCCGAGGGCAGGACCGACGTGCTGCTTGGGACTCAGATGATAGCGAAGGGACTCGACTTCCCGGGCGTCGCGCTAGTCGGCGTCATATCGGCCGACGTCGGACTCAACCTGCCGGACTTCAGATCGGGGGAGCGCACGTTCCAGCTGCTGACCCAGGTCGCCGGACGCACGGGGCGCGGGGGAGAGCGCGGCAAGGTGGTGGTCCAGACGTTCCTTCCCGAGCACTACACCGTGGCGCTGGCCCGCGCCCAGGACTACCGCCCTTTCTTCGAGCGCGAGACCGAGGAACGCAGGTCCGTCGGGCTCGGGTACCCTCCGTTCTCACGCCTCGTGTCGATCGTCGTCCGCGGACGGGAGGAAGGCGACGTCATGCGCGCCGCCTCCAGACTGGCGTCGTTCCTGGACGACGGAGCGGCCAAGATGAGCGACCCGCCCGACGTGCTCGGCCCGGCGCCCGCCCCGCTCGAGCGCATCAAAGGCGTCTTCCGCTGGCAGGTGATCGTGCGCGGAAGGGGAGCGAGCGCACGCGCCCTGGTCGCGGGCGCGCTGAGCCAGAGGAGGACGCTGCGACTCCCGGCCAGCGTGTCGCTCGCCGTCGACGTGGACCCGCTCGACCTTCTCTAGATTGAACTAGCTTCAGCGCATCCGCTGTGGTATACTCCATCCTGAGTTGCGTACGCGAGCGGCGCGCCGCCGACCGCCAGGTCTATCTACCGACCGCGCGCCCACTTAAAGTGTCCCCCGACAACCGAGACAACGGGGCCCGAAGGCCCCCGGAGGAGCGTATGGGACGTCTCCCGAAAGGGCTGGTTCTGCCGGCCGTATTCCTCTTCGTGCTGGCGGTGGCCCTGCCGTCGTTGGCGCGGAGGCCGATCAGGAACGAGTTCTTCACTCTCTATCCCGTGGCCGTGGGGACCCAGCTCGACGACCTGCCCAGCAACTCCAACCATTGCGGTGTCTGTCACTTCGACTTCGACGGAGGCGGCCCGCGGAACCCGTATGGCCTCGGCATCCAGGTGGGGCTCAACAACGGGCTCACCAACGAGCAGGCGATCCTGGCCATCGAGAATGACGACTCAGACGCGGACGGCTTCATCAACATCACCGAGATCACCAATGTGACCACGTTCAGCAACACGCCAACGTTCCCCGGGCTCTCGACCTCGAACTACGCGACGACGGTCAACGTCGACCATGCCGACCTGCTGCCGTACCTGACCCCGTCCGGCAGCTCCGACACCACGGCTCCCGACGTTACCGTGAACACGCCGAACGGAGGCGAGAGCATCAACGCGAATGGCTACTACTCCATCAGCTACACGGCCACCGACGCCGGAGGCCTGTCGAGCGTGAACTTCTACCTGTCTGACGACAGCGGCGCGACGTGGAAGCCCGTGGGCAAGAATGTGGCCCCGGGCAGCGGGTTCTCGTGGTTCGTGCCGAACTACCCGGGCTCCGCCAGCAGGATACGCGTGGAGGTCCTCGACGTGGCCGGCAATGTCGGGCACGACGACAGCGACGGCGACTTCACGATCGTGGGGCGCCCTCCGGGAGTCGTCCCGACGACGCTGCGGGACGTCGAGATGCCCGGCACGCAGCCGTTCGAGGGAGCGATACTGGCCGACCCGGACGTCAGCTGCGCGACGTGCCACGGCAACTACAACCCGGACATCGAGCCCTGGCACAACTGGCGCGGGAGCATGATGGCGCAGGCGGCGCGCGACCCGTTCTTCTACGCGTGTCTCGCGGTCGCCGAGCAGGACGCCCCCGGCGCGGGCGACCTGTGCATCAGGTGTCACTCGCCGGGAGGTTGGGAGGAAGGGCATTCGACGAACACCAGCGGAGCCATGCTGAACGCCAAGGATCGCCACAGCGTCCAGTGCGACTTCTGCCACCGGGCGGTAGACTACAACTATCTGCCGGGCGTGAGCCCGATACAGGACTACGACGTCCTTCAGAATATCGACCCGCTGCCTCTCCAGTACGGGAACGGGCAGTTCATAAACGACCCGGAGCCGCTGATGCGCGGGCCGTACAGCGATGTCGTGGCCAGCCATCAGACCGTCTACTCGCCGTTCCACAAGTCGGCCGCTACGTGCGGGCTGTGCCACGACGTGAGCAGCCCCGTCTTCGAACGCACGGGAGACTACGACTACACGCCCACCGCGTTCGACGAGGAGCATCCCGATATGGACATTCGCGACATGATCCCCGTGGAGCGGACGTTCAGCGAGTGGTCGGTGAGCGAGTACGCGTCGACCGGCGTGTACGCGCCCCAGTTCGCCGGGAACAAGCCGGACGGCATGGTGTCCAACTGCCAGGACTGCCACATGCACGACGTCACCGGCAACGGCTGCAGCGAGCCCGGCGCCCCGAACCGGAGCGACCTGCCGCTGCACGACTTCACCGGCGGCAACACGTTCGTCCCCGACATCGTGAGCACGTACTATCCGGACGAGGTGGACGTGGCGCAGCTCGCCGATGCCAAGGCGAGGGCGACCGGTATGATAGAGAAGGCCGCTACGATGACCCTGACGCGCGAGGACTACGGCGTGTCCGTCCGCGTCTTCAATGAGACCGGTCACAAGATCCCGTCGGGCTATCCCGAGGGCAGGCGGATGTGGCTGAACGTGAAGGCCTACGACGGGACCGGGCAGCAGATCTACGAGTCGGGCGCCTACGATTTCGCGACAGCCGTGCTCGCGCGCGATGAGGACGCGAAGATCTACGAGATCCACCCCGGCCTGAGCAACGCGCTGGCGGCCGCGCTCGGGCAACCGGCTGGCCACTCGTTCCACTTCGTGCTTTCCGACACGGTCTTCTCGGACAACCGCATACCGCCGAGGGGCTTCACGAACGCGGCGTTCGTGCAGATACAGTCCCCTCCGGTCGATTACGCCTACGCGGACGGCCAGTACTGGGACGACACCGAGTACCATCTTCCGGAGGCGGCCGACTCGGTCCACGTCACCCTCTACTACCAGACGACGTCGAAGGAATATGTCGAGTTCCTGCGGGACGCCAACACGACCAACTCGGCGGGTCAGGACCTGTACGATTCCTGGGTGGCTCAGGGGATGGCGCCCCCCGTCGTGGTCGCGACCGCGAGCACCGGCGTCGACGTGACGAGCGACGTGCCCGACGCGCCGCTCTTCGTGTACGACCTCCGGCAGAATTCGCCGAACCCTTTCAACCCGACGACCACGATCAGATTCTCGCTCGCCGAGGCCGGACCCGTCCGCATCTCGGTGTTCGACGTGGCCGGACGGCTCGTCCGAACGTTGGAAGATGGTAGGATGGACGCGGGCGAGCACTCGAGCGTGTGGGACGGCCGCGACGACGCGGGCGCCCCCGCGGCGAGCGGCATCTACTTCTACAGCATCTCGACGGAGGGCTATTCGGCGCGGCGGAAGATGGTCCTCCTCAAGTGACGTCCCGCGCCTGACGTCACCTCGTGGCGCGGAGGCGCCCCGGGCGGTTGCCCGGGGCGCCTCGCCGTTTCGGGACTCGACTGACGTGGCCTCCGGCCTTAGAATGATAGTTGTGGTCTGGCGGGACCGACGGCAGACGGCTCAGCCGGCGGCTGGCGGGAGCGCGTGGCGGGCGGCCGGGTTCCGGCGGAGCGCCTGGGGCGCTCGGGCCCGACGAGCATGGGAGGAGAGGTTTGATCCAGAGATCGTTCCGTTCAGTGGGGGACAGCTCGATCAGGAGGAAACGCTCGAAGGCGCCCAGGATAGAGGCGTTCGATCTCGAGCCGGGCGACGTGCTCGTGGGGAAGTACGAGGTCGTCGACCGTTTGGGAGAAGGATGGGAGGGCGAGGTCTACCTCGTGCGCGAGCTGGCGACGGGCATCGAGCGCGCGGCGAAGTTCTTCTTCCCGCACAGGAACCCGCAGAACCGGACGCTCAACTACTACGCAAAGAAGCTGCACCGGCTCCGCCACTGCCCGATCCTCATCCAGTACCACACGCAGGAGACGATGGACTACCACGGGATCCCGGTCACGTTCTTCGTGTCCGAGTACGTCGAGGGAGAGCCTCTGAGCAGGTTTCTCGAGCGTCAGCCCGGCAAACGACTCGACCCGTTCCAGGCGTTCCACCTGCTGCACGCGCTGGCGGCCGGGATGGAGAGCATCCACCACCTGCGCGAGTACCACGGTGACCTGCACACGGACAACATCATCGTGCGCCGCGCGGGGCTAGGGTTCGAGGTGAAGCTCCTGGACCTCTACAGATGGAAGTCGCCTCGCCGCGAGAACATCCAGGACGACGTGTGCGACCTGGTGAGGGTCTTCTACGACGCGGTCGGCGGGAGCAAGTGGTATTCGAAGCAGCCTCCGGAAGTGAAGGCCGTCTGCTGCGGGCTCAAGCGATCGCTCATCCTGCAGAAGTTCAGCACGGCCGGCCAGCTGCGACAGCGGCTCGAGATGATGCAGTGGGAATCGAGATGAACATCGTTCGGGATAGAGCTTGACTTCGCGGCCGCCGTGACGTAGATTAGACATGCCTGCCCCTCGTGGGGCAGGCGCAGTTTTCGCAGAAATGAGCGCGGCTGGGCGCGCGAGAGCGTGCGCCGCGCGCTGGGAAAGGAAGCAGAAGGGCAGTATGGGTGCTGTAACGTTCAACAAGATTCAGAAGAACACAGAGATAACCGAGATGCTCAAGAAGGCGAACGACCACCTCGGCATCGTCGGATACACGGAGCACGGCGTGCGCCACGGCAAGTGGGTCGGACGCACTTCCCAGAAACTCCTGAAGTCACTGGGGAAGAACGGTCGGGAAGCGGACCTGGCCGGCATTGCCGGATACATGCACGACATCGGGAACCTCATCAACCGCGAGGACCACGCGCAGTCCGGCGCCATGATGGCGTACGAGCTTCTGAAGGACCTCGACATGTCGATGGACGAGGTGACCGAGATCATGGCGGCCATAGGCAACCACCACGAGGAGCACGCCGACCCGGTCAGCAATGTGTCCGCGGCGCTGATCCTCGCCGACAAGGCCGACGTGCACAGGTCGAGGGTACGCAACCCTTCGATGATAAAGTTCGACATACACGACAGAGTCAACTACGCGGTCATGAAGTCGGTGCTGGATGTGACCCCCAAGGACAAGGTCATCAGTCTCAACCTCACCGTCAACACGGAGATCTCGCAGGTCATGGAGTACTTCGAGATCTTCATGTCGCGCATGATCGTCTCGCGGCGCGCAGCCGAATTCCTGGAGTGCACCTACGAGCTGAGCGTCAACGGCAACCGCCTGCTCTAGCC
>CAYNQF010000008.1:0-32567 GCA_964399265.1 uncultured bacterium | reverse complement strand
CCGTGCATATGGGTTGACACCGTCCTGAGAGGGTGAATATACTCGCTGGACCACTCAGTATTCAGCAGGGAGAGAAGGCTCGCTTCCGTGCGAGAAGGAGGAGCACCAAATGTACGTGGCAAGAACGGTCATCCTGGCCGCCGCCCTGGTCGCCGTGGTGATGCTGGCCGGCTGCGGTAGCGACCCGGCTTTCACGAGCGGCAAGGTCTACCTCGGGCAGCAGAACTACGAGAAGGCCATCGAGCAGCTTCAGCTCGCGATCCGCAACGACCCCAACGCCTGGCAGCCGCATCTCTACCTCGGCATGGCGTACGCGGACACGGACGAGCTTGAGATGGCCCACGATGAGTTCTTCACGGCTCTCGACCTGGCTCAGACCGACAAGGACAAGGAAGTCGTCGAGAACGAGATCACGCGCTACTGGCTGGTCTACGACAAGCAGGGCGAGCAGTACAACGAGGCCGCCAAGTTCGCGGACGCCATCGAGCAGTTCGAGAAGGCCATCGTCATCGACGACCGGAAGGCCGACGCGTACATCAACCTCGGCTACGCGCTCCACATGAGCAACCAGTTCGACAAGGCTGTAGAGGTGTTCGAGAAGGCGCTCGAGTACTCGCCAGACAACCCGGTCCTGAAGGAGAACCTGATCAACGTCTACGAGACGAAGGCCGGCAACCTCGCGGCCGTCGGAGACTTCCAGCAGGCGCTCCTCAACTTCGAGAAGATCGAGGCGATAGATCCGAACTACCCGGACCTCATGTACAACATCGCCCTCATGCACTACCAGATGAAGGAGTACCGAGAGGCCCTCTCGTACTATGCGAGGGCTCTCGAGAACAACGAAGACGACAAGGACGTGCTCTACAGAATGTTCCTGTGCTACTGGGCGCTCGCGGGCGACCTCAGGGAGCTGGGTCAGACCGACCTTGCCAACGACGAGTACACCGCCGCCCTGAAGCCGCTCCTCAAGCTTGTGGAGCTTGACGACGGGAACATCACCTACCACCGCGCTCTCATGCGCGTCTACAACGAGCTGGGACAGGAGAACGAGGCGCTCCTCGAGGTCAGGAGAATCGAGCAGATCCTGGCCGGAGAGACCGGCGGGGGTGGAGAGGCCGGAGAGAGCGGGGAATAGCCCCGTTCCGTTCGGTCCCACCTCGGTCTTTGCCGCTCGGGCATCCGGGAGACGTGAGGACGACGCGATGCGCGTCCCTTGCGTCTCCCGGGCGGGCGGCGCCTTCCTCCCGCAGCACATCCAATCTTGAGATGGAAATAGTCACTGAGAAGAACATTCAGGGGGAGCCCCTGCGCGACAAGTCCGTCGCGGTGCTAGGCTACGGCAACCAGGGCGAAGCCCAGGCGCTGAACCTGCGCGACTCGGGCGTCTCCGTTACGGTCGGTCTCAGGCGCGACGGCCGGTCGTGGGGCCGTGCACTGGACGCGGGCTTCCCGGTCCTCGATCCCGCAGAGGCCGTGGCTGCAGCCGACGTGTGCGCGCTGCTCGTGCCGGACGAGATCATGGCCCGGTTCGCGGCCACGGAGGTCGTGCCGGCGCTCAGGGACGGCGCGGCGCTCGTGTTCGCACACGGGTTCCCGCTCCGGTTCGGCGGCGTCGAGCCCCCGGACGGCGCTGATGTGGTAGTGGTGGCGCCGATGGGGCCGGGCCTGCGACTGCGGGAGAGATTTCTCGAGGGCGCGGGGTTGCCGGCGTCGTTCGCCGTGGAGCGCGACGCGACCGGCGAGGCCCGAAGGGTGGCCCTCGAGTACGCCGCAGCGATAGGCTGCGCCCGAATCGGGCTCTTCGAGACGACGGCGGCGGAGGAGACCGAGATAGATCTCTTCGCTGAGCAGGCGGTGCTCTGCGGAGGGGTCACGAGGCTCATCGGAGCGGCCTTCGAGACGCTGGTCGAGGCGGGGTATGCGCCCGAGCTTGCGTACCTGGAGTGCCTGTACGAGCTGGACCTCACGGTCAACCTGATCAGGCGATTCGGCCTGGACGGCATGCGCAGGCGGATAAGCAGGACAGCCCTGTACGGCGACCTCACGAGGGGTGACAGGGTCGTGGGGAAAGAGACCAGGGAGGGCATGCGAGGCATCCTCCGCGAAGTTCGAGATGGAACATTCGCCGGTGAGATGGCGTCTGATGAAAGTAGAGGCTGGACCGTTCTCGAGGAAGCGGCGAAGCGGGAGCACTCCAAGCTCATTGAGGAAGTAGGCCGCAGGTTGTCGGGGGTCGCCCACGAGCCGGGGGAGGGCGAATCGCCTTGACAGCTTGGGTGGACTCGGCTAGAATCTGGATGCAGCGAAGGAAGACGCCTCGAGAGCTTCACTCAGGCAGCCCATCCGAAGCACACCGATCCTGTCCAATTCACCCGCTGAGGAATCCGAGTGTAACTTCGTTTCAGGGTCATACCCGAACGTTTCGGCGGCCGGCGCGCACGACGTGCGCCGGGCCCGACTCATAACCTGCTCCGCAGGAGTGGAAGAGGAATGGCAGAGAAGTCAGCTAAGACCAAGTCAACGAGCAGATCAAGCAGCACCAGAAAGAAGTCCTCGTCCTCCTCCGCGTCACGGTCATCCCGTGCCGCAGCGAAGGCCCCCGAGAGAGAGGCGAAGGCGGAGGCCGCTTCGTCGAGCAGCGGTTCGACCGGGACGGCCACTGAAGAGGTGAGGGAACAACGCAACGGTACGCGCGCCCCCTCCAGGCCCAAGCAGTCGCCGGCGGCCAACGGCGACAACCTCAACATCGGCGAGCTCAAGACCAAGACGATCAGAGAACTGTGCGAGTACGCCGAGTCTCTGGGCATCGAGGGAGTGGGCGGACTGCGCAAGCAGGACCTCATCTTCAAGATCCTGGAAGGTCAGACAGGGCGTAACGGCCTCATCTTCAGCGAGGGCGTGCTGGAGATACTGCCGGACGGGTACGGGTTCCTGCGTTCTCCCAGTTACAACTACCTGCCCGGACCCGACGACATCTACGTCTCGCCGTCGCAGATCAAGCGGTTCGTCCTCCGAAAGGGCGACATCGTGTCAGGCCAGGTGAGGCCGCCCAAGGAGAACGAGCGGTACTTCGCGCTGCTTCGTGTCGAGGCCGTCAACTTCGAGGACCCCGAGGTCGCGAAGCAGAAGATCCTCTTCGAGAACCTGACGCCTCTGCATCCTCAGGAGAGGCTCCACATCGAGAGCAACCCGGATGACATGACCACGAGGGTCATCGACCTCCTGACGCCCATAGGAAAGGGGCAGCGAGGCCTCATCGTCTCGCCGCCGCGCGCGGGCAAGACCGTCATCCTCCAGAAGATGGCCAACAGCATCACGACCAATCATCCCGAGGTGGTCCTCATGGTGCTCCTCATCGACGAACGCCCCGAGGAGGTCACCGACATGACGCGTTCGGTCAACGGTGAGGTCATAAGCTCCACCTTCGACGAGCCGGCGGAGCGGCACGTGCAGGTCGCCGACATGGTCATTGAGAAGGCCAAGAGGTTGGTCGAGCACAAGCAGGACGTGGTCATCCTTTTGGACTCGATCACGAGGCTCGCGCGAGCGCACAACACGGTGGTGCCTCACTCGGGCAAGATCCTCACCGGCGGTGTCGACTCCAACGCCCTGCAGCGTCCGAAGCGCTTCTTCGGCGCCGCGCGCAACACGGAGGACGCGGGGAGCCTGACCATCCTGGCGACGGCACTGGTCGACACGGGATCCAGGATGGACGAGGTCATCTTCGAGGAGTTCAAGGGCACGGGCAACATGGAGCTGGTGCTCGACAGGAGACTGACCGACCGCAGGATCTATCCGTCGATTGACATCTTGAAGTCCGGCACGAGGAAGGAAGAACTTCTCATCTCCGAGGAGAACATCAGCCGGCTCTGGATACTTCGCAAGTTCGTAAGCGATCAGACCCCGGTGGGAGCGATGGAATTCCTGCTGGAGAAGATGCGGCTCACCAAGACCAACCAGGAATTCCTGGATTCGATGAGCGGCATGTAGCATGCGGCACATGCGTTCGAAGGGGGCGCGCACGAGGCGCGCTATTGCCGACCCGGAGGACGCGCGCACGGCGAAGGCGCCGGGCGCCGGAAGAAGAGACACACTCCGAGAGAGACGCTAGAGGAGCGAGCTATGAAGAAGGACATTCATCCGAAGTACGAGGTCACGACCGTGAAGTGCGTTTGCGGCAACGAGTTCCAGACGCGCTCCACGCTCAAGGAGATCAACGTCGAGATCTGCTCCGCCTGCCATCCGTTCTTCACCGGACAGCAGAAGCTCATCGACAGCGCCGGTCGCGTCGAGCGCTTCATGAGAAAGTACGGCAAGGAGTACGGCAAGTCCCTGGGCACGGAAGAGAAGACCCCCTCCGAGGGCAGCGTCAGGGCCGAGGAGAAGCCGGCGGACGACGTCAGGGCGGAAGAGAAGCCGGTCGACGAGGTCCGGACGGAAGAGAAGCCCAAGGAAGACGTGGTCACCGAAGAGAAGCCGGCGGAGTAGCCGGATGGCTGGAAGCGGAAGCCCGCTTCGGGTGTACACGCTCGATGGACTCCCGCCGGAAGTGGCCGCGGTCACCTTCGCGAAGACATCGAGGGTCCCCGACTCATTCGACGACATCGCGCGAGAGCTGAGCGAGGTCGATTCATCCCGCTTTCACGAGAAGTGGGTGATCGGCTATGGGCACTCGTCGGTCGCCGAACACGCCGTCCTTTCCATCGCCATCGAGAACGTCTCGATCCTCGGCGCCAAGGCGGTCGAGGAGAACAGGCTGTCTTCCTTCACGGAGAAGTCGACGCGCTACCAGGTGATGGACGCGTCGAACTTCTATACGCCTCCGGTCTTCGAGGGGAACGACGCCTACCGCTCGGCGGTCGACGGGCTCTACTCGGCGTACGCCGACGCGCTGCCTGCGACTCGGGAGTTCTGCGAGCGGAAGTACGGAGGCGGGGGCTCCAAGGACGGGGGGTCAAGTCCGGCGGGCAAGGCCTGCGATGCGGTGCGGGGACTGCTCCCCGCGGCCGCCAAGACGAACATCGGGTGGACCGTGAACGCCCGGGAACTCCGCCACGG
Organism: uncultured bacterium; assembly: GCA_964399265.1. GTDB lineage: Bacteria > Joyebacterota > Joyebacteria > Joyebacterales > Joyebacteraceae > WJLY01. The sequence goes on along the minus strand of CAYNQF010000008.1, from coordinate 27,509 downwards.
GATCGTCAAGATGCGGTCGCATCCGCTCTCCGAACTGCGCGCCCTCGCGGACGAACTCGAGGCCGCGTGCGGGGAGGTGGTCCCGACGCTCCTCAAGCACACCGGGGCGTCCCCATATCTCGAGGAGGCGGGCGGGCACCCGACCGGGTCGGTCGATGCGCGGACCGCGAGGGCGACCGAAGAGTCTTCCACCGTGCGGCTAGTCTCCTGGGACGCGGACGGGGAGCGAGAGGTTGCCCGAGGGCTCCTGTTCACCAGGGGCGACGGGCCTTACGAGGACGTCAGGAGGCGAGTGGCGTCCATGAGCGAGGACGAAGTGGGCGTGCTCTTGAAGAGCGCTCTCCAGGGCATCGGGGGCCATGAGGCGCCGGTCCGGGAGTTCGAGAGCACGGCCTACGTCTTCGAGGTGGTCTGCGACTTCGGTGCGTACAGGGACATACAGCGCCACCGCATGACCACTCAGCTGCAGCAGCCTCTCGGGTGCGAACTCGGGTACTGGCTGCCGGCCGACGCGCACGAGGCGGGCATCGCCCCGCGAATGCGAGGCGCTCTGGAAGAGGCGGCCGAGGCGTGGGAGTCGCTGGCGCAGGTCGACCCCCTGAGCGCGCAGTACGTCGTGCCGCTTGCGTACCGCAAGCGGTTCCTGATGCAGATGAGCTACCGCGAGGCGTACGTCCTTGTGCGCCTCCGTTCGAGAGTGCAGGGGCACGAGTCATACAGGCGCGTCGCCTGCGCGATGAAGGACGAGATCGAGCGCGTGCATGCCTCGCTCGGCGGACTCATTCCTGCCGAGCGCGTTGCGGAAACGGTCACCGTGGAGGACCCAAGTGGCGCCTGAGAATCTACCCGACGAGGCGCGCCGGCGCGCCGACGACACGCCGCCCGTCATCAGCGGGTTCGACCATCAGGAGGGTGGAAGGGTCCACTACGGAGGCCAGGCCGTCATCGAGGGCGTGATGATGCGTGGTCCGACCGCGGTGGCGACGGCGGTCCGCCTGCCTGATGGAACCATATCGATACATCGGGAGCCCTACGTTTCGATCTCGAGGCGCAACAGGTTGCTCCGACTCCCAGTGATACGTGGCGGGCTCACCCTGGTCGAGTCGCTCTCGCTCGGCATCAAGGCCCTCAACTACTCGGCCAGCATGGCCATCGAGGCCGCGGAAGAGGACGAGAAGAGGGGCTCAGCAGAGGCCGGCGGCCGTTCCGAGAACGACCGGAAGGCCGAGAGAGAGATCGCCCAGAGGGAGACCGACAGGGTGGAGAGCGAGGCCGGCGTGGCCACAGTGGCGAAACCCGCGGCCGAGAAGAAGGAGGGCGCCTGGCGCACCAACGCGGCGCTCACCGGCACGATGGTCTTCGCGTTCGCGCTCGGCATCGTCATCTTCTTCTGGATACCGATGGTGCTCTCCGGGTTTCTCACGGACCTGATGGGAAGCAACAGCGGTTTCCTCTTCAACCTCATCGACGGCATCATCAGGGTGGTCTTCTTCCTGATATACCTCTGGGGCATATCGCGCTGGAAGGAGATGCGCAGGGTCTTCGAATATCACGGTGCCGAGCACAAGGTCATCTTCACGGAGGAATCGGGGCTCGAACTCACTCCCGAGAATGCGAGGAGGTTCACCACGCGGCACCCGCGTTGCGGCACGAGCTTCCTTCTCATCGTGATGGTGGTGTCGATTCTCATCTTCATGATCTTCGGAAAGCCGCCGACGCTCGGTCTTCGCTTGGCCAGACTTCTGCTCATACCGGTTATCGCGGGCGTCTCGTACGAGATCATGAAGCTCTCCGCGAAGTTGTCGCGTCACAAGTGGGCACAGCTGGTGTCGGCGCCGGGCATGTGGCTCCAGCGCATCACCACCAAGGAGCCCAGCGACGACCAGGTCGAGGTGGCGATAGCGGCGCTCGAGGCCGTCCGGGTCGAGGGGCGGGAACGATGAGCGCGATGCTCGAGAAGCTCGAGTCGGTGAAGGCCCGTTACGACGAACTGGCCGGCCTGCTGTCGGACCCCGCGGTGCTGTCTGACCACAACCTCATGAAGAAGTACTCCAAGGAGAGGGCCGGTCTGGAGGATGTCGTCCAGGTCTACACTGTTTACACGAAGGTCCTGTCCGACATGGCCGACGCGCGGGAGATGATGGACGCGTCGGGAGACGCGGAGTCCCGTGAGTTCGCGAGGGCCGAACTCCTCGAACTGGAGGAGAAGGAGGAGGAACTCGAGGAGCGCCTCAAGCAGCTCCTCGTTCCTAAGGACCCGAACGACGACAAGAACACCATCATAGAGATCCGCGCCGGGACCGGCGGCGAGGAAGCGGCCCTCTTCGCGGCCGACCTGTTCCGCATGTACAACCGCTACGCCGAGTCCAGGCGGTGGAAGGTGGAGGTGATGAACTCGAACCCGACCGGTACCGGGGGGTTCAAGGAGATCATCTTCATGATCGAGGGCAACGGAGCGTACAGTCGCATGAAGTACGAGAGCGGCGTCCACCGCGTGCAGCGCGTGCCGGCCACGGAGTCGCAGGGCCGCATACACACGTCGGCGGCGACCGTGGCCGTTCTCCCCGAGGCCGACGAGGTCGAGGTCGCAGTCAAGCCGGAGGACATCGAGGTCGACGTCTTCAGGTCGTCCGGCCCCGGCGGCCAGAGCGTGAACACGACCGACTCGGCGGTCCGCATAACCCACAAGCCGACCGGGCTCGTGGTCACCTGCCAGGACGAGAAGTCGCAGCACAAGAACAAGGCCAAGGCGCTCAAGGTACTGCGCGCGAGGCTCTACGAACAGGCCCTCGCGGAGCAGGAGAAGGAGATGGCCGAGGCCAGGCGCAGTCAGGTCTCCACGGGGGACCGCAGCGCTAAGATCCGCACGTACAACTTCCCGCAGAGCCGGGTCACGGATCACCGCATCGGCATGACGCTGCACGGCATAGATCAGTTCATGGATGGGAACATCGACGAACTGGTGGACGCTCTCACGACGAGCGACCAGGCCGAGCAGATCGCACGGGCGTCCTGACCGGAACGGCTCCCGCTCCCGCGGTCCCGGGGATCACGACCGCGTCGTCCCGGCGTTCCTCCAACTCAGGGTCCCATGGCCAAGAAGACCTGGACAGTCCTCGAACTCATCGACTGGAGCAGGGCCTACCTGACGGAGAAGGGCTTCGAGAACACGAGGCTCGAGGCCGAACTCCTGCTCGGTCACGCGCTCTCCCTCCCGAGAATCGAACTGTATCTCAACCACACGCGTCCTATGAAAGAGGACGAGCTGGCGCGGTACAAGGCGCTCCTGAAGAGGCGCCTGGCCGGCGAGCCGGTCCAGTACATCACGGGAACGGTCTCGTTCATGTTCACCGAGTTCGAGGTCGACAGGTCGGTCCTCATTCCTCGCCCGGAGACGGAAGCCCTGACCGAGGTGGCGCTCAAGCTGCTCGGAGAAGCGACCGGGACCAGAGGGCCGGATGACGAGCCGGTGGAGGGAGATGCGCCGGCGGTCGCTCACGAGGTCGTGGCGGCCGACGTGGGCACGGGCTCGGGAGTGATCGCGATCACGCTTGCCGTGAAGTTCCCGCAGGCCCGGGTGCTCGCCACCGACACGTCGGCCGAGGCGCTGGACGTGGCGGAGCGCAACGCCGGGAGGGCCGCGGTGGCCGACCGCATGGAGTTCGTTCAGGGGGAACTCCTGTCACCGCTGTTCGAGACGGGTCTCGAGGGGAGCCTGCGGCTGCTCGTGTCAAACCCGCCGTACGTTGCGAGCGGCGACATCGATGGCCTGCCGCGTGAGGTGAGGGACTTCGAGCCCAGGAAGGCGCTCGACGGGGGCGCGGACGGCCTTGACTGTCTGCGGGTGATGGCTCAGGATGGTCCGGCGCTGCTCTCCGCAGGGGGCGCTCTGGCGCTGGAGGTCGGATTCGGTCAGGCGCAGCAGGTGGCGGACATGGTCCGCGCGGCACTCGGGAACGCGGAGATACGCAAGGACTACGCCGGACGCGAGAGGATCGTCGTCGGGCGCAGGACATAGATGAGACAACCGGGAGAGCACCGATGGACAGGATTCTGATAGAGGGTGGACACAGGCTCGAGGGAGAGGTCACGATCGGCGGCGCGAAGAACGCGGCGCTGCCCATCATGGCGGCGACGCTGCTCGCGCCGGGCGTTTTCACCCTCAAGAACGTTCCGAGCCTCGCGGACGTGCGCACGATGGGGCATGTCCTCCGCGTCCTCGGAGCGGCCGTCGAGCACCACGACCACAGCATGACCATAGACACGACGAACGCCCGCTACCACGAGGCACCGTACGAGTTGGTCAAGACCATGCGCGCGTCGGTCTGCGTGCTCGGGCCCACACTGGCAAGGCTCGGCAAGGCCCGCGTATCGCTTCCCGGAGGATGCGCGTGGGGTCCGCGGCCCGTCGACTTCCACATCAGGGCCATGAAGGAACTCGGAGCATCGGTCGAGATCGAGCACGGCTACATCGTCGCGGAGTCGCAGCGGCTCACGGGCTCGACGATACACTTCGACACGTCGAGCGTCGGCGCCACGGAGAACGCCATGATGGCCGCGACGCTGGCCGATGGAACCACGGTCATAGAGAACGCCGCGCGCGAGCCCGAGATCAGGGCCTTGGCGGAATTCCTTCGCGCAATGGGCGCCGACATCGGTGGGGACGGCACCGGAACGATCGTGATCGAGGGCTCGAGCGACCTGCACCCGGCCGACGTCGAGGTGATCCCCGACAGGATCGAGACCGGCACGTTCATGGTCGCCGTGGCCATGACCGGAGGCGACGTGCTCATGAGAGGCGCGCGTCTGGATCACGCCAGCGCCGTTGCGATGAAGCTCCGGGAGGCGGGGACAGACGTCGCCGAAGAGGACGGCGGAGTTCGCGTTCGCGGCCCGGTCTGGGCGAAGGCCGTGAACGTCACCACGGCGCCGTACCCAGGGTTCCCGACCGACATGCAGGCGCAGTTCATGGCGCTGATGTCGATCGCCGACGGTTCTTCGGTCATCACTGAGACGATCTACGCGGACAGGTTCTCTCACGTTCCGGAGCTCAAGCGCCTCGGGGCGGAGATCAGCCTCGACAGGAACATCGCCGTTGTCACGGGAGTCAAGAAGCTCTCCGGCGCCAAGGTCATGGCGACCGACCTCCGCGCGAGCGCCGCGCTCATTCTGGCGGGGCTCGTTGCCGAGGGTGAGACGGAGGTGTCCCGCGTCTACCACATAGACAGGGGCTACGAGGCTATCGAGAAGAAGCTGGGCGCGCTGGGCGCGCATGTGACTAGAGTCAAGGACTGACCGACCCCGTCGCCGCGGCACACTCCGCACACCCCGGAGGCACATCTTGCCAGGACCCTCCAGGCACGTCATCCTCGGAACGGCCGGTCACATCGACCACGGCAAGACCGAGCTGATACGCGCTCTGACCGGGGTCGAGACCGACCGGCTGCGCGAGGAGAAGGAGCGCGGCATCTCGATCGAGCTGGGGTTCGCACGGTTCGACCTCCCCGACGGCACCGCCCTTGGAGTCGTCGACGTACCCGGACACGAGAAGTTCGTGAGGACCATGCTCGCAGGCGCCGCAGGCGTCGACGTGGTCCTGCTCGTCGTCGCCGCCGACGAGGGCGTCATGCCGCAAACGCGGGAGCATCTGGACATCATCGACCTCCTGGGCGTGAAGGCGGGCATCATCGCCCTCACCAAGACCGACCTCGTCGGACCAGACGAGATCGAACTCGCGGAGGACGAGGTCAGGGAACTCGTCGAGGGCACCGTGCTCGAGAACGCGCCCGTGCTCCCCGTTTCCGCCGTGACTCGCGACGGTCTCGATGAGCTGACCGCGGCCATCGCGGAGGCCGCCGCCGGGGTCATGGAACGCTCCGCCTCCGGGTCCTCGAGGCTTCCCGTCGACCGGGTGTTCAGCCTCGCCGGTCACGGGACCATCGTGACCGGAACGCTCTGGTCCGGAAGCGTGTCCCCGGGCGACAGGCTGCAGATACTGCCGCGCGGGAGTGAGGCCAGGGTACGCAGCGTGCAGGTTCACGACTCGCCCGTCGAGCGGGCGGAGGCCGGACAGCGGACGGCCATCGGCCTGGCGGGAGTCGACCGTGACGGGATCTCGCGCGGCGACACGCTCTGCGCGCCCGGAACCCTTCACGTGACGCACATGATGGACGCGAGGCTCCGGCTCGTGAAGAACACGCGGCCGCTCCGCAACCGGACGCGCGTACATCTTCATCTGGGGACCGCGGAGACGCTGGCCCGCATCGTTCTGCTCGAGGCCGAGGAGATAGCGCCCGGCGAGGAGGGGCTGGTCCAGATCAGGACGGAGACTCCGATGGTCGCCGACAGGGACGACCTCTTCGTCGTACGGTCGTATTCGCCGGTGGCGACCATGGGCGGGGGCAGGGTCATCGACGCGGAGCCCGAGAGACACAAGCGAATGAAGCAGGACGTCCTCGAAGCGCTGGCCGTGTTGGAGGAGGGGAGTCCCGAGGACGTGCTGATCCAGCTCGTCGAAGGCGCCGGCGTGGAGGGGCTGTCGGAGCCCGAACTCCGCCAGAAGCTCGGCAGCGAGGACTCAGGCGTCGCCGAGCGGCTCGTGGAGGCCGGGAGGCTCGTCAGGCTCGAGGGCAGGTATCACACGAGCGCGGGCCTCGAGGAGGTGCGGGGGCGCATCATCGAGACGCTGGCGGCACACCGCAAGAGCGCTCCGCTCGACTGGGGCATGTCTTCGGAGGAGCTGCGCGGCAAGCTGTCGCGCGGGATGGACAGGCGGACGCTCGACGCGATGCTCGCTCCACTGGTTGAGGACGGGCATGTGTCGAGGCGCGGAGACCTGGTGCGTCTCGGTGGAGAGGACGTGGACCTCTCCGACGCGCACGCCAGGCTCGCATCTGAGATAGAGTCTCGCGTGCTCGACGCCGGCGCAAGCGTGCCGTCGCTCGACGAACTCAGAGACGAGTTCGGTGGGGCGGACTTCGACGCCATCGTCAAGCTGCTCGTGGAGACCGGGCGGCTCACGAAGGTCACGACTACGCTCCTCTACCACCCGAAGGTGATAGACGACATACGGGAGCGGCTGCTTCGCCGGCTCGACGAGGACGGCGAGGTGAGCGTGCCGCTCTTCAAGGACATGATCGACGTGTCGAGGAAGTTCGCCATCCCGCTTCTGGAGTTCTTCGACCGCGAGGGGACGACGATGCGGTCGGGGAACGCGCGGGTCAAGGGCAGGAACGCGAGGTAGCATCGGAATGTCTCTGGTAGCGGAGCGAAGGAAGTCGAGAGGAGTCTCAGTCGGCGATGTTGCCGTCGGAGGCGGCGCACCCGTCTCCGTGCAGTCGATGACGAACACGCCGACGCACGACGTCGAGCGGACGGCAGCGCAGGTGGAGAGACTGGCCTCCGCCGGATGCGAGATCGTGCGAGTCGCGGTCCCCGACAAGGCGGCCGCCGCGGCGCTGCCGGAGATCCTCGGCCGCTCCACCATACCCGTCGTGGCCGACGTCCACTTCGACCACAGGCTGGCGCTGGCTTCGATCGAGGCGGGCGTCCACGCCATCCGGGTCAACCCGGGCAACATCGGCTCCGAGGACAGGGTCCGCGCGGTCGCCGACGCGGCCGGTGCGGCCGGCATCCCGATGCGCATCGGCGTAAACGCGGGCTCGCTCGAGCGAGACATCCTCGAACGCGACGGGAGGCCCACGGCCGGCGGCATGGTCGAGAGCTGTCTCAGGCACATCGAGATGATCGAGCGGATGGGGTTTCGCGACATCATCCTGTCGCTCAAGGCTTCCGACGTCGGCATGACCGTGGAGGCCAACAGGTCGATCGCCACCGCCTGCGAGTATCCGCTGCACCTCGGCGTCACCGAGGCCGGGACCGTCCTGACCGGGGCCGTGCGCTCCGCGGTCGGAATGGCCATTCTGCTGGCCGACGGCATGGGCGACACGATCCGCGTGTCTCTCGCCGGGCCTCCTGAACAGGAGGTCGTGGTGGGGCGCCGCATACTGTCGTCGCTCGGCCTGCGCCACGGTGGAGTGACGGTCATCGCGTGCCCCACATGCGGCAGATGCACGATCGACGTGGCCTCCATAGCGGACGAGGTCGAGCGGGCCACGGTACACTTGAGGCGCGACATGGTGGTCGCCGTCATGGGATGCGCGGTCAACGGGCCGGGCGAGGCGAGAGAGGCGGACCTCGGCGTGGCCGGGGGCGGAGGAGATGCCGTGCTCTTCAGGCGCGGCGAGGTCGTGCGCCGGATCGCCGGGGCCGACGCGGCACGCGTGCTGATCGACGAGATACTCGAGGAAGCAGATGCCGCACGGCAGCCCGGACGGACGTCGACAGGCCTCAACGGGTCGCGCCAGGCGTCGTAGGATCTCAACACAGCAGCGAGTGGATCCATGCCTTCACTCATCGTCTTCGGAGAGCACCTCTGCTACCGCGCCGGCGGCGCGGAGACGAGCACGTACCTTCTCACCAGCCGTCTCGCGGAGAGCGCGTCGCTCAGCATCGTGGCCGTGACGGGTGTCTCCGGCCGCTACGAGCGCATGATGGCTCGCATCCCATACGAGGACCTGGTCGAGCTGCCGATGACGAGTCTCAACGTCAGGCTCCCGTTCCTCGAGTACGCCATGAACGAGCCCACGGTGGCCGCGTACATGCGGAAGGCGTCGGCCGGCATCCTTTTCGCCAACGGCATGGCAGCTCCGATGGCGATCAACGCCTTCGATGGGCCGTCGGTCTACTTCATCCACGACGAGATGAGCCTCAACGTCTACAGGACCTACGAGACCCGCGCCGCCAAGCGCATCAAGTTCGGTGTCCGCCGTCAGATCGATCTCCCGTTCATGTTGCGCTACCGTTCGGAGAACCTGAAGGCCATGCGAGCCGCCAAACTGGTCGTGTCGAACTCGCGGTACGTGGCGCGCAGGGCGATGGAGACCCTCGGAGTGGATTCCGTCGTCGTGTATCCCCAGGTGGACGTGACCTCGCTCGCGTCGAAAGAGATGCCGCCGCCCGGGGAGAGGCCCTTCATCATGATGGTGGGGGACCAGGAGGTCAAAGGGGCCGGTACGTTCCGGCGCATCGCGGAGGCCATGCCCGACTGCGAGTTCATGGCCGTCGGCCGAGGGTACGACGAGAGCAAGGTCGGGAACGTGACCTATCGCGGGTTCGTTCCAGACATCCTCACGTATTACAGGCAGGCCAGACTGGTACTGCTTCCGTCGACCTGGGAAGAGGGGTTCGGAATGGTCTCCGTCGAGGCGTCGGCGCTCGGCATACCGACCATCGTGTCGGACCGTGGAGGGCTTCCGGAGACCGTCCCCGACGCCGGCGCAGTCGTTGCGGACTATCGCAACGCGTCGAGTTGGGCGGAGGCGATACGCGCTGTCCTGGCGGACTACGAGGCACGCTCGACGGCGGCACGCGACCACGCGCGGCAGTTCGACGGCAGGTTGCAGACCCAGCTTCTGGTCGAGCGCGTCCGCGAGGTTACGGGAGTCGACCTGTCGTGACGTCGAGCGCGTCCGCGAGGTTACGGGAGTCGACCTGTCGTGACGTCGAGCGCGTCCGCGAAGTGACGGGGTGGACCTGTCCCGGCCCGCTCACGTGCGCGGGTCTACCACTGTCCACATGTCGTCCAGTACAGGCAGTAGGAGGCGCCGCCAGACGAGGCGGCCGAACCGGAGGAGGTTCGCGTGAGACGCTGGGCAAGATATGCAGCCGTGGCGGCCCTGTTGGCCGTTCTCGTCGTCATAGCCGGGTGCGCCGCCGGATCGGAGAGGTTCGTCGAGGAGCCCGCGGGCTTCTGGATGGGCCTCTGGCACGGGTTCATCATCATCATCACCTTCATCGTCAGCCTGTTCAACCACTCCGTGAACATCTACGAGGTCAACAACAACGGCTCCTGGTACAACTTCGGATTCGTGCTGGGACTCCTGATCTCGGTAGGCGGCTGCCTGGGTGGCCGGCACAAGAAGAGGTGCCGCAGCCGGAAGCAGAAGGAGTGGGACGAGATAGGCGAGAAGGTCGAGACCAAGGTGCGCCGCGGCATCGAGCGCTGGCTCGACGAGAAGGACGACCGCGACGACGAGTGGGAGGAGATCGGCAGGAAGATCGAGGAGCGGATCAGGCGCGAGCTCAACGACTGGGCCGATAAGTGACGCGCTGACACAGGTCCCACGCCACGTTCCGGCGGCCCGCTCATCACAATTGAGTACGGCGCGCTGTCAGCATCACCGTCCTGCGTATGCGGGTGGCCTGCTGCGGGGGCCTATCCAGCGCGGTCGCCCGAGCCCGCGCCGAGATCATCCCCACCACGCCTCTTGACGTAGTGACCATGGGCACAAGGGGTGGACAAGGGGGCGTCGAGAGCGTGCCGTCACCCTGGGCCGTTGCCGCGGCGGCCGTCAGGTGCTAGCCTGAAGCGGTTCGAATTCCCAGGCGTCAGACAATGAGACCCTCCGCGAGACAGCCTGCCGGCTTGGGACGGCGCTCGCGGACACAGCCGGGAGTCCAGCGATGAACGCGCGAATCGTGGTCGTGCTGGTGCTGTTTGCCGTTACCGCCCTGTTCTCGACGGGATGCGGGAAGTCGACTCCTGAGCCGGCCTCCGACAGCGACACCTCGTTCGAGCTCACGAGCCCCGCCTTTGCGGACGGCGGTCCGATCCCCGCGAAGTACACGTGCGACGGCGAGGAGGTCTCGCCGCCTCTCGAGTGGAAGAACCTGCCGCCCGGCACCTTCACGGTCGCGGTCGTGATGGACGACCCGGACGCCGTTCCCGTGGCGGGTCATGTCTGGGACCACTGGATCATCTACAACATTCCCGTACGCGCCAGTTCCATCGCGGAGGGAATCCCGAGAGACGCGGAGCTTGCGGGAGGGGCCCTTCAGGGAACCGGCTCTTCTCACATCGGCTATCAGGGACCTTGCCCGCCGCCCGGACCGGCTCACACTTACCGCTTCAGGGCCTTCGCCGTCGATTCGAGGCTCGACCTTCCGGCCGGCGCCACGAAGGAAGAGGTTCTGAAGGCTCTCGACGGACACGTGCTCGCGACCGGACGCATGAGCGGCACCTACGCGAGGCAGCAGTCCTGAGGCAGCCCCGGAGGGCAGCCGCGCGCGACACCGACGCGACGCCTTCCCGGTCGGCCTGACAACTCGCAAGACCTGCAGGCGTTCCGCCGCGCGCACGGAGGGGCATTGCCCGCGATCCTCGAAACCAGGGAACTCCGGAAGACCTTCCACAAGGGTGCCGTGTCCATACCCGTCCTGAACGGCGTCACGCTCGAAGTGAGCGAGGGCGAGTTCCTGTCCATCGTCGGGCGCTCCGGCTCGGGCAAGTCGACGCTCCTGAACCTCATGGGCGGTCTCGACACACCCTCGAGCGGAAGCATACTCGTGAGGGGCACGGACATCTCCTCCATCGGCAGGACTGGTCTGGCAAGGCACCGCCGGAGCACCGTCGGGATGGTCTTCCAGTCCTTCAACCTCATCGCCACGCGTACGGCGCTCGAGAACGTGACGCTGGCGCTGGCATTCGGTGAGTACCCGGCCCGTGGCCGGCGCGACCGCGCGGCCGAGATCCTGACATGGGTCGGGCTGGCGCACAGGCTGGACCACCGGCCCGGCGAGCTGTCCGGCGGCGAGGCGCAGCGCGTGGCCATCGCCAGAGCGCTCGCCAACGGTCCCGAGATACTCCTCGCCGACGAGCCCACCGGAAACCTGGACAGTTCCACCTCCGACGAGATCGTTTCTCTCCTGCGGGAGCTGAATCGGGAGAGAGGCCTGACCGTGGTCATGGTGACCCATGAGGAGCCGATCTCGCGCGCCGTGTCACACCGCATCCTACGACTCTTGGACGGCACGCTCGTGGACGAGGAGCGGGTGGAGGCCACGCGTTGAGTTCGGCATGGAGGCTCCACGTGAAGTTCGGGGACGGCGGCGACGGGCAGCGAGTGGGGAGTCCGCATGAAGTTCGTTGACGTCTACAGGCTGGCGAACGCCAACCTCTGGAGAACGAAGCTCCGCACCGTCCTCACGACGCTCGGCGTCGTGGTCGGGATTGGCGCCCTCGTGTCGATGGTCTCGTTCGGCGTCGGCATACAGAAGAACGTGACCGACGAGGTGCGCCGCAACGACCTCTTCACCACCCTCGAGGTCACGCCGGCGAGCCTGGACCTGGACCGCGTGATGAGCGGGGACGTGACCTCGGTGATGGAGGAGCGCGACGCCGACGCCCCGCGGCTCGACGACGCGGCCGTGAGGGAGATATCGGCTCTGCCGGGCGTCGAACTCGCGTTCCCGGAGGTGCGGTTCCCCGTCAAGATCCTCCTGAACGGGCGCGAGACCCGCACGACCGTGCAGGGCCTGCCAGCGGCGATGGGGCGGTACCGGCCGTTCGACGAGCTGCCCTACGGGAGGTTCTTCGAGAGCGACGACGAGCAGTCCATTGTCGTGAGCCCGTCCCTGCTCCAGGACCTGGGCCTGAGACTTGACGAGCCGGAAACCGTGACGCCGTCGGGCCGCGAGGACTCCGAGCCGCTCGCGACCGTGTCGGGCGACTCCCTTCTCGGACAGAAGGTCGTTCTCGTTTCGTCGGTGCTCGACCAGGACCGGCTTGCGGTCGCCGCGATGACGGGCCGCATGCCCCTGCGCGAGGTGGAGACGCCTCTCACCATCGTCGGCATTCGCGGAGGCCCGTCGGGGTTCGGGATCGGCCGGTTCATGTCCGGCGTGGTCATCCCGGAGGGCACGGCCGAGCGTATTCCCCGCCTCGGGTTCAACAACGTCTGGCAGCTGCTCAGGTCCAACGGTGAGGAGCCCGAGTACCCCACCGTCCACGTCCGCACGGCCTCGATGGAGGACCTCGAGACGGCGCGGACCGCCATCGAGGACATGGGCTTCTCCGTCATCGCGCTCGTGGACCAGCTCGAGGAGTTCAAGCAGCAGTTCCTCATCATGGACGCGCTCCTGGGTGCGGTCGGTACGATCGCGCTGTTCGTGGCCTCGCTCGGCATCGTCAACACGATGGTCACGTCGATCCTCGAGAGGACGCGCGAGATCGGGATCATGAAGGCGATAGGCGGGAGCGAGAGAGACATCAAGTGGATCTTCTTCGTCGAGGCCGGGACCATCGGGTTCGTCGGGGGCGTCATGGGGCTCCTGCTCGGCTGGGGAGTGACGCGCGTGGCGAACGTCGTCGTCAACTATCACCTGCGGCCCGAGGGCCTTCCGCCGGCGGACCTGTTCTACATGCCCCCGTGGCTGCTGTTCGGCGCCCTGGCCTTCTCGGTGGTCGTGAGCCTGCTGGCCGGCGTCTACCCGGCGGCGCGGGCCGCCCGCGTCGACCCGGTCACCGCCCTCAGACACGACTGAGCGGGTGTGCGCCGGGGGACCCACGGTGGTCCCGCGGCGGATCCACAGTGGTCTCTTCGCGGCTCGACCGCGCGGCCCGGCCCGGTTGATTGAACGTTCAACTTCGAGGTCCGAAGGACGGTCAAATCCTGTTGCATATCTCTCGAAGCAAGGGTGGAATCTCCACATCTTCACACCGTGGCGTGATCTCCTCGTTCCGCGCGTGGGAGCGGAGGGGAAGTCGCGCCGTACCAAGGGGGGAGAGATGATCAGGCGCACCTGTGCCGCGCTGCTGGCAGTCGCATCGTTGGCCGTGCTGGTGACCGCCGCGTGGGGCATCGAGCCTCACGGCGGAATGCTCCGCTACCCGGACATCAGCGCTACGCAGATAACGTTCCGCTACGCGAACGACATCTGGCTCGTACCGAGAGAGGGCGGCACCGCCGTCAAGCTGTCGAACTCGCCCGGGGGAGAGATCTTCCCCAAGTTCAGTCCGGACGGCCAGACCATCGTCTTCACGGCGAACTACGACGGCGCGCGCGATCTCTACACGTTGCCCATCGAGGGCGGCGTGCCGGAGCGGATCACGCATCACCCCTCGCAGGAAATGCCGTGCGGCTGGACGCCCGACGGCAAGGGAGTCGTCTTCTACGTCTACGGCATGGGCAGCAACCCGCACTCGTACATGCTCTACAAGGTCTCCGTGAACGGAGGACTGCCCGAGCAGCTGCCGGTGCCTTACGGCACGAACGCGGCGATCAGCCCAGACGGGAAGTGGCTTGCATACACGCCGTTCAGCACCGACTTCTCGACGTGGAAGCGCTACATGGGCGGACGCGCGCCCGACATCTGGCTCTTCAACCTGAAGGACCACTCCTCGAAGAAGATCACCGAGTGGGAAGGCTCCGACACGTTCCCGATGTGGCACGGCGACAAGATCTACTATCTGTCGGACGGCGGTTCGCGCCACTTCCTGAACATCTGGGTCTACGACACCGCCACGGGTGAGCGCAGACAGGTCACGAAGCACGTCGACGTCGACGTGAAGTTCCCCTCGGTCGGTCCCGGCGACCACGGCCAGGGAGAGATTGTGTACCAGCTCGGCGCCGAGCTTCGCGTGCTCGACCTCGGCACCGAGAAGTCGCGCGTCGTCCGCGTCACGATCCCCGGCGACAGGCCGCGGATCAGACCGCAGATGGTGGACGCGTCGGTCTACATCGACGACGGGGACGTGTCGGCGACCGGCAAGCGCGCGGTCCTGTCCGCGCGCGGCGACATCTGGTCGCTTCCGGCCGAGAACGGGTCGCCCGTCGACATGACGCGGACCGACGGCGTCGCCGAGCGCGACCCCTCCTGGAGCCCGGACGGCAAGTGGATCGCCTACTTCTCTGACGAGACAGGCGAGTACGAGCTCTACATCAAGCAGTCCGACGGGGCTGGCGAGACCAAGAGGCTCACCTCCAGCGAACTCGGGTACATGTTCGACCCGACCTGGTCGCCCGATTCCAAGAAGATCGCGTTCAAAGACCAGCGCGGATACGCCTACGTCCAGGATGTCGACGGCGGAAGTCCGAAGAAGTTCTATCAGAGCGCGTCGGGGGCGTACGGCTTCAAGATCAGCTGGTCGTCGGACTCCAACTGGATCGCTTTCTCGGACGCCGTGTCACCCAGGTCGCAGTCGGCCATCTGGCTCTACGACGTCGCCAACGACGAGATCCACCGCGTGACGAGCGGGGTCTTCCCGGTCACGTGGCCGACGTTCGACCGCGAGGGCAAGTACCTCTTCTACGCGAGCAACAGCGACTTCAACAACCCGGTCTACGACGACGTCGGCGAGAACTGGTCGTATCCTCAGACCGACAGGCTCTACGTCGTTACGCTCCAGGACACGGCCAAGTCGCCGTTCCTTCCCGAGGTGGACACTGAGACGTGGGAGGACGAGAGTTCGGACGAGGCCGACGAGGCCAAGGCCGACAAGGGAGATGACGGGGACGGGGAGGATGCCGAGAAGGAGGACGGCGAGGACGAGGACGAGGAGGAGCCGATCCGCATCGACCTCGACGGGTTCGAAGCGCGCGCCACGCTCCTGCCGGTCGAGCGCGGCGCCTTCTACAACCTCGCGGTGAACGCGGACGGCAAGCTGTTCTACGTCAGGCGCTCCGGCTCTTCCAGGGGAGGCGGCGGAACCAGCATCTACCTGGCTGACCTCGGTGAGAAGGACGATATGGAGAAGGAGGTCCTGTCGGGGGCCGGTCAGTTCGCGATGTCCGCCGACGGGAACAAGATCCTCGCCCACGATGGAGGTCGTTTCGCTATCATCGACGCCGCCGAGGGACAGAGCTGGGACAAGACGATTCCCACGTCCGACATGAAGATGGATATCTCGCCGCCGGACGAGTGGGCGCAGATGCTGCGCGACGCCTGGCGCATCGAGCGCGACTTCTTCTACGCGCCCAACATGCACGGCGTCGACTGGAACGCCATCTACCGCAAGTACGAAGCGATGCTTCCCGACTGCGCCTCCCGGGCTGACCTGTCGTACATCATCGGCGAACTGATCGCCGAGCTGAACGTGGGGCACGCCTACTACTTCGGAGGCGACTACGAGGAGTCGCCGACGGTGAGCGTCGGCATGCTGGGGTGCGACTTCGAGATGGGCGACGGTGCGTACCGCATTTCGAAGATCTACCAGGGCGGGCCGTGGGACGCGGACGCGCGCGGGCCGCTCTCCGAACAGGGCGTGGGCGTCTCTGTGGGCGACTACCTGCTGGCCGTGAACGGCGTGCCGCTCGACCCGGAGCAGGACCCGTGGGCGGCCTTCCAGGGGCTTGCGGGCAGCACGGTGACCCTGAAGGTCAGCTCGAAGCCCAAGATCGACGACGAGGCCAGGGACGTCTACGTCGACCTTCTAGGGAGCGAGAGTGACCTCCGCTACCGCGCTTGGGTCGAAGACCGCAGGGCCTACGTGGAGGAGAAGACCGACGGACGCGTGGGCTACATCTACGTTCCCGACACAGGCGTCAACGGGCAGGACGAGCTGGTGCGCCAGTTCGTCGGGCAGCTCGAGAAGGACGCCCTCATCATCGACGAAAGATGGAACGGCGGCGGGCAGATCCCCACGCGGTTCATCGAGCTATTGAACCGGCAGCTGGCGAGCTACTGGACGATGAGGTACATCGACGAGGTCGTTCCCACTCCCGAGTACTCGAACTACGGTCCGAAGTGCATGCTCATCAACGAGTCGGCCGGCTCCGGCGGCGACTACTTCCCGTACTGGTTCAAGGAGGCGGGCGTCGGCAAGCTGGTCGGCACACGCACGTGGGGTGGGCTGGTCGGCCTGTCCGGCAATCCGGGGCTCATCGACGGCGGGTACGTGAGCGTCCCGAGGTTCGCGTTCGTGAACAAGGACGGCACGTGGGGCATCGAGGGGCATGGCGTCGACCCGGACGTAGAGGTCGTCGACGACCCGGCGCTCATGTGGAACGGGGGAGACCCGCAGCTTGACGCGGCCATCGACCTGATGCTTGGCGAACTGAAGACGGAAGGCTTCAAGCCACCGACGAAGCCCAACTACCCCGACAGGAGCGGCATGGGCATACCGCCCGAGGACTACTAGCGTGACTGTCGGGCGGCCCGCGAGTGCCCGTGAGGCTCTCGTCCGCGGGCGCGGTCCCCGACACGGATGACGCTGCCGGACCCCACGAGTCCGGCGCCCCCTGGCGCCCGCGCGGCTTGACAGCCCGCGGGCGCCGGTTCATCATCGGCCGTTGCTAGATGCGATGCGGCTGCTGCTCTCGTCCGCGCCGTTCACACGTCATCGTCCACACGTCATCGTCCGGCCGGTCCGCCCGAGGCCGGCTACGGGAGACACCGATGACCAGGTTGATACTGCTGCTTGTTTGCGTCCCCGTGCTCTGCGGATGCGCGGCCATGAGCACGTCGGTCATGGACACCGCCGAGCCCCTCCCTCAGGGGCACGCCAGGTTCGGGACCGAGTACGGAACGGGCCTCGAGCTGACCTCAACGGTGCTGCTCTCCGGTGACGAGAGCGGGACGTTCGACGCCGACGCGCTGGCCGCCATCCAGTGCTACGGGTTCTACGCGGGCTTCGGACTGACAGACCGTCTGGAGCTTGACGCCAAGGTCTGGGCCTCGATCGGCGGGGCGGGCTTCAGGCTCAACGGCAAGTACGCACTCTCGGAGCCAGGTGGGCGTTCCTGCTGGGCGATAGCGCCCGGCGTCAACGCCGTGACGACCGGAACCGACGAGGAGGATGGGGGGTCCCTGGACGAGTACATCGCGGACGTGTCGACCATGGGACTGGAACTGCCCGTGCTTGCCACCCACAGGTTCAACGACCACCTTGCCGTGACCGCCACCGCGCGCTACGCCGTCGACCTCATCGAGATCTCTTTTCCCGAGGACTCGCCGCTCGCCGACCTCAACGACGTCTACACGCTTCACCGAGTGGGATTCGTCAACGGGTGGACGCTCTGCCTGGGCGCGTTCCGCCTCCAGCCTGAGATCGGGGTCGAGCTGGCGAAGCAGGTGAACGGGGACTTCGGGGTCGTGCCCGTGTTCGCCGTCGGAGCGGGGTTTCAGTTCTGAGGCGGCGGTGGTTGCCGCAATACCTCGTTCCTGCTAAACTTATGAGGCTGCGGAAGTTCCGCTTCCGCTTGCCCCTATTGCAGTGCACACCGCAAGAAGGAGCCGTCTCATGGCAGTTGACCTCGAGAAGCTGTTGAGGCCGGTAGACACACCCCTGCCTCCCTTTCCGCCCAAGCACATGACCCTCGCGAGCGGCGACGACATGGTCATCCGGCAGATCGGCAGGGACGACATACCGACGATCCTCCCGTTCATAGCGCCGCTCATGTACGTCGAGCGCGACTACTACGACTGCGTGGCCGCGCGCGTCTACTCCGAGCTGCTGGCGTACTATCGCCACAGGGTGCAGGACGAGTACGTGCTGGTCGCGCAGATCGACGGGGAGCTGTGCGCCGTCGTGAACGGACGGGTGGTGAGCGACAAGGTCGGGATGTCGCTTCACACGGTGGCCCTGAGGCGCGGCCTCAGGATCGGCGCCCACGCCTTCGCCACGAAGATGGAGTACCACATCGACATCCTCGGCCAGGATGAGGTCCTGGTCGTCGCGGAGTCTCCGATCGGCTTCAGACGATGGATGATCGAGTACGAACTCGAAGAGCGCTTCGACGTTCCTCACGAGCTGGGCGGCGTACCCTCGTACGCGCTCACGCGCGAGCTGTTCGACAGGGCGCGAGGCACCCTCGTCATCGGACGGCGTCCGGTGCCCCCGGACCTGCTCGCGAAGGCGGAGGAGGCGATACTTCCTCCGTCCGACCCGCCGCGGCCTCCGGAGGACCTGATGGCGGCCACGCGCTCGAAGTATGACCCGACCGGCACGGCTCTCTTGCTTCAGAGATGGGTGCAGGAAGAGAAGGTGAAGCGATGAGAGACGTGTACGTCATCGGCATAGGCATCACCTCGTTCACCAGGCTTGAGTTCCCACTCTCTGAGATCGCCGCGTACCCGGTGATGATGGCCATCAAGGATTGCGGAGTCCGCGACATCGACCACCTGTACGTCGCCAACATGGGCAGCGGCCGGGTGAATCACCAGACGGGGCTCGCGAGCGCCGTCGTCGACACGCTGAGCCTCACGCCCGCGGGCGCGGAACTCATCGAGAACGGTCCAGCCTCCGGCGGCTCCGCCGTGAAGCAGGGCTTCATGGCCGTGGCCTCCGGCATGCACGACGTGGTGGCGGTTACGGGCGCCGAGCGCATGCGCGAGGTGAACAACCTCGAGGCGACCGACTTCGTGGCCACGCTGACGCATCCGCTCGCGGAGTACATCTACGGCGTGACGCTTCCGTCACTGGCCGGCATGTTCACTCGCATGTACATGGACAAGTACGGTGTGACGGAGCGGCACCTCGCGATGGTGTCGGTCAAGAACCAGCGGCACGCTCTCCGCAACAAGTTCGCACACATCCAGCAGGAGATCACCGTCGAGGGCATCCTGGATTCACCCGAGGCGATGACCAACAACCCGTACGTCTCCGATCCCCTGCGGTTCTTCGACTGCTGCCCCGTCTCGGACGGTGGCGCGGCGGTCATCCTGGCCACGAAGGAGGTGGCGGAGTCGACCGGGAGACCTCTCGTGAGACTGGCCGGCGTCGGACAGGCGACCGACACGCACTGCGTCCACGAGCGCGAGAACCCGACCGACCTTCTGGCCGTGAGGCGTGCGGCGGCCGCTGCGATGGAGATGGCCGGCGTCAAGCCATCGGACGTCGACGTCGCCGAGCTGCACGACGCGTTCACGATCCTCGAGATCGTCGAGAGCGAGGAGGCCGGGTTCTTCCCGAAGGGCGAGGGACACCTGGCGCTCGAGCGCGGCGAGACCACGCTCGGCGGCAAGCTTCCGATCAACGTCTCGGGCGGGCTCAAGGGCAGGGGACATCCCGTCGGAGCTACGGGCGTAGCACAGGTCTTCGAGATCGTTCACCAGCTGCGCGGAGAGGGCAAGGACAGGCAGGTCGAGGGCGCGCGGGTCGGATTCACGTGCAACTTCGGCGGCTTCGGGAACAACGTCGTCTGCACGGTGCTTAAGGCGGAGCAGTGATACGGTCCGGGCGCTGGCCCGGCGGACGGCCGGCCTCGCACGGCGGCTCACACCGACGACGCGTTCCCTGAGGAGATCGAGGACATGAGCAGAGAGATCTACGCATACAGGTGCAAGAGATGCGGCGAGTTGCACTATCCGTACAGGATGGTCTGCAAGAAGTGCCATGAGAACGACCACAACGAGTTCGATCCCGAGCCGCTGCCGAGGGACGGGACGCTCGTGACGCTGACCGAGCTGTACTCGCTGCCCGCCGTCTTCGACGTGCGTAAGCTGGGTCTGGGGATCGTCGAGCTTTCGAACGGCATCCGCATCACCGGACAGCTGCGCATCGACGACCCGAAGCCCGGCATGAAGGTGAGGGGAGAGGTGGAGGTCGTGAGGAGCGAGACGTACGAGGACTTCTACGGCATGGTCTTCTACGAGGCGTGAGGGACGATTGTCTGAGCGAGCCCACATACCGAGGGTGCTCACCCGCGGCGACCTCGTCGCCGACGGCGCCTACCGCGTTCACTCGCGGTTCAAGCGCGCCGTCAACCTGAGAGACGAGCGCACGGTGCTCTCAGTGGTGGCGGCCGACGTAGATTCGGGGCCAAGCAACCTCGTCATCGACCGCCTCGACCCGGGCGCGATCCGGGATGTGCGTGTCGAGGGCGAGTCGATCTGGTTCGACGGCGTTCCGATCTCGACCGAGGTCTCGAGGCGCTACGATTCCTCCTTCAACGTGCGCGGCGCCGATGTTCGCATGATTCGCCGCAACCTCGCGCAGCTGTCGTCGCTGGTCGCGTGGCGTGCTCCGACCGAGAGCCTGGCGTTCCTGCTGGACGTGGCTCGGGTGTCGCTCCTGAGACCGGGCTTCGAACGCTCGTACGCGGCCCACGCGATCAACTGCGCTTCCGATATCTTCCGCGGCGATGCTCTGCGAGGCGTATCCAGGGTCAAGGGCTGCGGCTTCGGGCTGACGCCGTCGGGGGATGACTTCATCGTGGGCGTCCTCATATCCATGCGATTCATCGAACAGGCGACCGGGCGCGATCTCGGCGGCGAGCGGGCCGCTCTCGCCGGCGCCGCGCGGACCGGGACGCTCCTGTCAGACTGGTTCCTCGACCTCGCGGCGCACGGAAGGGTCTTCGCGAGCATGAGGTCGCTCGTCGGAGCGATGGCGTTCGGGTCGTTCGACGACGTCGAGCAGGCCTTCGAGCGCGTCTCGTCAGTCGGGGCGACGTCGGGCGTCGACGCCGCCGTGGGACTGTGCCTGGGCGTCGGGTCGGGTCTACACGGATGGCCGTCTCACGGGCTGCGGCGCGCGGGGCACGCGCTCGCGACGCGCTCGGACGAGCGTGGCGCAGCGGGCGGCGGCAGTGAGGGCACCACCGGTCCGGAAGGGGAGAACACCCCGTGGTCGTAGAGTGCAGGATCAGGAAGGGCGCGTACTTCGACTCCGTTACACTCATGAACGTCGGACGCCAGCTGTCCGGCATGGACGGCGTGGACGACGCGGCCGTCGTGATGGGCACGGAGGAGAACAAGAACATACTCAAGGCCTCTGGCCTGCTGACATCCGAGCTTGCCGGCGCCGCCGGAAGCGATCTCCTGATAGCGGTCCGCGCCGACGACGCTGCGACGGCGGAAGCGGCGCTCGCCGAGGTCGACGGACTGCTCGTCCGCGACAGGACCGCGATCGACGACGCCTCGGCCCGGGAGCCGCGCAGCCTCGAGGGCGCCGTCGACATGGTTCCGGACGCGAACCTGGCGCTCATCTCCGTCGCCGGCCGGTACGCCGGCGCTCTCGCGGACGACGCGCTGGACCGCGGACTCCACGTGATGCTCTTCTCCGACAACGTCCCGCTCGACGTAGAGGTTTCACTCAAGAAGAAGGCCCACGAGCTGGGCCTGCTCGTCATGGGACCCGACTGCGGGACCGCCATCGTGAACGGCGCGCCGCTCGGGTTCGCGAACGCGGTGTCGCGCGGGCCCGTCGGCATCGTGGCGGCGTCGGGAACGGGGCTCCAGGAGGTGAGCTGCCTCCTTTCGAACGACGGCGTCGGCGTCTCACAGGCGCTCGGAACGGGCGGGAGGGACGTGAGCGACGCGGTCGGAGGGGTGACCTTCCTGGACGCGATGCGCGCCCTCGGAAACGACCCCGAGACGAGCGTGCTCGTGCTCGTCTCGAAGCCACCCGACCCGGGTGTTGTCGCTGCCGTCCGAAAGACGGCAGCAGGATTGGGGAAGCCCGTGGTGTCGGTCTTCCTGGGCGCCGAGCCCTCGGGCACGATGGATGCGAGGACGCTCGCCGAGGCCGCCCTGAAGGCCGCCGCCGTCGTCCGGGGCGAACCCGTCGACGTCGCGGCCGCCGATCCCATCAATGATGTGATAGAGGAGATGGCCGACGACATCGCCTCGTCGCGCGGCGACGGTCGCAGGTACGTGCGCGCCCTCATGAGCGGCGGGACGTTCGCGTCCGAGGCCGTGCTGCTGCTGGGTCGCATGGGCGTGCCGGACGTTCACGCGAACGTCTCGGGCAAGGGCGCGTCCCGACTTGAAGACCCGCTCACGAGCGTCGCGAACACGGTCGTCGACATGGGCGCCGACGAGTTTACGGTTGGCCGCCCTCATCCGATGATCGACTACTCGCTCCGACTCAAGCGCATCAAGGCCGAGTCGAACGACCCGAAGACCGCCGTCGTGCTGTTGGATGTAGTGCTAGGATACGGGGCGAACCTCGACCCCGCGTCCGAACTGGAGGACGTGGTAAGGGACGCGTCGTCGCGGGTCTCCGTCGTCTGCTCCATCACGGGGACCGAACGCGACCCGCAGGTCAGAAGCGTCGTCGAGACACGGCTGAGGCGGGCCGGCGCGGTCGTCATGCCGTCGAACGAGGCCGCGTGCAGGCTGGCGGGCCGCATCGTGCTCGCTCTTGCAGGGCGATAGCGCGCTGAGACCGGCAGAACGTTGACCTCGCAACGTCGCCCACGCTGGGAGGACGCTGATGTCGGCAGGTGAGTTGTTCAAGCGGGAACTCAAGGTCGTGAACGTCGGTCTCCGCTCGTTCAAGGAGAGCCTGGACGAGACCGGGACCGCAGCGGTCCAGGTCGACTGGCAGCCTCCGATGGACGTGTCGGCGGAGTCGATGGACGTGATCGCGCGAAACGCGTCCCGCATCGCACAGGCGAACGCCAGAGCGGTCGACGTCGTGCTCCGCGCGAAGCCGGCCCTGGTCGGCATGGGCACCGCCGTCGACACGATCCCCGGCATGCGGCGCGGGCTCTTCCTGCACGCCGGCCCTCCCATCGCGTGGGACCGCATGTGCGGCCCGATGCGAGGCGCGGTCGTGGGAGGCATAATATACGAGGGCCTGGCCGACACGCCGGACGAGGCGGAGAAGCTGGCAGCGTCCGGCCGGATCGACTTCGAGCCGTGCCACGAGCACAACTCCGTGGGGCCGATGGCGGGCATCGTGACGCCGTCGATGCCCGTCTTCGTGATACACAACGACGAGTTCGGCAACGACGCGTACTGCACGATGAACGAGGGGCTGGGGAAGGTGCTCCGGTACGGCGCGTTCGCCCCCGAGGTCGTCGAACGCCTGAACTGGATGCGCGACGTTCTCTACCCGGTGCTCGACCGTGCGATCGCAGCCGCCGGCCCTGTCGACCTCAAGAACCTGATCGCGCAGGCCCTGCACATGGGCGACGAGGTGCACAACCGCAACCGCGCGGCGACGTCGCTTCTCTACAGGGCGCTCGCCCCGGCCGTTGTCTCGACCTGCGACGACAGGGAGGACGCGGCACGTGTCCTGGGGTTCGTGAACGGCAACGACCACTTCTTCCTCAATCTGTCCATGCCGGCGTGCAAGGCGTCGCTCGACCCGGCGCGCGGCATAGAGAACTCGAGCGTGGTCGTCGTGATGACCAGGAACGGGACCGACTTCGGCGTACAGCTCGCCGGCACCGGCGACGAGTGGTTCACGGGGCCGGCCGACGTTCCTGACGCGCTCTTCTTCCCAGGCTACACGCGTGACGACGCCAACCCCGACATCGGCGACAGCTCCATCACCGAGACCGCGGGACTGGGCGGGTTTGCGATAGCGGCGTCGCCCGCCATCGTCCAGTTCGTCGGAGGTACGACGTCCGACGCCATCAACTACACCCTCGAGATGTACGAGATCACAGCGGCCGAGAACGACGCGTACCAGGTGCCGTACCTCGATTTCAGGGGGACGCCGACGGGCATCGACGTGGTCAAGGTCGTGACGAAGAACATTCTGCCGTTCATCGACACCGGAGTGGCGCACCGCGAGCCGGGCGTCGGGCAGGTCGGCGCGGGCGTGCTCCGCGCGTCGGAACTGCCGTTCCGGAAGGCATACGAGGGGCTGGCCGCTCGCCTTCGATGAGGCGTGGGCGACCGCCGGCGGGAGTGATCACAGACAGGACTGAGGCGCGGGCGGCGGTACCAGACGCTGCGGCCGCACTCGATCACCGGGAGGTGACGCTTGAACATCGACAAGTTCCTGGACTTCATGGACGATGTAAAGCTCTACGACTTGACACAGAGGCTGTCCATACACACCCCGCCGTGGCCGAGCTACATGCCGATGGGCCTCCAGTACTTCAAGCGCATTGCGGGCGCGCACATGGGGCAGGGCGCGAACGGGCAGATCATGACGACGTCGAACCACGTCGGCACGCACATGGACGGCGAGATCCACTTCCACGCGAGCGGGCGGGCGATCGGCCAGGTGCCGCTCGCGGAGTGGGTGGGCCCCGGCGTCGTCGTGGACATCTCGGACGCGGTGGAGGACTACGGGCTCTACTCGCCCGCGATGATAGAGGAGCGCGTCGAGGTGAAGCCGGGCGACATCCTCGTCATCAACACGGGCTATCACAAGTACGCGTGGGACCAGAAGGGCTCGGACGAGGTTCGGTACTTCGTGAAGCACCCGGGACCCGACCCGGACTTCCACAAGTGGGCCGTCAAGATGAAGCTCAAGTGGATCGGCGTCGACTGCGGCAGCGCGGACCATCCCATGAACACGATCATCCGCGACTGGCATCCGGGTCTGTTCGTCAAGGCGGAGGAGAAGCTCCAGCGCGACTACGGCAAGAGCTGGGACGAGATGTTCCCGCCCGAGACATACTACCAGGTCATGCACCTCAAGCTCTTCCCGAAGAGGATCGTGCACGCGGAAAACCTTGGCGGCGACATAGACAAGCTCGGAAGCCGCCGCTGCTGGATCGGGTGCTTCCCTCTGCGAGGCATCGAACTCGAGTCGTCGATGTGCCGCATCGTGGCGATGCTGCCCCCGAAATAGGGAGAGGCCGATGTCCATATCGCACGAGTTCGACTACGTGAGGCCCGAAACGCTTGAAGACGCGATCGCAGCGCTCTCCGGTGCCGGCGGCGGGGCGGCCGTCTTGGCGGGCGGGACCGACCTCGTACCGTGGTTGAGGGACCGCGTGGCGAAGCCGTCGCTCGTCGTCGACCTGAAGGGTGTGCCGGGGCTCGACGGAGTAGACATGGCCGACGGGGTGCTGTCGCTCGGCGCACTCGTTACCTTCGCCGATCTCATCGACTCGGACCTCGTGTCCGACGAGCTGCCGGTGCTGTGCGAAATGGCGCGGGTGATGGGTTCGACCGGCGTGCGCAACCGGGCCACGCTGGCGGGGAACATCTGCTCGGCGGTGCCGTCGTGCGACAGCGGTCCGGTCCTCCTCGTCTGCAACGCGACGGTGAGCGTGGCCGGCCCGACGGGCGCCAGGGACGTGCCCATCTCAGAGTGGTTCGAGGGGCCGAAGAAGACCGTTCTCGGATCGGGCGAGATCGTGACGCGCATAGCGGCGCCGGTCCCGGCCGGCGGGCACGGCGCGTCCTACGTCAAGCTCAGGAGGAACCGCGGCGAGGACATCGCACAGGCGGGCGTGGCAGCGATGGCTCTGCCCGATCGCTCGTACCGCGTCGCGTTCGGCGCGGTGGCGCCGACGCCCGTGCGGGCCCCGCGCATCGAGGAGCTTCTGTCGGGGAAGGAGATCGACGAGGCCGTGATCGCGGAGGCGAAGAAGCTCGTCTCGCAGGAGACCGCTCCCATCGAGGATCTGAGGGCGAGCCGCGAGTACCGGGAACACATGCTGCCCGTCATGCTCGAGCGAGCGCTTCGAGCGGCCGCCGCCCGTCGCGACGGGTTGGAGCCGTCCTACGGAGAGGATTTCATCTAGGAGCACCCGATGACACACGAGATCACGCTGAACGTGAACGGGGAGGAGTGGACCATCTCGGTCGCTCCCAACGAGACGCTCCTGGAGGTACTCCGCGACCGCATCGGCATCAAGAGCCCGAAGATCGGGTGCGAACGCGGCGACTGCGGAAGCTGCACGGTCATCCTGGACGGGAAGACAGTGAGGTCGTGCCTCGTGCTCGCGGTCGAAGCGGACGGGCGCGGCGTGCTCACGGTAGAGGGGCTCTCGAAGGACGGACTCACAGACCTTCAGAAGGCGTTCATCGAGAGGAACTCGTTCCAGTGCGGGTTCTGCGCGCCGGGCGTCGTGCTCACGGCCTCAGAGCTCTTGGCTAAGAACCCGCACCCGACGGAACTCGAGGTTCGGGAGGCTCTGTCGGGTAACCTCTGCAGGTGCACGGGCTACACGCCGATCGTCGAGGCGGTCCTCGACGTCGCGAAGCGCGGAGGGGGACGGGACAATGACTGACCTCAAGTACGTTGGTTCCTCCGCCACGCGCATCGATGGGCTGCCCAAAGTGTCGGGGAGCGCCACGTTCGTCGACGACATCGACTTCGGGCCCGGCCTCCTGCACGCCGTCATCGTCGAGAGCCCGCACGCCCACGCGAAGATCGTTTCCATAGACAAGTCGGCAGCCGAGGCCGTGCCGGGCGTCGTCAGGGTTGTTACCGGCGAGGACTTCCCGTTCAGGTTCGGGCTCTACATGAAGGACCGGTACATCTTCGCCATGGAGAGGGTCCGGTTCGTCGGCGAGCAGGTCGCCGCCGTCGTCGCGCGCGATCTCAAGACCGCGCAGCGGGCGGCGGAGCTGGTCCGCGTCGAGTACGAGGAGTTGCCTGCGCTGTTCGACCCAATGGCCGCGGTCGCCGAGGGGTCGTGCCTGCTCCATCCGGATATGTGCGACTGCGAGCGCGTGCCGTGGTTCTTCCCCGAGCCCGACACGAACGTCGCGCACTGCAGACGCACCAGGAAGGGCGATGTGGAGAAGGGTTTCGAGGAGGCGGACGTCGTCCTCGAGGACACCTACACCGTCCCGCGCTACGCGCACTGCGCCATCGAGCCGCACGTGGTGGTCGGACTCCAGGACCACTCGGGTCGACTCACGCTCTGGTCGGCGTCGCAGTCTCCGCACACGCAGCGCAACCTCTTCGCGGAGACGCTCGCCCCCTTGGGGTTCACGCACAAGGACATCCGCGTGGTCACGCCCTACGTCGGCGGAGGGTTCGGCGGCAAGGCCGGCGTCACGATGGAGATCATAGGCGCCGCGCT
>CAYNQF010000007.1:30033-53553 GCA_964399265.1 uncultured bacterium | reverse complement strand
GATGGCCGGCCGCTATCTGTCCATTGCCGTACTGCTCGAAGATGGCGGCGGCCGCCAGCACGTCCCCACCCGTGAGGATGTCTCCTCTGAAGACGATGCGGTTGAAGAAGACAAGCCCCAGGGCGATGATCGCGAGCACGCAGATCAGCGTGGAGCGAGGTCCGAACAGCGGAGGTCTTGGCTCCGCCTTCACACTCTTCTCGGCCGGTCGCTTCCTGGATTTCATGCTACCTCCCCAATCTCGTCTCGGGGGCCCGCATGCGCGGCATGTCGCGCAAGGACCATGTAGCCACCCAGCAGTCGAATCGCCCACGAGACCGCCGTGGCGAGAGCCGCCCCGAGGAGTCCCATGGACGCGATCAACACGATGTCGAGCGCCACGTTCAGGCCAATGCCGGCGAGATTGAACACCAGAAACTCGCGGAGCGCCTTCCTGGGCAGTCTCGCGCCGATCACGCTCGAAGGAACAGAGTAGAACAGCTTGAGCA
Organism: uncultured bacterium; assembly: GCA_964399265.1. GTDB lineage: Bacteria > Joyebacterota > Joyebacteria > Joyebacterales > Joyebacteraceae > WJLY01. The sequence goes on along the minus strand of CAYNQF010000007.1, from coordinate 53,065 downwards.
CCCCGGACAAGGCGAAAGGCAGTATCAGGTAGACGCCGGCGTCGTACCTGCCCGCGAACAGCAGGTGTACGACCTGTTTCCCAAGCGTCAGGTAGAGGACCGTCACGACGGCCGCCACGCCCGCGACGGCGAGGTTGAGGCGCTTGAGCGGCACCGCGTCCACGACGTTGACTCGCGGCAGAAGCACGTAGGACAGCGAATAGAAGATGAAATCGAAGCCCCTCATGATCGAGAAGATGGTCGCGTAGACGGCGAGTTGGGACATCGGGAGCATCCTCCCGATCACGAGCTTGTCCATCGCCACCATGACGGAGAGAGACACCGAGATGCCCAGGAAGAAGAATCCGTTCTGTATGACGGACCTGGGCACCCTCTCTTCTCCGCGCGGCACGGCGCGGACCGCGTAGAGTACTAGGATCGCCGCGGTGCTCCCGTATCCCGCTATGACGGTCCAGAGAGCACTGTCGAGCGTCAGGGCACCCGCGACTGCGACGACGGCCAGCCCCATGGACGTCGCCATTACGGGGAGCCGCGTTCCCGTCATGGCGAGTTCGTATCTGTGCTGCGCGCGCAGAAGCGACGTGGTCATGGTTGCCGCGTTCTGAGACACGACGAGCACGATGGCCGCAACGGTAGCGAGGGCCGCCAGCGAGTAGAAGCGCGTCGCGGCGAACGCCACGGCCGCGCCGAGCGGAAGGACGATGCACAGGATGGTCCAGAGATGTCCGCGCGCGTCGTAACGAGAAGCCTCGGGACGCGTGAGGAAGCGAACGCTCGAGGAATCCTGACCGATGAGAGACAGCGCGGAAAGAAGCGGCAGGGCGCTCAACAGGAGCGACACGATGCCGACGTCGTCCTTCGAGAGAGTGCGAGCGAGCGCCGTCTGGCCCACGACCTGGAGGACCGCCGCCACCAGCACGATCGCGAAGACCCTGCCGATCCTGGTCGACGTCGGACCCGTCAGCAAGGAAACGAGGTTGAGGCGACTCTCCTTCTTCAACTCTCCTCCGCCGCTCGAGAGCGCCGCACTGTGGCTACTCGATGTAGCCGAGCGATCTCAGCTGCTCACGGATCGACTCATCCATCGTGGAGCCGACCTCGTCCCTATCGGTCCCGAGCAGCGGCTCGTAGGAAGCGATCGTGTGGATCGGGTATCGCTCGAGATGTTCGGGCGTGATGGCGTCGATGAGGACCCTGCCGTCCATGTCGTCGGGGACGGGCAGTCCCATCACGGCGAGCGCCGTGGGCGCCACGTCCTGAACGGTCGCGCCCTCGATGCGCCCCCCCGGGACGAAGGCCGGGCCGCATGCGATGAAGACGGCCTTCCTCTCGTGCTTGCCCGTCAGCTGCGGGCGTTCGGGCGGTGGATCGGTCCTGGCCTGGAACCCGTGGTCCGAGACGATGATGACGTTGACGTCGTCGCCCAGGGAGCGCAGCAGACGGGCGAGCAGGGCGTCCTGATAGACGTAGTAGTCGGTGATGACGTCCCCGTACGCCGCGATGTCATCCTGTCTCACGTTGCCGAAAGGTTCCGGGTCGGAGTACTGCCAGAAGAAGTGCTCGACGAAGTCGATCCCCCTGAAGTAGATCGCCGCGAAGGTAGGCCTGTAGAACGGGTACAGCCTGTCGGCCATCTCCGAGTAGATGTGGTCGCGGAGGTAGCCCCAGCGTAGGGGCTCGTCGACGATCCGGTTCAGCTGGTACTGCCTGTCGGTCACGGGATAGGACTTGTAGCCGGGGTCGAATGAGAAGTTCCCGAACGCCTCCAGGCGCTCGTTCGTCGGCTTCCCCGTGAATGCCTGCAGCATCTGAACCGGACCGCGCAGCAGAGAGTGCACGCGGTCCGAAACGAGGAAGCCGTTCACGCGGTCGACCGGCCACGTGACATACCACCCTATCACGCCGACCGACGAGCCACTCGCCGAGACGATGTCCCATATCGGCGCGGCGCGGCGCATCGTGGCATTGACCGGGACGCCGTCCGCGTTGACGAAGTCGTATATGCCGTGTTTGTCGGGGTTCTTGCCGGTGGCGATGGTCGTCCAGATACGCGGAGAGATCAGCTCGTCGAGCGACTGCATAGGTCCGTAGACGCCGTCCGACATCAACCGCGCGAAGGTGGGCAGCCTGCCCGCCTGCACGAGAGGCTCGAGACGTTCCCAGTCGCAGCCGTCGACGCCCACTATCGCCACACGCGGCACGTCGCCGCGGCCGTCAGCAAGCGGCGACGGCGCGAGCGAGCGTCCGGCCGCACCTGTGAAGGCGGCGACGAGAGCCAGTGCGAGAAGAACGAGACCGACGGAGAGCACCGCGTGAGACCTCAGACGTCTGGTCATGGCGCCGACCACCAACTCCAGAAGCATGGCCAGCAGCCAGCCGACCACCAGGCCCACGACGATCACCGCGGCGAGTCCTATCAGATTCAGCTGCACCGTCGTGAGCCCGCCCGCGTCCACGAAGCCCTCCGCCCCCTTGAGGGGCAGGAACGTGACCGTGAGACCGGTCCAGATGGAGAGCGCAAACATCCCGTGGAAGAGCGCCCTGTCGGGCGCGGGCCTGCGGCTGCGGGACGGGCGAGCCATCCTGAGAAGGAGCGCGACGCCGCCCGCGACGAGATACGCCGTCAGTATCACGGCGGCCATGCGCCACAACTGCCCGGGGCCGAGCGTGAAGGTGAAGGCGCTGGTCGACAGCCCAGCCAGCCCCAGCCAGGCCGTGGCCGCGGCCGCGAACCCGACGGCCGCGGCGATCAGGGTGCGAGCGTTCCCGCGCTCCGCTCCGGGGCCGTGATTTCTGGCGTAGGAGTCCGTCATTGCTGCTCCAGCACTTCGATGAGTGCGGTCTCGACCTCATCGACCGCGACCGCGTCCATGCACGAGGGAGACACGTCACACGCCCTGCGATAGCAGGGAGCGCACTCCGCGCGCGACACGACCACGCGCCCCGGGCCGTGGAATCCTATCTCCTGCGGCACCGTCGGTCCGACGATCACCACGACCGGTACTTCGAGCGCGATCGCCATGTGCATCGCGAGCGTGTCGCCGGTCACGACGGCGTCCATGACGGCCACGATGCCCGCGAAATCGAGGAGGTCGTGCGTTCCACCGTCGACGGCCGCGCCGCCGGCCATCCCGAGCACCGAGAGCGCCTTCTCGCGATCGTCGGGTCCGCCCAGGACGACAGGCGTTCCGCCCATTTCGCCGGCGATCCTCTTCGCGAGTGCGGCGTACGCCTCAGCTGTCCACGCCTTATTCGCGAAGACTCCACCCGCTCCAACGTTCAGGCCCACGAGCGGCTCGGACGCGTCGACGCGCGAGAGCCAGGAGCGCGCGTACTCTATGGAGCCCTCGGGCAGAAAGAGCGCGTACGGGTCTCCCGCGTACGGAAGCCCGGCTATCTGGCAGAAGATCTCAGGGTAGGTCTTCCGGTTCTCCTCGAACTTCATCCGGTTGGAGAGGCCGAGCGCGTAGTCGTATCGCGCACCCTCGTTGAGCGGCTCTATCGTCCCCCACCTGGAGAGGCCGAATCCCATACGTTCTTCGACGTCCAGCGACGCCATGAACGCGGCCGCGCGTGGCTCCTTGTCGAGACAGATGCCTACGTCGAACGACTCGCGCGAGAGCGCGAGCCACGCCTCGAACCCGAACGGGACCGCCCTGTCCACGAACGGGTTGCCAGCGACAAGAGGCAGCGCCTGCGCGTCGGCGACCCACGTGACGTGCGATTCCCCGTGCTTCCGCTTGAGCGGAGGCAGCACGCTCGTCGCTCGAAGGACGTCGCCCGCGGCCGCCAACTTCACGATCAGGACGCGCGTTCCCATCGGCGAGTAGTGCTCACACCCGTCGCACGGGCCGCCGTGCACGCATGGACGGTCGCCCATGAAGTGCCTGCAGTCGAGCCTGGGGCTGTCGTACGTCACGCTCTCATTCTCCTCTACTCTATGTACCCAAGGGCCCGCAGCTTCTCCTTGAGCCCCTCATCCATCGGAGATTCCATCGGCGTCTCGTCCCACTCCCTGTCGCCTGTCTCGTAGGTGTCGACGTACTGGACAGGGTGCTCACTGAGGAACGAGGGCTCGAAGATATCGGTCGCGGGCCTGCCGTCCATGTCGCGCGCGGTCGGCACGCCGAGATAGGTCAGAAGGGTCGGGGTGACGTCCACGACGGACTCCTGTGCGCCCCGGAAGCCCTCCCTGATGCCGGGGCCCTTCCAGACGTAGAACCCGTCGGGACCGTGGTCCCATGGCACGTCCTTGCCGCCCTCGACCGTGCGTATGGCCTCGCCGTGCTCCCAGCGGACCTTCAGGTCCTCCTTCGTCTCGAACCCGTGGTCCGAGACCAGGACGACCGCGCAGTCCGGGCCGACCTCGTCCAGGTACTTCGAGATCACTCCATCGACGAATCTGTAGTAGTTCCTCACCACGTTGCCGTAGAGCCTCTGGTCCTCGGGGCTCACCTTGAAGCCCATGTCCGTCTGATAGCCCCAGTAGTAGTGGGACACGACGTCGGTGCCCTGGAGGTATATGGCGAACACGTCGGGTTTGTAGCGCTTCAGGAAGTCGAGACCCGCGTCAGCGAAGCTCTTGTCTTTGGCGTATACCCACCGCGCGTGGAACTGCTTGCGCGGGTCGGTGAAGCGCGAGTCCGAGAAGAACCTGTTCAGCTCCTCGGTAGTGACGTCCTCCTCGGTGATGATGAACGGCACGAACTCGTCGTAGAGCGACTCGGGATACGAGCGGCCGGGAAAGTCCTGAACGATGAGCCTGCCCGACTGGTCGCGCGCAGCGCCGAACGGGATGCCGTGCGTGCTCCAGTTGACGGGCCACGCCCTCTGCGCAAGCATGAAGCCGTTGACCTTCTCCGCGGGCCAGCTCGGCCACCACCCCACGATCCCGACCGAGATGCCCTTCTCGGAGAGAATGTTCCAGAACGCCTTCACCCTGCGCATGTTGCTCGTGACCGGGACCTCTCTGTCGGTCCCGGGTATCTCCGCCACGAAGCCGGTGATCCCGTGCTTCTCCGGCACGTCCCCGGTCGCGATCGAGGTCCACATCTGGGGGGACTGTATCGGTTCGCCGGTGCGCAGGATGCCGAACGAGCCGTCCTTTACCAGGCCGGCGATGGTCGGCAGCTCGCCTGCCTCGATCATCGGTGTGATCACGTTCCAGTTGGCCGAGTCGATCCCGAAGAACAGAAGGCGGGTCTCCGTCTCCGGCCGGGCCTCACCGCACGACCAGAGGGCCGCGGCCGTGAATGCGAGCGCGGAGAGCGCCAGCGCATTGGTCAACTTCCTCAAACGTCCTCCCTTCCTCGCCCGCGGAGCGTGTCGACCGCTCCCCTTGAGAGCGCGCTCACGTTCTCGCGCCGTCCGTGAACCAGTTCCCCCGTCGCGAACGCGACGGTGCGGGCGAGCGTGGCCGGCACGATGCCGATCCAGTGGTAGAACCTCGCATACCTGGCGAAGAACCTGAACGTGCTCCTGAACCTGTGGTAGATCTTGAATGGCGTCAGTCCGCCGCCCGAACTCATCGATACCTTGTGCCAGATCCTCGAGTCCGCGACCGCGAGCACCTCATATCCCAGACGCGTGGCCCTAACGCACCAGTCCGTGTCCTCGTTGTACATGAAGTAGCCGGTGTCCATGAGGCCGATCTTCCCAACCGCCCCGAGCGATGCCAGCATCGCGCATCCGGTGACGTAGTCCGCGCTCTCGACCCCGCGGAACTGGCCCGCGTCCTTCTCCCGGAGACCGACGTGCCTGATGTCCCCGGTCCAGTACGATATCCGCCCGCCGAACGACCAGATGACGTCCGGCCGGTCGTGGTAGTAGATCATCGGCCCCAGGAATGCGGCCTTCGGGTGAGCGACGGCCGCGCGCATCAGGGCGCTCACCGCGTCGGGCGCAAGCTCCAGGTCGTTGTTCAGGAGCAGCGCGTAGTCGAACCCGTCCCCGCGGAGGCGCTCTACGCCTGCGTTGACCCCCGCGGCGTATCCCTCGTTCCGCTCGTTCCTTATGAGCACGACGCCGGGATATCGCTCGGCAACCATCTCCTGCGACCCGTCCGACGACGCGTTGTCTACCACGTAGACCGCGAGGCCGTAGAGATCCGAACGTCCGAGCGAATCCAGGCACGCGGCCAGGAGTTCCCTGCCGTTCCAGTTGACGACGACCGCTGCGACCGACGGCGAAGCCACCTAGGACCTCTCCATGTCGATGAAGTCCTGCACGGCCTTGCGGAGCAGCTCACCGGCCCTGTCGCGTCTGGCCTCGGCGAGCACGTTGGTCTTCATGCGCTCGCGGTCGCCGCTCTCGAAGAACCGCACGATGGCGTCCGCGAGGGCCTCCTCGTCCTCTGGTTCCACAATATAGCCGGTTTCGCCCTCGGTCACCACCTCGGGGAGCCCGCCGACGTTCGTGCTGATCACCGGAAGTCCGAACGCATAGGCGACTTGCGTTATCCCGCTCTGAGTGGCTGATAGATAAGGCAGGACCACCACGTCCGACGCTCCGAAGTAGCGTCCGACTTCCTCGTCCGGTACGTGCTCGGCCACTATCCTGACGTGGTCCGAGATGCCCAGTTCCTCGATGATCGCGTCGTAACGCTCCCTGTCGTCGTAGAACTCGCCCACCACGAGGAGGTCGACGTCGACCGAGCGCAGGACCCGTGGCATCGCCCTCAGGAGATACGCGAGTCCCTTGTACTTCCTTACGTAGCCGAAGAAGAGGATCGTGGGGCGCTTGAGGCCGAGTTCCCGCCGCGACGTCTCCCGGTCGGTCTCGGTGGTGCGATAGCAGGTGTAGATGGGCAGAGCCGCCTTCCTGAGCGGGACCGTCGGGAAGAGCGACTCGATGCGCCTGGCAACGACGTCCGAGAGCACCAGGAAGTAGTTGGCGGACCCCAGGGCGAACCGTGTGAGGAAACGGTCGACCCAGCGGTTCTCGTGCGAGACCACGTTCTCGCACACGAAGACGACCGGGATCCCGTACCTGCGCCGCAGCGCCCTGGCCATGGCGCCGTAGCAGATGCCGAAGAAGGGGTTCCACCAGACGAAGACGACGAGGTCGGGCCGGCGCTTCGGGCGTGTGATCCACCTGACCGCGCGTACCCAGGAGAGCGGGTCTATGGAGTCGATGATCTGACGGGACGGCGTGCTCTTGACCGGAGTGCGGCTCAGGTTCATCTGCGTCTTGCCCGGGAAGAGCAGCGCGGGGTAGAGACGCTTGAACGAGACGACGTAGGTGTCGTGGTCGTGGCTGAGGCTGTCGTACAGGTGCGCCACGAAGAGGGCGTTGCCGCCCCTCAGGGGGTACGCCGGACCGACAATGGCCACGCGCGCTCCGGGGCCGCTCTCGAACGAGGAGCCGTGAGCGTCGTGTCGTGTAACATCACGCCCCACCGCTCCCCCCATGTCTGCCGAGCCGTTCCCTCACCGGGTACGACATCTGCTCGCCGCCCATGCTCGCAAGCATCTCCGCCACGAGGCCGACCGATACGATCTGCACCCCGATGACCATGAGCAGGATACCCAGGGTCAGCAGCGGCCTGCGCCCTATCGCCTCCCCCATGATCTTGAGGACGGTCAAGTAGACGCCCACCGCGAATCCGGCAAGGAACAGGACTCCGCCGACCATGCCGAAGAGGTGCAGCGGCCTCGTGACGTACCTACGAAGGAACAGGATGGTGATGAGGTCGAAGAGCCCCCTGGCGAGCCGCTCGGGGCCGTACTTCGACCTGCCGTACGGTCTGGCGTGGTGAGTGACCGGTATCTCCGTCACCCGGAAGCCGCCGAAGTGCGCCAGAACCGGCGTGTAGCGATGCAGCTCCCCGTAGACCTTGATGGTCTTGACCACCTCCCGACGGTAGGCCTTGAGCCCGCAGTTCATGTCGTGGAGACGGAGCCCCGACATGCGCCCGGTCACCCAGTTGAAGACCTTGGACGGCAGCCTCTTTGACAACGGGTCCTTGCGCTCCCTCTTCCAGCCGGACACCAGGTCGTAGCCTTTGTCCAGTTCGGCGAGGAGCGCGGGTATCTCCGCGGGGTCGTCCTGCAGGTCGGCGTCCATAGTTATCACTGCGTCGCCCGTCGCCTCCCGGAACCCGACGGCCAGCGCTGCCGACTTCCCGAGGTTCCTTCCGAGCGAGATCACGGTGACGTTCCCATGCTCGTCGTGGAGGGCGCGCAGGACGCCCATCGAACCGTCGGTGCTCCCGTCGTTAACGAAGATGATCTCCCACTCTCGGCCGAGCGGCCGCACGCCGTCTGCGACGGCGTCGTAGAGCTTCCGGAGGCTCTTCTCCTCGTTGTAGAGAGGCACCACGATCGATATGTTCATTCCCTATCGAGTCCTTCCTGGTCGCCTAGACGCCCGGCCGACCACGCGGCCGCGCACGGCGTCGTCGCGTCAGTCCTCGAGGCTCGCCATCCACTCGCACTGGCGCGCGATGCCGAGCGACAGTCTCGTGCTCGGACGGAAGCCCAGCTCGTTCTCTATCCTTCGGGTGTCGGCGAGCGTGTCGGTCACGTCACCCCTGGCGGTATCCACGTGACGCCTCTCCACGCCGTGCCCGAGCGCCCGCTCGATCTCGGAGATGGCCTCGTTCAGCGTGACGCGGCTCCCCCCGCCCATGTTCAGGACCTCTCCGGCGGGGCCGCCGTCAAGGGCCCTTATCGTGCCCTCGACGATGTCGTCTATGAACGTGAAATCACGGGTCTGGCTGCCGTCACCGTAGATCGTGATCGGCTCACGCCTGAGCCCGGCCCTTATGAACCTGTAGAACGCCATGTCGGGCCGCTGGCCGGGACCGTACACCGTGAAGTACCGCAGAGAGACTGTTGGCACAGCGTAGTTCCTGTGATAGAGCACCGCCAGGTTCTCCGCGGCCAGCTTCGTCACCCCGTACGGGGACACGGGCCTCGTCCGCCCGTCCTCGCGCATCGGCAGCTCGTCGGTCTCCCCGTACACCGATGATGAAGACGCATAGACGAAGCGTTCTATGTCGCGCTCCTTCACGGCCTCCAGCAGCCGCTGCGTTGAGCGGATGTTGCAGTCGAGGTAGACGCCGAAGCTCTCGCCCCAGCTCGCGCGCACTCCGGCCTGGGCCGCGAGGTGGCAGATGCCGCCGACGCCTTCGAGCAGTCCCTCGAGTTGGCAGGTCGCAAGGTCGGCCTCGACGAACTCGAATCCTCCCCGCCCGCGAAGCGGCTCCAGGTTGGACTCCTTGCGAGACCTCGGGTAGTAGTCGGTGAACGAGTCTACCCCGCGCACCTCGCTCCCCCGCTCCAGCAGCCTCCTGGAGAGGTTCGAGCCGATGAACCCGGCGGCTCCTGTTACGAGAACCTTGCCCCTCAACGCACCTCCGACGACGCTCTGAAGCTGTCGCTCACGCGTATCCCCATCGACCAGAACCCCCATAGTCCCACGAGGGTTATGAGAAGTCCGGTGATCGCGTGAGACGCGACGACCACGGCCATCACCTGGTCTCTGGCCAGTTCGGCGCCCACAAGCCCGCCCGCGAAGATGAGCCCGATCACGAGTTCGTTGTAGCCTATCTGGGCCGGCGGCGTAGGCAGTATGTACGACAGCGTGAGCAGAGTATACCCGAAAAGCACCCGCGTGAAACCGACATCTATGGAGAAGGCCCTGAACATGAGCAGGAAGTAGGACGCGTCTATCAGCACCGAGGCCGCCGTCAGCCCGAGCAGCGGCACGAGCGCCCTCGCGTTCTGCCTGGCCACTCCCATTCCCTCGATGAAGAGAGTGATCCACTCCGACACGCGCTCGTGCAGTCGGCCCGGCAGCCAGGCAAACGCGCCGCAGAGGAGCCTCGTCGTCGCCCGCTGCCGCAGGTAGGCGAACACGAGTAGCCCGAGCGCGACCAGGAAGAGCCCGAGCAGGGCGTAGATCAGCGTCGCGAGCCCTCCGCTCATGTTGATGGAGAGTATTGGCACCATGAGGACGACGAAGACGATAGACACCATCTCCATCAGCTTGTCGACGAAGACCGTCGGCAGCGTCGTGGCGATGGGCAGGCCCTTGAGTCTCTTCAGGAAGAACGACTTGGCGACCTCCCCCGCCCTCACCGGGATAACGTAGTTCAGGAAGTACCCGGCCATGAGCATCGAGTAAGCTTCGTGGACCGTAATGTGCGAGACCGGCCTCAGGATGAGGCGCCAGCGCAGACTTCTCACGAAGTATGAGAACAGATAGAGGGCCGCACCCACGGCGAGCAGCCACGGGTTCGCGTCGGAGATGCGGTCCAGGATGTCGCGGGGGCTCAATCCCCACATCGCGACCACCAGGAGAGCCACGCCGATCGCTACTGTGAGCGTTATCTTCGCCCACCGCTTCACTCCGCCTTCTCCCTTCGGGCCAGGACGCCCCTGTGATGGGCGAAGAGCGACCTGGCCGGACACCACCCGGCGTTCTCGATCAGGAAGTGGACGGCCAGCTGCTTCTCGAGCGCCGCGCGCTTCCCCGGGTCGAAGTACGGGAGGTCGTCGACGGTCCACGTATACCGTTCGAGGCGCTTCGAACCGCTCTTGAGGCGGCTCAGGAACGGCAGGAACGTCGCGGCGACCTCCTCTATTGGCGAGTCTATGTCCGGCCACCACGGGACGTCGACCAGCAGTCTCTCCACCACTTCGAAGCCGCTCGCGGACAGCCATCCCGCGACCCTGCGGGCGTTCATGGTCGATATGTCTCCGTGGCTCCACTCCTCGCCGGCAGCGCGGTGGTGCAGCCTGTGCACGGGGAAACCGTAGTTCCAGGTATTCGAGGTGAACACGAGGACCAGCTCGTGGCTCGCGTCGCACATCTCGGAGACGAGCCTCTCGGGGTCGTCGACCTGCGGCAGCGAATTGAAGTTCCAGACGAGGTCGAACGTGCGCCCCCGTGCGGCCAGGCGCCCGTCGGCGCTCGAGCGGACGGTCAGACGGTCGGTCAGACCGAGCTTGCGCCAGGCCTCTCGGGCAAACTCGACCTCCTCGTCGTCCCGCAGGACGAGTTCCACGCGCGCGCCCGCCTGCGCGAGTGGGACGCTGTTCAGGCCGCGCATGCCGGTGATGCCGTCGGTGGGGCCCTCCAGCACGCTCCCGATCTCGTAACGTGCGGCCAGCTTCTCGAGCATACGCGCCACGGCGACGCGCTCGTATGTCGTGCCCAGTCCGGTGTCGCTCAGCACTGCCGGCATCGGTTCACCTCTCTTCGTCCTCTACAGCTTCTTCCGAAGCGTCTCCGCGACGTCGCGCGCGCTCGGCGGGCAGCCGGGGATGTGAAGGAGACCTTCTCTCTCCGCCAGCCCCGCCGTGCAGCGCCCGAGGCAGATTACCCTTCCGGGTACGCGGGGGAGCTTGGCCTCGCGCCCCTGCACGATGTGGAGCGATCCTACGAGGCCCCAGAAGGCGAGCCTGGGCACCAGGGTGAACCAGTACTTAGGATCGTGTGCGGCGAGCTTGACGCCCGCGCTGAACGAATCGATGCACATCGAGCACGCGGTGCAGTCGCGCCACGAGTAGATGTTCATCACGCGGCCGAACTCCTCGTTCGCGGGCTCGAAACGAACGACCGGTGCGGCCCCGATGACCTCGGGATCCATCGTGCCAAGCCCCTCTTCGAGAGCGATGGCGAGGTGCTTGATCTTCGTCGGGTCGAACCCGGCTTGTCTGGCCGCGGTCGCGTCCACCTCGAGCATGTTCGTGCCCATGGCGAGGATGTGGGAGTGGATCGGCCTTCCGTTCAGGGGGCCGTCGCCCTCGACGCCCACGACGCCGTCCAGCACGATCAGGTCGGGCGGGCGCAGCTTGGCCTGCTCGACGAGCGGCTGGTGCAGGCCGAGATGATGGTCGAGCTTCTTGTCCGACTCACAGAGCATGCCCTTGTGGTTCTTGATCGAGAGCGTGACGGTCGTGTACCCGTGCGTCTTGAGCTTAGGCATGTTCACGTACAGGTCGGCGTCCTCGAGCACGGCCGGCACGCCGATCTTGCCGTACTTCCACTCCCGCTCCCGCCTCTCGACCGTGTTGAAGTTGATGAGTTCGACGCCGAGGCGGTCGGAAAGCTCCCTGTAGCCGCTCACCCTGAACACGTCGTCGACGTCAAGGCCCACGCCGGGCCCGTCGGCTATCGCGATCTCCGTGAACCCGCGGCGCCGCAACACGTTGACGGTCGCCTCGACGACGGCCGGGTTCGTCACGATGGCGGTCTTGGGTCTGGCGGCCATCACGATGTTCGGCTTCAGGAGCGCCGTGCTCCTGCCAGACATGTCCAGTCCGAGGGCGTCGAGACCGCGCTCGATCTCCGCCTCGAGCCTGGGCACGTCATACCGTGCGACCTCTGAGAGGAAGACCGCCACTCGTTCACCTCTTCCGTGTGACGTCGAGTGCCACCGACGTCAGGGTCGGGACGTGCATGAGCATGTTCGTGTACCCGGCGTTGGCCAGCGGACACGCGCACGCGCCGGAAGCGACGCGGCGCCGCGCCTCGCGGGCCTTCTCACCGAACCATATCCGGCCGAAGTCGTAGTCGACGTCCCTCAGGTTGCCCATCGGGTCCGCCTGTATGCAGCAGAACCAGACGTCGCCGTCCGGCGCGATCTGGGCGGACGCGACTCCCGCGTAGCACGGGATCTCCTGCTTCCCGCTCTCGAGGAACCGCTTCACGAGTTCGTAGTAGCGCACCCGGAACGACTGGGTGACGCGCGAGATCCCGCTGTGCTCCTCGTGCCTGATGCGGTCGATCAGGAAGTCGATCGCCTTGCCGTATGATTCCAGGTCCGGCGTGATCCCGGCCCCGACGGTGCCGAGTTCCACGCGCTCCTCCGCTATCTCCGTTATGAACGAGTCCGGAGACAGGTCGCGCGCCACGTGACCGTATATCTCGGGGATCCTGTCCACGTTGTGTACGGATATGACCGTGTGGACCCCGAGCGTCAGGTTGGGTGCGCCGAGCTTTCTGAGTCCCCTGTACGTCGCGGTGACCTTCTCGTAGGCGCCCGGTACACCGCGTATCCTGTCGTGCTTCTCGCCTATCTCGTCTATCGACAGGTTGATGATGATCTGAGTCCCCGGGCACCTGCGCGTGATCTCCTCGACCATGGAGACGACGCGGTCCGTGAGGAGTCCGTTGGTCGGGATGTTGATGATGCCCGGGCGGTTCCTGCGCCACGCACTCTCGCAGATGTCGGGCAGGTCTCCACGCAGGAACGGCTCGCCGCCGCTCATAGTGAACCAGTAAGGCGTTCGGCCGAGCGACGCGAACACACGGTCCAGCTCTTCCGCCGACAGCTCGCGCGCTTCCTTCTCGTAGATCCTGCACGTGAGACAGCGCGAATTGCACCGGTAGGTCACACTCACCGTCAGGTTCAGCGGTAGGAGATGTGGCCAGCCGGTGCTGCGCATCAGCCTGTAAAGGGGAATCGATGCGAGAATGCCGATCATTCCGCGACGCCGTCCCGCCCGGCGCGGCGCCCGTCCGACGCCCTCTGGGTCGCCGGCGCCGCATCGGCTCCGCCGGAGGCCTCGCCGAGGCTCTTCGTGGATTCAGCGATGTCCCAGGCGAACGGGTTCCGGCCCAGGAGTCGATAGTCGATGGTCCCAAGGAGCCTCCCCCAGAACTCGAGGAAGATCCCCCCCGTCGTCCATACGATCGAGCGCGGGCTCCACTCCATGTCCTCGAGGAGCACCGAGACGATCCCGCCGACCTTCTTCGTAGACACCTCGTACTGCTGCTCTCGCTCGAGCCAGAGATGTCCAGCGTAGATGCGTCGTCGCTGTCTAAGGAAGTCGCCGACCGTCGACGCGCCCTTGTTGTTCACGATCGCGTCCGGCGCGTATCTCAGGGTCATTCCGTGTTCTGCCACGATGGCCTCTATGCTCGCCTCGTCGACCGCGCTGTCCTCGGGAATGCCTCTGACGAAGGAGCGAAACGCGACCATCTCCCCCAGCTTAGGGCTCTTGAGAGCGAGTCGGTGGTGCAGGCGCCAGAGCATGTGCACGACGAAGCCCATGAACGTGTTCGGGTCGTCGACGGGCACCGGGCGCGCCCCCGTCATTCCCACCGTCGGGTCCGCGAACGGAGCGAGGAGTCTCTCCACGCAGTCGGGCGCTGGCAGAGTGTCTCCGCTCTCGAGGATGAATACGTCGCCCTTCGCCTGCCCCAGATACAGGTTGATGGCCGACGCCTTTCCGCGCCGCTCGTCCTGACGCACGAGTCGGATGCGCGGGTCGCGCTCGGACCACTGTCGCACGATCTCATTCGTCCGGTCGGTCGATCCGCTCGACACGACGACCACCTCGACGATGGCGGCGTCGACGAGTCGCTGCGTGGTCAGCGCCTCGAGAAGCCGGCCGATATTGCGCTCCTCGTTGTACGCCATCACGCCGACGCTCGCCCTGTGCATCAACACCTCCGTCCGCCCTCAGGCTCCGTGAATGAGCCGTTCGGCGAGGTATGGCGACAGCCCCGCCTCCAGGATCTTCTTCCTCGTCTTGTCCACGTCGTACCCCACGCGGACGATCTCTGCCGTCAGTTCGTTCGTGTCGACGACGGCGTAGGCCGCTCTGGGGTCACCGTCGCGCGGCTGCCCGACGCTGCCCGCGTTGACGATGTACCTCGCGTCGGGGTCCATGACGATGGCACTCGCGCAGATCTTTCTCGCCTCCGCGCCGTCCCACTCGAAGAAGCCCGGCTCGTGCGAGTGACCCACGATACAGAGCTTCTCCCTGAAGCCCGCGAACTCCCTCGCCGCGTCGTCCGCATCCATGACGTAGGACCAGGACGACGGTTTGCGCGGTGACGCGTGAACGAGGAGCGCGCCCCTCAGTCTCCTTGAGAGCGGAAGACGTCTAAGGAACTCGACCGCGTCCTCACGCAGCTGTTCGCGGGTCCACAGGATCGCGCCCTCGGCCCACTCGTTGAAAGGCTCCTCGGCGCCCTCGGTGAAGACGGCGCGGTCGTGGTTTCCGAGAATCGCCTTCTTCGTCATCCTCCGGATGGCGTCGACGGCCGCCTGAGGCTCCGGCCCGTAGCCTACGACGTCGCCCAGACAGACGGTCGTGGTGATGCCCGCGGACGCGATCGACTCGGCGACCGCGGTGAGCGCCTCCATGTTCGCGTGGACGTCACTCAGTACCGCGTACCTCACCGCTCTCTCCGGTCTCGCGCGGCTCCGGATCGCCGCCTCTTGCGTCTCTCGCGATCCGGTCGAGGACACCGTTCACGAACCTGCCGCACTCGTCGCTCGAGTACTTGCGCGCCCCCTCGACCGCCTCGTTGATGATCACCCCGACAGGCGTCGCGCTCTCGCAGAGGAGTTCGTAGGCTCCTATGCGTATGATCGTCCTGTCGACCGCCGCCATGCGGGATATGTCCCAGTGCTCGCTGGCGGATGAGATGGCGGCATCGATCCGGGGGGCGTGTTCGTGTACCCCCTCCACGATGCTCCGGGCGAACTCCACGGCAGCCCGGTTCGCCTCCTCCAGTCCGGGGATGGCCGGGTCCGTGAGACCCGTCACTTCCTCCCGGTAGAGGAGCATGATAGCCAGCTCTCGTCCCTCTCTCCTGACACCCATGGGCCAGCGCTCCAGCGGCTCAGTCCAGCTTCGAGTAGAGGTCCGAAAGCTCAATGGCGGCTCGGGCGGCGTCCCATCCGCGGTTCCCCGCCTTCGTTCCGGCGCGCTCGATGGCCTGCTCGAGGTTGTCGGCCGTCACGACCCCGAAGACGGTCGGGACCCCCGTCTGCATCGCCACATGGGCGACGCCCTTGGCGGCCTCCGACGCCACGATGTCGAAGTGCGGCGTGGCGCCTCTGATGACGGCGCCGAGGCATACTACCGCATCGAACTTCCCGGAGTCACCCATTCTTTTGGCGACGGCAGGTATGTCGAAGGCGCCGGGCACCCAGACGATCGAGATGTCGTCGTCGGACACACCGTGTCTCCTCAGGCAGTCCATCGCCCCCTCGAGAAGACGGAGCGACACGAACTCGTTGAATCTCGACACGACGAGCCCCATCTTCAGTCCGTCACCCTTCAGATTGCCCTCAAGCACCGTGCTCATCACTCGCCTCCCTGAGTTTGCTCGATCCGCTCCGCCGCTTCCCCGGTTCCGATGCGCCGATTGCCTCGTGTTCGAAGTCGAGCATGTGGCCGAGCTTCTCCTTCTTCGTGACCAGATAGTCCAGATTCCGTTCGCACGGCTCCATCTGTATCGGAACGCGCTCGACGATCGTGAGCCCGTAGCCCTCGAGGCCGACGATCTTGCGCGGGTTGTTCGTGAGCAGGCGTATGCGCCTGACGCCTATATCGGAGAGGATCTGGGCGCCGATGCCGTAGTCCCTGAGGTCGGCCGGAAATCCCAGCTCCTCGTTCGCTTCAACCGTGTCTCTGCCGCGGTCCTGCAGCTCGTAGGCGCGAAGCTTGTTCATGAGGCCGATGCCGCGCCCCTCCTGCCTCATGTACACGAAGACGCCCATGCCCTCGCGTTCGATGGCGCGGAGCGCCTCCGCCACCTGCTCCCCGCAGTCGCACCTGCGCGACCCGAACACGTCGCCCGTCAGGCATTCGGAGTGAACCCTCACGAGGACGTCGTCGTCGGGGCCCGGGTCGCCCTTTACGAGGGCCACGTGGTGCATGTCGTCGACGTCGTTCTCGTATAGGAAGAGCTTGAAGTCGCCGTGGCGAGTCGGAAGCGAGGTTTCCACGACCCTGCGAACCAGCGTCTCGGTCCTCTGGCGGTACTCGATGAGGGCACGGACGCTCACGATGTGGAGACCGAAGCGCTCGGCCATCTTCTTCAGTTCCGGCAGGCGCGCCATGCTCCCGTCCTCGCCCATGATCTCGCAGAGGACCCCGGCCGGCCTGAGTCCGGCCAGCCTGGCCAGGTCGACCGCCGCCTCCGTGTGACCGGCTCTTCTCAAGACGCCGCCGTCGCTGGCACGCAGCGGGAAGATGTGCCCGGGGCGCGCCAGGTCATCCGGCCTCGTCGATGCGTCGACGAGCGCCAGGATCGTGGTGGCCCGGTCCTGCGCCGATATGCCCGTCGTGGTTCCGCGAACGGCGTCGACAGAGACCGCAAAAGCGGTTCCCATGATCGACGTGTTCCTGCCGACCATCGGGTGGAGGTCGAGCTCGTCGAGCCGCCGGCCCGTCATCGGTGCGCAGATGAGGCCGCGCCCCTCCCGCGAGATGAAGTTGATGGCCTCGGGAGTTACTCTCTCCGCGGCCATTATGAGGTCGCCCTCGTTCTCCCGGGATTCGTCGTCCACTACGATGACGATCTTCCCGTCGCGGATATCCTCCAGGGCCTGTTCGACCGTGCAGAGCGTATTCGTCATTGTCCTGAGCTCCGTTGTTCCCGCTAGAATCCGAGTTCCCTGAGTCTCTCGAGCGTGATGCCTGCATCGCGGCGGCCGCCGTCATGGTCATCAGCCTCGGCCCCGTCCCCGCCGCGGTCGCGCAGCAGCGCCTCCTGGTACTTGGCCGCCACGTCGGTCTCGACGTTGACCCGAAGCCCCGGCCTGTACCCTCCAGCTACCGTTGCAGCGAGCGTCTCCGGTATGAGCGATACGGTGACGCGCGTCGCTTGGACCGAAGCCACCGTCAGACTGATGCCGTCGATGGCGATCGAGCCTTTCTCCGCCACGTGCCGCATGAGGTCTCGCGGAAGCTCGAAGACCACGTCTCGTCCGGGGGCGCCCGGACGGACGGCCGCCACCGCAGCGACACCGTCGATGTGTCCGGTCACCATGTGGCCGCCAAGTCTGTCACCGAGTGATAGCGCCCTCTCCAGATTCACCTCCGACCCTCTCGGCAGCGATCCCAGCGTCGTGAGCGACAGCGTGCGCTCGACGGCGTCCGCCTCGAAGCCGCCCTCGAAGAGAGCGACAACGGTCAGGCAGATGCCGTTCACTGCCACGCTGTCTCCGCGCTCGAGTTCGCCCGCGAACGGTGCGGAGACACGCAGACGCGCCCCGTCCCCGGACCTTCTGAGGGCGAGCAGCCTTCCCCTGGTTTCCACGAGGCCCGTGAACAACAGCCTACCTCCCGTCTTCCGCGGACGTACGGTCGCGCCGCGGCACCACGTCCGCCCTGAAGACCATGTCGTCGCCCACGCTGGCCCACATCGCGCGGGCGAACCACCCACGCTTCCAGAAGACCGGATCGACCTCTCGGAGTCCGCTCACGCCCGCGCTCCCGTAGAGCACCGGGCTCATGAAGAAGACCACGCGGTCGGCCAGGCCCTCGTTCAGGAGTGTCGCGGCCACGATGGGACCGCCTTCCGCGAGAATGTTGAGCTTGCCGGATGAGGCGAGTCGCCCGAGCGCGGCCCCGGCGTCGACCCTCGAGTCGTCACCGGTGTCGAACTCCCAGACCGCCACGCCGCGTTCCTCGAGCGCGCGTCGCCGTCCCGGGTCGGCGTGGCGTCCGCACGCCACGATCGTCTCGTACACGTCGGCACTGGCAACGATGGCGCTTTCGGGAGGAGTGCGCAGATGCGTGTCCAGGACGAGCCGCGCGGGTTGTCTGGGACCCGCACCTTCTCTCCTGTCCGTCAGGAGAGGGTCGTCGGCGAGGACGGTCCCCACGCCGACCATCACGCAGTCCGCCTCGGAGCGCATCTCATGAACGACTTCTCTCGAGTCCATGGAACTCGTCCAGCGCGGGCCGCCCTCGGGCGCGGCGACCCTCCCGTCGAGTGACAGCGCGAGCTTCAGGAGGACGGACGGCAGACCGGTCTCACGGAACCTCACGTATCCCGCGTTCGCCCTCGCCGCCTCATCTGCGAGGACTCCGCTCCGGACCAGTATGCCCGCCGCCCTCAAGGCCTCGAGGCCGCGGCCACTGACGGCGGGGTTGGGGTCTTCCATGGCCACTACGACCTCACGCACCCCGGCGCGGATGAGAGCGTCGGTGCAGGGAGGCGTGTTCCCCCACACGCAGCACGGCTCAAGCGTGACGTACACGGTCGCGCCGCGCGCGAGATCGCCCGCCTCCTCTAGCGCCGCGACCTCCGCGTGACGGGATCCGTACCTCTCGTGCCATCCGCGTCCGACCACGAGGCCGTCCCTGACGACGAGCGCCCCGACGACCGGGTTCGGGCTCACGAGACCCGTTCCCCGACCGGCGAGCGAGAGCGCCTCCTCCATCAATGCGCGATCGTTCGTTTCGGCCGCCGCGGTTCTGGACCCTGTCTCTTGCTCGAGCATACAAAACGCCCCGGGTATACCTCCGGGGCGCAGCAAGCGTCGGAAACGCTTCTGGTTCCCTCTCTCATCCAGACTCTCACTGTCGGCGCCTGGATTTCACAGGCTCTGCGGACGCATCCGCTCGCGGGCTGTCACCGCCGGTGGGGAATTGCACCCCGCCCCGAAGGAACCGATATTCAGCTGAACTTCGATACTACAGACTAACATCCACTGAACGGCGTGTCAACCCGCGGCGCGCTCTCTTCAGGCGAGTTCCTGCGGAGTCCCCACCAGGGCCTCGGCAAAGCCCCCGGCATCGAACGGCTCGAGGTCGTCTATGGCCTCCCCCACGCCTATGTACCGCACCGGAATGCCCAGCTCGCGGGCTATTGCGACGACGATGCCGCCGCGCGCGGTCCCATCGAGCTTGGCTAGCGCGATGCCCGTCACACCGAGCGTCTCGTCGAAGAGCCGAGCCTGGGCGAGCGCGTTCTGCCCCGTGTTCGCGTCCAGCACCAGCAGGACCTCGTGTGGAGCGCCCGGCATGCGCTTGCCAAGGACCCGCTTGATCTTCTCGATCTCGGCCAGGAGGTTCTTCTGAGTGTGGAGCCTGCCCGCGGTGTCGACGAGCAGGACGTCGGCCTGCCGGGCGATGGCGGCGTCGAGCGCGTCGTACGCCACGGATGCAGGGTCGCCGCCTCCGTGTCCGCCGACGATGTCGGCGCTCGAACGCTCGGCCCATATGGCAAGCTGCTCTCCCGCCGCGGCCCGGAACGTGTCGGCCGCCGCCAGCACGACCTTCAGGTCGTCGGCAGCGTACCGGGCGGCCAGCTTCCCGATGGTCGTCGTCTTGCCGACGCCGTTGACGCCGACCACCATGACGACCCTGAGCCCCCCGTCACGATCTCCCTGTGTGCCCCGGTCGGCCGCCTGGAGTATCGAGAGGATCTCCTGCTCGAGTATGCGGGATACGTCGGAGACGTCCTCGGGGCCCGAGGCCTCGGCAGCCCGCCGGCGAAGCGTCTCGACGAGATGCAGCGACGTCTCGACGCCCACGTCGGCCGCGATCAGCGTTTCCTCGATCTCATCGAGAGCGGTCGCGTCGAGTCCGGTGCCGCGACCGAGCGCGCTCTTGATTCCGTTGGATATCGCCCTTCGGGTCTTAGAGAGGCCCCTAAGCAGGCTGCTGAACGACTTCCTCACTTACGGTCTCGGCCCCCACGGCGCCCAGTCGCACCGACACGACCTTTGACACGCCCGACTCCTCCATAGTGATGCCGTAGAGGCGGTCGGCCGACTGCATGGTCGCCTTGTTGTGCGTTATGATGATGAATTGCGTGCGCGAGGAGAACTCACGCAGCATCCTGATGAACCTCTCCACGTTCGCGTCGTCGAGAGGCGCGTCGACCTCATCGAGTATGCAAAACGGTGACGGCTTCACCAGATAGATGGCGAACAACAGGGCGATCGCCGTCAGGGCCCTCTCTCCGCCGGAGAGCAGACTCAGGCGTCCCAGGCGCTTGCCGCGCGGCGAGGCAACGATCTCTATGGGCGACTCGAGGGGGTCGTCAGGCTCGAGAAGTCTCAGGTCCGCCTCGCCGCCTTGGAAGAGCCGCTGGAACATCTCGATGAAGTTCGTCCTCACCTGCCCGAACGTCTCGACGAACATGCGCGTGGCAGTCTCGTTGATCTGCTCGATCGCCTGCTTGAGAGACTCCTTCGACTTCGACAGGTCGTCGTACTGGGCCGTGAGGAACTCCAACCGCTTGTTCTCCTCGTCATATTCCTCAAGAGCGAGGAGGTTCACCGGCCCCATCGAGCGCAGGCGCGCCCTCAGTCTGTCAACTTCCTCCCGCGCCCTCGGCGCGTCGAACGACTCCTCTCCGTCGACGACCTCCAGGTCACCCAGCTCCTGGACGTCGATCGAGTACTCCTCGCGGAGCCTCTCACGCAGCGACTCGCATCGTCCGCGCAACTCGGTCTCGCGGATCTCGAGTTCGTGCAGCTCGTGCTGAGAGGTGTCGCGGTTCTGCCTCGAGCCCCTTGCCTGACCGTCCAGGGACTCCATCCGCTCCTTGAGATGTCCGGAGGCTGACTTCATGACGTCGCGCTCCGCCGCGAGCGCCGACCTCTGCGCGTTCAGATCGTCCAGCGCGACGGCGTCCTTGCCTATCTGCTCGTCAAGCGAAGCGACGGACTTGAGGTGCCCCTCGCGTTCCTCGCTCTTTCTCTCAATGGACGAGCGCGCGGTCCTCGCGGTCTCGCCCAGCTGCGCGTGTTCGCCCCTGAGTTGCTCGAGCCTGGCCCTGGCGGCGGCGGTGCGCAACTCCGTCTGCTTCTCGTCCTCTCCCGCCGAGGAGCGCTCGCGCTCTGCCGCCTTGAAGGACTGCTCCAGTTCTAAGAGGCGTTCGCCCATCTCGTCCTCGCCTCTCGAGAGGTGTGCGAGTCTTGTCGCCAACCCGGACACGTCCTTGCGCGTCGCCTCGATGCGTGCAGCCAGCGCGTCACGGTTGGCCGCCAGCTGGGTCGCCTTCTCGGCGAGCGTCGTCTTCGCAAGTTCCTGCTCGGTGAGGACGCGCTTGATGTCCCACAGCTCGGACTCCGCCCTCTGCGCACCCTCCTCGGCGGCTTCGCCGGTCAGCGTCGCCTCGGCCAGCCTCTCCGAGGCCGCCACCTCATCGGACTCGGCCTTCGCGAGCGACTGCGTGAGCGACCTGACGTCGCGTTCGGCGTCATCGACGCGCTGAGCGCGTCGCAGCAGACCGGCCTCCTCGGTAGCGGCCCTGCCGCCCGAGAGAAGGCCCTTGGCCGTAGCCATCTCGCCGCCGGGGGTGACGAATACCAGGTCGGCGCAGTCCGGCCTCCCCGATAGCCTGATCGCGGCCTCCATGTCCGCCACGACCGCGACGCCCTCCAGCAGGAAGTCCACCAGCCCGGCGCAGTTCGCGGGCGCCTTGACGAAGTCGGAGGCCGCACCCAGGAAGCCGTGCTCGTTCCTGAGCGCGTCGGGCAGCGGCTCGACGGCCACGCTCTGCAGTCGCGAGAGCGGCACGAACGTGGCGCGCCCAAGAGTGCCGGCCGCCAGGTGCCCCATCGCGCTCCTCGCGGCCTCGACGCTCTCTGTTACGACGAACTGCGCAGCCGTGGACAACGCGGACTCGACGGCACCGCTCATCTCCGGATTGACGTCCAGTAGATCGGCGACCGTTCCCAGTAGTCCCTCGATGCCGTGCGATCTGTCGGAGAGGAGCGACTGCACGCCCTTAGCAAACCCGCCGTAGCTGTCCCTTATCTCGGTCAGGAGCGCGACCTTGTGCTTCGCGGCGTCCAGTTCTCCCGTGAGTCTGCTCTTGTTCTCACGCGCCTTGAGGAGCGCTTCCCTCGCTCCGTCCAGGGCCGAGATGCCCTCCTTCTCCGCGGCGCGGGCGGCGTTGGCCGCGTCCAGGAGTCTCTTCTCCTCCTGTAAAATGCCGAGGATCCTCTCCTCCGCGTCCGCGAGCGCCGCTCGGGTCTCACCCAGCGCGTGCTCGAGTTCGCGGTGCTCCGTCGTCAGATCGTCCAGCCTGGTCCGGTAGCTCTCCAGCTCACCCTTGGTGCCGGCCGAACTCTCCAGTCCCTCGAGGCGGGTCTGCTTCTCGGCGTCCAGCGCCTGCTTGACGCGCCGGTACTCCTTCTCGGCGGCGGCCGTCTCACGCGAGCGTTCCTCGAGCTCCGCTTCGCCCGCCTGCACCCCCTCCGCGGCCTCCTGTATCGCATCCTCGAGGTCAGCCGCTCGTTTGAGCGACAGCGAGAGATCGGCGCGCAGATCGGTGAGTTCGGTGGCGAGTTCCTGCACCCGCCTGTCCGACG
>CAYNQF010000007.1:0-30023 GCA_964399265.1 uncultured bacterium | reverse complement strand
CAGGATCTCCGCGAGTGAGCGAACTCTGGAGTCGAGTTCAGCGATCTCGAGTTCGAGCGACGTCAGGGCCTCTTCCTTGTCCCGCAGCTCACCCCTGACCACCGACGATCCCGCCTCAGCCTGCTCAAGCGTCGACGTTGCCTCGCTCACCGCCGACCTCAGCGTCGCGGAGCGCTCCGCCGACTCGGCGCGCTTCTCGTTCCAGCGCGCGTACTCCCAGCGTCCGAGCCGGACCTCGAGTTCCCTGAGTTCGTCCGTGTAACGCCTGTGCCGCCTGGCCTGAGACAGCTGGCGGCGCAGCGACCGTACCTGTTTCTCCACCTCGGAGATGATGTCGGCCACGCGCTGCATGTCTGTCTCGGCCGCCGCCAGTTTGTTGAGCGTCGACCGCTTCCTCACGCGGTATTTCATGATGCCGGCCGCCTCTTCGAACATGAAGCGCCGGTGTCCCGTGGAGTCCGAGAGGACCGAGTCGACCATCTTCCTCTCGATGAGAGAGTACGTCCGAGTGCCGATGCCGGTGTCGAGGAACAGGTCCTTGATGTCGCGGAGCCGGCACGCCTCCTTGTTGATCGTGTACTCGCTCTCTCCCGACCTGAAGACACGTCTGCCGATGGAGACCTCGCTGTAGTCCGTCGGCAGGTAGCCCTCGGAGTTGTCGATCGTGAGCGTGACCTCGGCCATACCGAGGCGCCTGCGCTTCTTCGTCCCGTTGAAGATGACGTCCGCCATGCTCGACCCGCGAAGTTCCACGGCGCTCTGCTCTCCCAGGACCCAGCGGATGGAGTCCGCGACGTTGGTCTTGCCGCAGCCGTTGGGACCCACGACACATGTGATCCCGGGGCCGAACTCGAGCGTTATCTTGTGGGCGAACGACTTGAAGCCGAAGACGTCGAGCGTCTTGAGGTGCACCTTTCCTCCTCACTCATCCCGTGGGGCGCGAGCTATCCAGGCACCTTCGTATCCGAGTTCTTTGATGATGTCAAGTGTATTGCGGGCCTCGTCGAGGTCCGGAAATCCTCCGACGAGGGCGACTCTGTGCCACATGCCGCTGCCCGGCACGTCCGCGTCGACGATCTGAGCCGACAGGCCGGCCTTCCGCGCCTCGTCGACGTCGATCTCGGCGGCCGTGTACAGCCTCTGGGAACTCAGGTAGATGACATATGGCCCGCCCGGTCCCGACAGCGGCCGCGACCGTTCCACGATGTGGCCACTCTGCTCCCCCGACGCGGCGACGGCCTCCTCGACCGGAACAGAGGTCTCCTGTGGTGCACCACCAGGCTCTTCCATCGGGGCGCCGGTCTCCCGCGGTGCGCCACCCGCGTCCGGCGCTGTCTCCTCGCCGGGGATCGCGGCTTCCTGCTCGGATTCCTGCGCCGCCACGCCGGTCGCGGATTCCTGCTCCGGGGCGGGCGCCGCGCCCAGCTCGCCCTCGGGGGCCGGCCGTCTCCATATAGGCTCGCCCCCTTCGCGGAAGGCGGGGGCCAGCCACCCCCAGACAATGACGCCGGTGGCCACCAGCAGCAACACGACCGCGGTGATTCGCCCTCCGTATCTCCTACGAACGGGTCCGCCCGACGCCGCGATGATGAACGGTTCCTCTTCTTCGAGAAACGGAGAAGGCCCGACCTCGTCCGGCATGGCGGGTGTGGCCTCGCTCCCGGACACTAGCGATTCCTCCTCGTGGGCGAGGACGGACTCGGGTTCCGGCTCGGCCGGGGCGGGCTCCGGAAGCGTCTCTTCGTGGCCGAAGACGGGCGCAGGCTTCGGCGGCGTCTCTTCGTGGCCGAAGACGGGCGCGGGCTCCGCCGGCGTCTCTTCGTGGGAGTCCTCCGCATCCTCCGGTGTCGGCCACGATCCATGCGCCTCTTCGTGCGCGGCTGCGCGCTCCTCCCGCGCCGGCCACGCGGGCCGCGTCCCAAACTCCACCGCGGCTGCGACCTCGTGCGCTTCGGCCCCAGGCGGCAGGGGGCGAACGCATATGACGCGGGACGCGCCGGCTTCCCTGGCCGTCCGCGCGGCTCTCAACAGCTCGCGTTCGTCCTCGTCTACGAGCACGAGCGCACCCAGCGACTCGGCTACGAGGGGAGCGTGCCTGAGAGGCAGCACGAGCAGTGCGAGCCCGGCCTCCACCTGCTGCGCGAACTCACTCAGCCTCGCCGGGTCGAGAGCGCGTCCTATCGTAAGCGGCCGCGAACCGGCCGTTACGACGCGGACGCCGCGGGCCAGCGTACGCCTCGTCACGGCCCTGGCCGACACGCCGTACAGCACGGCATCGACATAGCCTTCGTGCCCGTCCTCGAGCAGAGGTCTGTCGATGACCGGTCGCTCCAGGCTGCCGTCGATGAGGACGACGTCGCCGCCGCGGTCACCTCGC
Organism: uncultured bacterium; assembly: GCA_964399265.1. GTDB lineage: Bacteria > Joyebacterota > Joyebacteria > Joyebacterales > Joyebacteraceae > WJLY01. The sequence goes on along the minus strand of CAYNQF010000007.1, from coordinate 27,646 downwards.
CAGGAAGCGTAGGCGGCGGCCATCTCGGCCGCAAGCCTCGGGTCCGCCGACGCGAAAGCCACTATCGAACCCTCATGCGCCGACACCAGCGCTCCGAGCTCGCCCGGCCACGACGTTCCGTCATCCTCGACCACAGGCCTAACGACGATGAGTTCGGGCAACCCGACGGGCTCGCCGACGTACACGAGCCCGTCGACCAGCCCGTCTCGCATGGCCTCTTCCATTTCCCTCGAGACTTCGGTCCTTCCAGCGTCCGGAATGTTGGTCATGGTTCTAGCTCCAGCGCAGACCGCAGCGCCCGCGCCAGGACCTCGTCGTCCCGTGGCGACACCGTCCTCATGTCCACCACTATGTGGTCGTCCGCTGTCCTGACGATGACCGGCTCGTCCGCGTTGCGCAGTCTCGATGCCAGGCTGTCGGCGCTACTCGAGGCTGACTTGACGGAGAGCCCGAAGCTGGGTACGTCCTTCTCCGGAGCCGCTCCGCCTCCGACGCGCGCCACCGTGTCTATCAAGGCGATCTCGCACACGCCCGCAGCGAGGTCTCCGAGCGCGCGCGCGACGCTATCGGCCCTCTTCTTCAGATCCTCGTTCGTCGACGTCAGCATGCGCGGCACCGGGACGTCCGAGAGCGCCGTGTCACGCAGGTACGACTCGAGCGTCGCCTGCAGCGCAGCCAAGGTCAGCTTGCCGGGTCTCAACGCCCTCATGAGCGGGTTGCGGGCCATCAGGTCGACCGCGTCGGTCTCGCCGACGACCAGTCCGGCCTGCGGCCCTCCCAGTATCTTGTCGCCGCTCGCAGTGACCACGGTCGCCCCGGCGGCGACGCTGTCGCCGAGCGTCATCTCGTCGGCGAGGCCCAGTCCTTCCGCGCTGCCCACGATGCCACTGCCAAGGTCGTGGATGAGAGGCAGTCCCTTTCGCCGTGCGATCTCGGCGAGTTCGCGCAGTTCCACCCTGTCCACGAACCCGGAGATACGGTAGTTGCTCCAGTGCGCGCTCATGAGGGCGGCGGTCCTGTTGGTGATGGCTCGTTCGAAGTCCGCGGCGTGGGTCCGGTTGGTCGTTCCCACCGCCATCATTCTGGCGCCGCTTCTCTCGAAGACCTCCGGCAGTCTGAACGAGCCTCCAATCTCTATCAGCTCCCCCCTGGAGATGATGACCTCGCGGCCGAGCGCGAACGTGTTGAGCGCCAGAAGGACGGCCGCGGCGTTGTTGTTCACGACCAGTGCCGCCTGCGCTCCGGTCAGCTCGCACAGGGCCTCTCGGACGAGTTCGTCTCGCCGGCCTCTTTCGCCGGCCGAGAGGTCGTACTCCAGGTTGCAGTATCCTCGGGCGGTCTCCGCAATGCGCTCGAGGGCGGCGTCTGACAGCGGCGCGCGACCGAGGTTGGTGTGCACGACGACCCCGGTCGCGTTGATGACGGGACGGAGTGACCGGAGCTGCAGCCTTCGCAGCTCCTCTTCCACCTCACGCATGACCCTGGCGTGGATCTCGTCTCTCGTCGCGGCCCGGCCGGTCGCGTCCGTCAGGTCCTCCCTCACCCGCTCGACGGCCCTTCGCGCCGCCCGGACGACGAGGGGACGCGGCTGCCCACGATCCAGTCCCGCCTGCGAAACGCCGCGCAGAACGAGGTCCACCGAGGGAATGTGCTTGAGGGCGTCTCTGTCGCTCATCAGGGGTACCCGTCTGGACCGGCGAGGCGCCGGCCCGCTCGGCTCACAGGGCTCATCAGCGTCGGGTGAATGGCCGCGAACGGAACGAACCGCGTCAGGATATCTTGCCTGTGGAGCGGTGGTCAAGTGGTTTGACGGGCGCCCGGGCCCCATGAGGCCTGTTCCGCGGGGTTCACGGGGCCCTTCCGGAGGCCTCTGACCCAACACATGCACTATGCTGGCACGCCGATTGCACAATGTCGATGCGGTTAGTTGCGCGCCGTGTCACGCCAGTGCCGCGGCGCCGGGTAGCGGTCGGAGACGGCGCCGCACGACGCCGCACCAGGCACTCCGACACGCACGACTTCAGGCCGGCCAAGAGTGAGGAGAAGGGGGAATGAACGCGCGATTGCTAACGGCTGTTCTTCTCGCAACGCTGGCTCCAATGGTCTCCAGCGCGAGAAGCATCACGGCGGACACGGCCGAGGCCGGACGTCCGCACGTCAGAAGGAGCGATCAGGGAGAGCGCAGTCCGGTAATCATCTTCTTCGACGACATGGAGTCGGGCGAAGACGGCTGGACGCACGCCGACCTGACCGAGCAGAGCGAGACCAAGTTCCACGTCGACTCGTACTACGCGTACGGCGGCGGCCACTCGTGGTGGTGTGGTGAGTTCGATCCGTCCTACGCCGGAGGCGAGGGGTACGGGAACAACTGGGATCAGATACTCAATCTCCCGCCCGTCGACATCGGCTCGGCGGTCTACCCGATCCTCGAGTACGCGTACATGTGCGACACCGAGTACTCCTACGATCTCGTCTACGTTCAGGTTGAGAGTAGCGGCGTCTACGTGAACCTGAACAGGGGGTACAGCGGCGTGACGGCATGGACGGCATTCTCCGGCTACGCCGTGGGGCCGTCGATGTACGACGAACCTCTGCGGGCCAGGTTCCGCTTCGTGTCGGATGTGGCCTATTCCGATGAGGACGGCGCCTACCAGTCCGACGGGGGCGCATTCCACGTGGACAACATCCGGGTTTACGACTACTACGACGGGACGACGCTGTTCCTCGAGGACTGCGAGTCGACGGTGCAGTGCACGCCGTCGATCCCGTCAGCTGCCGGTGACTGGTGGCACATCGCTTCGCGCCCGTGCGCGGCGTACTCCGGCTCCGAGTGCTGGTGGTGCGGCGACGACGGTGATACCTCGCTCGTGCCCGGAGGTCTCACGAACACCCTCACCTCCCCGGGCGTGTCGCTGAGCGGAGCATTGGTCTGCACGCTTCGCTTCCTGGTGCATGCCGAGGTGCCGACCGTCGATGACGACTTCTGGACGGAGGAGATATCGACGGACGGAGGCAACACCTGGTACACGACCGGCGTATGGTGGGGTGACTTCGGGCAGTGCAATGCCTGGGCGACTCACGGGATCAGCGGAGTAGACCTGACGCCGTATCTTCCCGGCACGGAGTTGCGCTTCAGGCTCACGATGTACACCACGTCCAATGGCTGTGGGCCGGGCAGCAACGGGGGTGCGGGCGTCATGCTCGACGACACCTGGGTAGAGGACTGGACCGGCTCGGCGGTGGCGCAGACATCGTGGAGCGCCATCAAGGCCATGTTCAGGTAGCGCGGAAGCGCGGCGCGGCACACGAACAGAGGCCGGCTCGCATCAGGCGAGCCGGCCTCTCTACGTCCATCGGTACCGCGGCTGGATGCGGCCCGCTCCAGGCCGTCGTCACTTCGAGGCGGACGGCCTTCGGGGAAACGCCGGGGCGCAGGCAACCGAAACGGCTACTGCGTGCTCGGAACCTCCAGGTCCTCGAAGTTGGGGTTTCCGCTCTTCATGTTCTCGAGCATCCACCTCGCCGATTGAGCCAGTTCCGAGTCGCCGTAGTTGTCTATCATCTTCTTGAACTCGAACTCGGCCGCCTCGTAGTTCTTCAGCTCCTCAGCGTAGATGAAGCCGATCATGAACTGGGCCTCCGCCGCGTGTTCTCCCTCCGGGTACGAGAAGAGCAGCTCGCGGTAGAGCGACAGCCTCTTGAGCGGGTCCTCGGTCTCCTGCGCGAGGGTGAATATCTCTTCCTCGGTATGGAGCTTGGGACGGACCGCGTCCTCGTCTATCCTGGCGTTGAACCGGTCCTCGAGCTGCGCATAGACCTCGTCGTAGTGCTTTCGCACCGCGTCGGGGAGCAGCGTCTGCGTGATGTCCTCGCGCACATCGTCCAGGGGCTTTGGACCGGCCTCGAGCTTCTCCTCGACCTTGATGATGTGCCAGCCGTCCTCCGACCTCATCGGCTCGGACACCTCTCCCACGTTGAGACCGAAGACCTTCTCGATGAAGGCCTCGTCCATCCCAAGGCGCGGGAGTCCACGTCCGAGCTGCACCGACTTGGTGAGCCCTCCGGCCTCCTTCGTGGACGCGTCCGTAGACATCTCTCTGGCAACCGTTGCGAACGGCTCTCCTGAGAGAACCCGGTCGCGCGCCTGAAGCGCTGCGGCCCTCGTGGTCGTCATGATCTGACGGAAGCGCACTCGCGCCGGCTGCTGGAACTTGTCCGAGTACTCCTCGTAGTAGGCGACGATCTCGTCCTCCGGGACCTCGACGCCGGCTTCGATCCTGTCCCGGTAGTACGCCTGGATCATCGCTCTCCGCTTCACCGCCTCGAGAGGCTTTACCACCTCCGGCGCGCTCGCGTAGCCCGCGGCCTCGGCGGCCTGGTAGAGCACCTCTTCTTCGACGAGGCGATTCAGGAAGTCGACAATGCCGTCCGGCGTCGCGAACTGCTGTCTCGTGTAGGGAGGCAGTTCGGCCAGACGCTCCTGCAGCTCGCTGTACGTTATGCTGACGTGCCCGATGCGGGCCACCACCCTGTCCTGGTCTTTGCCGCCGCCACACCCGGCCAGAAGTCCGACGGCCAGGGCCACTAGGACCGCGAGAAAGACCCTGTTCCTGTTGGCGCCAGACATCTCTTCACCTCACTCCCTTATCACCCAGACCTTGATCTCAGCCTCTACGTCTCGGAACAGATGGATCCTGACCGGATAGACGCCGAGCATCTTGATCGGCTCTTCCAGAATAATGGTTTGCGCGTCGACGTGGATGCCCTGGTCCTCGAGCGCCTGAGCCACGTCACGTTCGTGGACCGCACCGTAGAGCTTGTCGCTCTCGTCCGCCTGCACTCTGACGGAGCACGACACACCGCCCAGCTTGTCGGCGAGTTCCTCCGCCGCCCGTCTATCCTTCTTCTCCTTCGCCTCTTCCAGGCGAGCCCTGTTCTGGAGCCTGACCATGTTCTCCGGCGTGGCCGGCATGGCCTTGCCCGACGGGATCAGGTAGTTGCGGCCGTATCCGTCCTTGACGTTCACGATGTCGCCTCGGTCGCCCAGCCGCTTCACGTCTTCCGTGAGTATGAGCTTCATCATCGTAGCTTCGTACCTCCGTGAGACGGCGCCCGGCCTAGCCTCGCCTGTAGTGTCTTCCGATAGAGGGCAGAAGCGCGATCTGCCGGGCGCGCTTGACTGCCACGGCCAGCTGCCGCTGGTGCCTGGCGCACGTTCCGGTCACCCGGCGTGGGATGATCTTGCCCTGCTCCGTTACGAACCTGAGGAGTCGCTTCTCGTCCTTGTAGTCGATCTTGTCGACCTTGTCCTGGCAGAATCGGCAGAACTTGCCGTGTCTTTCCCTCTTAGGCATCTCTGATCTCCGTCTAGCGGCGCGAGGCCGTCGGTTTGTCAGTCGTCGAGTACGATGTGCATGTGCCGGAGGATGTTCTCGTCGAGCCTGAACGTGTCTACAAGACGCTCGATCGAGTCGGGCGTACCCTCGAAACGAAGGAACGCGTAGTAGCCGTCGCTCTGGCGCTTGATCGGGAAGGCGAGGCGTCTCTTGCCCCACTTCTCCCACTCCTTGACGGTGCCGCCCTCGCGCTCGACGGCGGCCTCGATCTTCGAGAACTGCTGTTCCAGGCTCGATTCGTCCAACACCGGGCTCAGGATGAACGTCGTTTCGTAGTTCCTTGCCATGCTTCCGCTTCCTCCCCTCGGTCTCCTGCCTTCGACCCCGTCTCGGGACGGGGTGAGGAGCATTATGCCGGCGCCCACCGATGGGCCTCCGGCGCCTACACTGCCTTCTAACTCTAGTGGAAGTGGATGAGGACCACGTCGCCGTCCTCGACGAGCGAGTCCTTCCCCTCCGTTCTCACGAGCCCCTTGTCTCGGGCCGCGTGCATGGAACCTTCGCGCTTCAGGTCGTAAAACGAGACGACCTCCGCCTTGATGAACCCCTGCCGCATGTCCGTGTGGATCGCCCCGGCCGCCTCCAGCATCGTCGAACCCCGTCGAACGGTCCACGCCCTGACCTCGGTCCCCTTGATGGTGAAGAAGGTGACCAGATCGAGGAGCCTGTATCCCGCACGTACGAGCCTTGCGAGGCCCCTCTCCTCAATGCCCCATCCCGCCAGGAACTCCGCCTGTTCCTCCGGCGCCAGGCAGGCCAGCTCGGCCTCGAGCGATGCGGCGACCGGAACCACCTTCCATTCCGGTTCACGCGTGGCCCGCGCGATCCGCCCCACCCACTCGCTCTCCCGCTTGCCCACGTCGCTCTCTGCGATGTTGGCGAGATAGAGCGAGTCCTTGGCCGTCAGGAAGCGGTATCGGTCCAGAAGCTCGCTGGAGACATGCGACAGGTCCTGGTCCGACACTGCCACCCCCGCGTCGAGCCCGTCGCAGAGCCGCGAGAGTTCGCCGGCCGCCCGCGCGGCCTCCTTGTCCCCCCGCTTGCCGTCCTTCTCGAGCTTGTCCGCGTTCCTGCGCGCCGTTTCCAGGTCGGCCAGCAGCAGTTCGGTCTTCAGTATCTCTATGTCGCGTTCCGGGTCTACGCCACCCTCGACATGACTGACCCTGGGGTCGTCGAAGCAGCGAACGACCTGTACGACCGCGTGCACGTCTCTGATATTCGCAAGGAACCTGTTTCCCAGCCCCTCACCTCGGCTCGCGCCCTTCACGAGCCCGGCGATATCTATGAACCTGATCGTCGTCGGCGTGAGCTTCTCGGGTTCCAGCAACTCCCCGAGCCTGTCCAGCCGCTCGTCGGGCACCGGCACGACGCCGACGTTCTCGTCGACCGTGCAGAAGGGGTAGTTGCTGCATGCCACGGACGTTCCGGCAAGGGCGTTGAAGAGCGTCGACTTGCCGACGTTGGGGAGCCCGATGATTCCGAGTTCCAGGCTCAGCGCGTCCTCCCCTTGCGTCCTCCGCTAACCCCTCAGGAAGAGCGGCGCCAGAACGAGTGAAATGACCGACATCAGCTTGATCAGGATGTTGATCGACGGCCCCACCGTGTCCTTCAGGGGGTCTCCGACCGTGTCGCCGACGACGGCGGCCTTGTGGGCATCGGAGCCCTTGCCGCCGAAGTTGCCTTCTTCTATGTACTTCTTCGCGTTGTCCATCGCTCCGCCGGAGTTGGCCGTCTGGATGCCGAGCACGACGCCCGTCACCACGGCTCCGACCAGGAGCCCGGCGAGCATGCGCTCGTTGTAGAGACCCACGACCACCGGGACCGTGATGGCCATGATGCCCGGGCGCAGCATTCCGGCTATCGCTCCTCTGGTGCTGATGTCGACGCATGTCGCCGAGTCCGGCTTGGCCGTGCCTTCCATCAGACCGGGGATCTCCCGGAACTGCCTCCTTACCTCCTCGATCATCTTGAAGGCGACCTTCGACACGGCGCCGAAGAGCATCGAGGAGAACAGGAACGGCAGCATGCCGCCTATCAGAAGCCCCGCCATGATGTGGGGCTCCGACATGTCGGCGATCGATATCCCGGCGGACACCATGTAGGCCGACAGGAGGCCGATGGCCGCGAACGCGGCAGAGCCGATGGCGAAGCCCTTCCCTATCGCCGCCGTCGTGTTGCCGACCGCGTCCAGGTTGTCGGTGATCTTCCTGACGTGCGGGTCTAGCCCGGCCATCTCGGCGATGCCGCCCGCGTTGTCCGCGACGGGTCCGTACGAGTCGACCGCGACCACCATGCCGGTCGTCGCCAGCATCCCGAAAGCCGCCATCGCGATCCCGTACATGCCGGCGAAGTGGTATGAGACGACCACGGCGAAACCCAGCACGACGAGCGGGACGGCCGTGCTCTGCATTCCGACGGCGGTGCCGCTCGTTACCGTGATCGCCGCCCCCATCTGCGAATTCTCAGCGATCCTTCGCACCGGTCCGTATTTCGAGGACGTGAAGAACTCACTCACGAACCCGATGATGACGCCGCTCGTGATGCCGGCGAGCGTCGCGAAGAACGGGCCCATCACGCCGTAAGAGACGCCTTCGATCACGAACGGCACGCCGGTCCCCTTGATGATCAGGTAGCTCGCGACGGCGGTGAGTACCGCGGCGACGTACGTGCCGCCCATCAGTGCCGCCTGCGGGTTGCGCCTGCCGACCATCCGCACGAAGATGATACCCACGATCGACGCGATGATGCCGGCGCCGGCGATGTGGATGGGCATCATCATGAGCTTCTCTTCGACCGAGGCGCTCGCGATCAGTGCGGCCGCGAGGGCCATGCTCGCTATGATCGACTCCACGTACGACTCGAGCAGGTCGGCCCCCAGTCCGGCGACGTCGCCCACGTTGTCGCCGACGTTGTCCGCGATGACGGCCGGGTTCCGGGGGTCATCCTCCGGGATGTTCTCCTCCAGCTTGCCGACCAGGTCCGCGCCCATGTCGGCGCCCTTTGTGAAGAGACCTCCGCCCGACCGCGCGAACAACGCCACGAGGCTGGCGCCCATGGCGTATCCGTTCACTACCGGCGGCTGCCGGAAGATCCAGTAGACGACGATCAATCCGAGGAGCGCCAAGCTGGCCACACTCATCCCCATCACGGACCCGGCCGAAACGGCCACGCCGAGGGCTCCCCTCACGCCGCCGTCCATGGCCGCCTGCGTTGTCCTGGAGTTGGCCCGCGTCGCGATGCTCATGCCGACGTAGCCCGCCAGAGCGGACACGATAGCGCCGACCACGAAAGCGATGGACGTGCGCCACCCGAGCGGAAGGTCCGGGTTGTGCGAGAGCGTTGGGGCGAGAGCGATCAGGATCGCCACTACCGCGACGAGTATCGCCACATTGGAGTACTCTCGCTTCAGGAAGGCCTTGGCCCCCTCCTGAACGGAGTGGGAGATCGAGACCATCGTCTCGTTTCCGGGATCCTTGCGCAGGACGTCCCACACGAGATACCCGACGAAGGCGAGGCCCACCAGCCCCGATACGAACGCCAGATTCAGTCCACCCATCGCTTCTAGCTCCCTGCGTCCGGCTCATCGGCCGGTCTTCTGTTGTATTCCTGCATCGCCGTGTCGAGACCGCGCGCGATCAGGAGTCCTATGGCATCGGCCGCCCGCGACACCATTTCCTCCACGGACGGACGCTCCTCTTCGCCGAACCGGTCGAGCACGTGGTCCGCCAGGTCTGTACCGTCGGGCGCGGCGCCGACGCCGAGCCTGAGCCGCGCGAACTCCTCGGTGCCGAGCTGGAAGATGATCGACGAGAGGCCGTTGTGCCCGCCGTCGCTGCCCGAGCGTCGTAGCCGGAGTGTCCCGAGCGGGAGATTGACGTCGTCGCAGACCACCAGCAGGCCCGAGGCGTCGCTCCCGGCGGCCGCCAGCACCTGCCGCACGGCCAACCCGCTCAGGTTCATATAGGTGAGCGGGAGGGCGAGCTCGACCGCGCGTCCCGCGATCCTGCCGCTCCCGCTCAGGTATTCGCCGCGTCCGGCCCGCAGATCTGTCCGGCTCCGGCGCGCCAGCTCATTCACGACGCGGAAGCCGACGTTGTGCCGCGTGCCATCGTACTCGCGTCCGGGATTACCCAATCCGACGATTACGTCCACTGGGTCTAGCTCTTCGCCTCGTCCGCACCCTCGCCTGCGCCCTCGGCAGCCTCCGCGGCCTCTTCGCCCGCGGCTGCCGCACCTTCGGCCGCCGCGCCCGGGGTCGGCTCCTCGAAGATCGTCGGCTGCAGAACCTCAACGACCGGTCTGTCCGGGTTGTCGAGGATCTCGATGTCGGGGACGGTCAGGTCGGCGACGTGGATCGCATGCCTGACCTCCAGGCCCGAGATGTCGATCTCGATGTGTTCCGGGATGTGGCGCGGCAGGCACTTCACCTCGAGCTCGCGCATCGTGTGGTCCAGAATGCCGCGTCCTTCCTTGACCGCGATGGACTCGCCGGTGAGCACCACGGGCACGTGCATCACGACGGGCTTGTTCTCGGAGATCCGCTGCAGGTCGACGTGCAGGATCTCGCGGGTGATCGGGTCCCTCTCCATCTCTCGCACGACCGCGCGCGTGGGCTCCATACCGTCGACCGCCACCTGGATGATGACGTTCCGGCCCGAGCGCGTCGAGAGAGCCGCCCGAAGCTCGTGCGCATCCACCTGCAGCGGCACGTTCGCCTGCTGCTCGCCGTAGAGGACCGCCGGCACATCGCCGCCCGCTCGAACTCGCTTGACGCCCTGCTTCCCGAGATCTTCTCTAGGCCGTGCGTTCAACTTCACTGTCGCCATCTGATGTCTCCGTTCCCATGCTCGTTGTCGTCTCCTGGCCCCACCGATCCCGCACTACACGAAGAGCGAACTCACTGACTTCTCTCCGTGTATCCTGTCGATGGCCTCTCCGAGAAGTTCCGCCACCGAGAGAACCCTGATCTTCGGCGGCAGCGAATCGCCGCGCGGGAGCGTGTTCGTTATCACTATCTCCTCTATCATGGATGCTTGGAGCTTCTCGACGGCGTCGCCCGCGAAGACCGCGTGAGTCGCACCGGCGGTCACCCTCCTGGCTCCGAGCTTCTTCATGGCGCTCGCCGCTTCTATCAGCGAGGTTCCGGTACTGATGATGTCGTCCACCATGATGACGTGTCTTCCCTCGACCTCTCCCACCACGTTCATCACCTCGGCCGCGTCGGGTTTCGGACGCCTCTTGTCTACGAATCCGAGCGACGCCCCCAGCCTCTTCGCGAACGCGCGCGCCATCTTGATGCTCCCGATGTCGGGAGCCATCACCACGAGGTCGTCGCCTCCCATCCGGTCGAAGTACTGAAGCAGCACCGGGGCCGCGTAGATGTGATCCAGCGGGATGTCGAAGAAACCCTGGATCTGAGGCGCATGCAGGTCCATCGTGAGGACCCTGTCCGCTCCGGCGACCGCCAGCAGATTGGCCACGAGCTTGGCCGTGATCGCAACGCGCGGACGGTCCTTCCGGTCCTGCCTCGCGTACCCGAAGTAAGGGATCACCGCGGTGATCCGCCTCGCCGAGGCCCTGCGGATCGCATCGATCATGACCAGAAGCTCGAACAGGTTGTCGGACGGAGGCCCCGTCGGCTGTACCACGAACGCGTCCACACCGCGGACGTTGTCGTGGATGCTGACCATGATCTCCCCGTCCCTGAACCTCCCCACGTCGGCGTCCCCGAGCCGTAGACCGAGATAGTCGGCGATCTCCTCGGCGAGAGGCTTGTTGGCATTACCACTGAACAGAGCTAGCTCATCGGGCATTGGCTGTCTCCGATCACCTCTTGCGGCCCAGTGCGCTACTGACGCGCCGCCCCAGCGATCCAACTGGCTGGGGCGGGAGGATTCGAACCTCCGTTCCGGGATCCAAAGTCCCGCGTCTTACCAATTCGACGACGCCCCAGCGGCTCTCCTGCTAGTCGAGAGTCTCATCGGCGTGCACGAGCTCCCGGTCACCGACCCAACTGGGTTCCTCGGAGGTCTCATCGCCTCCCGTTTCGAGCTGGTGGTTGTACTCGTCAAGCACCGCGCTCTCGATCATTGCCCGCGTCTCGTTGTTGATCGGATGAGCGATGTCTCTGAACGTCCCGTCCTTCCCCCTGCGACTCGGCATCGCGACGAAGAGCCCGGTGTTCCCGTCGATCACCTTGAGTCCCCGGACCACGAACGCGTTGTCGAACGTTATGCTCACGAAAGCCTTGAGCCTGTCCTCCTGACGCAGGGTAAGCCTGACCTCAGTGATCTCCATACGTCTCACCGCCCTTTGCCTGGAAAAAGGGGTTCGACCGTTCTTGCGTTTCCGGCAGGCCGTCGCGCGTGATAATCACGATCCGTGTCGCTCGATCCTCGAGCCCTCCGCCGTCGGCCTGGCTATGTGTACTTCGAGCGCGCGCCCCTCGAGACGCGACGCCACTCCCGACGCCTCTGCCTCACTTCTGACAAGGCCTATGACCGTCGGGCCGCTTCCGGACATAACGACAACGCGGGCCCCAGCTTGCGCCAACGCCTCGCGCGCATCCGCCACTTCCGGACAGCAAGATACGACTCCAGCCTCCAGGTCGTTTCGAAGCGACGTCTCGAGAAGCGCCGTCTGCCCGTTCTGGATAGCTGAACAACTGAGTCTAATCAACGCTTGAGACTCTGTCAACCCGATTCTGGCGCCCGAGTAGCCCCGCGCCGCGCTCACCCGCACCGGAGGAGTTGCGAGCACGAAGAACACGTGCGACAGGTCTCTGAGACGCTCCAGGACCTCGCCCCGTCCCCTTCCGCGAGATGTTCCGCCTCCGACCAGGAACGGCACGTCTGAGCCAAGCTCGAGGGCAGCGGCTTCGAGTTCACGCCGCGCCAAGCCGAGACCGTACAGCTCGTTCACTCCGTTCAGGACCGCCGCAGCGTCACTGCTGCCGCCGCCCAGGCCCGCGGCGACCGGGATGCGCTTGACGAGTCCGATCGCGACGGGAGGACACGCGGTTCTCGAGCGGATGAGTTCCGCGGCGCGAAAGGCGAGGTTGTCCGGACCGGTGGGAACGGCATGACCCGAGACCGAGAGCGTGGTCTGACCCACGGCGGGTTCGACCGAGAGCAAGTCGGAGAGCGACACCGTCTGAAAGACTGTGTCTATGTCATGGTATCCGTCGGTCCTGCGGGCTGTGACGGCGAGCCCCAGGTTGACCTTGGCGTACGCCTCGATGGAGAGACGTTCCATGCGGAGCCCCTGTTCCGGGATCGCCGGAGGACGGCCCGGCGTGAGCGCCGGGTGTGCCTCGCCGGTTCCGCTACGAGCGCGTGTATATGATGAAGCCGACCGCCACTATCCAGAGGACGATGTTCACGGCCAGCGGGGCGTCGCTCACGAGTGAGCGCGACGGCCTGCCTCCCTCTCCCTCCGCGAACATGAGGTAGAGGTAGCGCATCACGCCGTAGACCACGAACGGGACGGTGTAGACGAGGTTGGCGCTGCCGACCTTCTCGACCGTGCCCGGCCAGATCGTGTAGATCGCGTACGACACGACCGTGGAGGCCGTGACCACCGCGAGCAGTGAGTCGATGAGTGGCGGCGAGTAGAAGGAGAGCGTCGATCGGTGCCCGCTCGCCGACGCCCCCAGCACGATCACCTCGTGCCTGCGCTTGCCAAGTCCAAGGAAGAGAGCGAGGAAGAACGTGCACACCAGGAGCCAGGGAGACAGCTGAGTCGCGGGGGCCGCGCCCAGAAGCACCTCGACGCTGCCGACGGCGCGAAGCACGAAGCCTATGGCGATCGCCATCACGTCCAGGATGACCATCCTCCGGAGCACCAGGCTGTAGAGGATGTTGAGCATGAGGTATCCCGAGGCGACGTAGCCGAACCCCGGCGTGAGCCGGTACGCCAGGTAGAGCGCTCCCACCGACAGCACGGCGGCGGCGACGGCGGCCGTAGACACCGGCAACCGGCCGGATGCGAGGGGCCTCTCTTTCTTGACCGGGTGCTGCCGGTCGCTGCGCATGTCGATCAAGTCGTTGATCAGGTAGGTAGCGCCCGAGAGGGCGCAGAAGATGAGGAACCCCGATACGGCGAGGCCCACGAGCTGCGGCCGTCCCAACCCCCCCGCGAAGATCAGGCCCGCGAAGAGAACGAGGTTCTTCGTCCACTGGTCCGGCCGCATCGTCTTGAGTAGCCCCAGCGCGCTGCCCAAGCCTAGCCCTCCTGTTCTCTCTGGTGCTGGTCCAGGATGTCCCGGACCTTGGTAACGATGAGGTCGACGGCTACCAGGTTCAATCCGCCCTCGGGGATGATCACGTCGGCGTACCTCTTGCTGGGCTCGACAAACTGCAGATGCATCGGTCTGACCGTCTTAAGGTACTGCTCGATGACCTGATCGACCTTCCTCCCCCTCTCCACGATGTCGCGCTTGAGTCTGCGGATGAATCTCTCGTCCGCATCGGTGTCGACGTAGAGCTTGATGTCCATCAGGCCGCGGAGCAGGTCGTCAGCGAGGACGAGGATCCCCTCGAGCAGTATGATGTTGGCCGGTCTGACCGTGATGGTTTCCGTGTTGCGGGTGTGCGTCTCGTAGTCGTAGGTCGGTTTCTCGATGGTCTCTCCCGACTTGAGCGCCCGGAGCTGTGATATCAGGAGCGCGTTGTCGAAGGAGTCGGGATGGTCGTAGTTGATCCGCTCCCGCTGGGCCGGCGACAGGTGGCTCCTGTCGACGTAGTAGGAGTCATGGTGGAGCACGACGACGCTCTCCTCCGGAAAGTGCTTCCGCACCTCCTTCGCCACGGTCGTCTTGCCCGATCCGGTGCCGCCGCTGATGCCGATGATGATCGGTTCCAAGGACTCCTCCCGTCGACTCGGTCTATCCGGCTATCCTCGCCTCGACCAGTTCGCATATCGCGTGTCCCACCGCTATGTGGATCTCCTGGATCCGCTGAGTGTCCGACGACGGCGCCCTCAACACGTGGTCGCAGTGGGCTTCCATGTCGCCACCTCTGTCTCCGATGAGGCCGACGGTAACGAGTCCAGCCGCCCTTCCGTGTTCCAGCGCGCGGACCACGTTCGGCGACGACCCGCTCGTGGAGATCCCCACGAGCACGTCACCGGGACGCCCGAGGGCCTCCACCTGGCGGGCGAAGACCATCTCGTAGCCGTAGTCGTTCGAGACAGCCGTCAGCACGGACGCGTTGACCGTGAGTGCCACCGCGGACAACCCGCGCCTTTCTCTCCGGAGCCTCCCCGCCAGCTCGGCCGCCAGGTGTTGCGCGTCCGCGGCGCTGCCCCCGTTCCCGCAGAGCAGGACCTTTCCCCCCGCCTCGAGCGCATCGTGCACGACCGCCGCGACGAGGGCCGCGCCCTCGGAGAGCGTCTCGGCCGCCTTCGCGTGCGTCTCAGCTGACTCGCGGAGTATCTCCGCCACTCGCGCGGCGGCCTGTCTGTCCACTGCCTCCATTGGTCTCACCTCTCCGAAATGTACTCCGCAAGAGCCTCCTGCCACGGACGCGGGACCCAGCCCAGAACGGACGCGAGCCGGTCGAGCGACAGCACGGACGAACGCGGGCGCGGGGCCGGCCTCGGAAACTCCTCGGTCGCCACCGGGACCACCCGGACGCCGCTCATGCCGCTCAGATTCAGCGTCTCGCTCGCGAGGTCGTACCAGGTCGCCGTGCCTGAGTTCGTGGCGTGGACGATCCCCGTGGTCGACGACGACGCCAGTTCGGCAAGCACGAGGGCGAGGTCCCGTGCGTTCGTCGGCGAGCCTCTCTGGTCGTCGACGATGCGGAGCGTCTCTCCGGAGTCCGCCAGACGGAGCACGGTCTCGACGAAGTTCGCCCCGGCGTGCCCGTAGAGCCAGGCGGTTCTCACGATTAGGACCTGCGCTCCAGACGCGACGACCTCGCGCTCGCCCTCGAGTTTCGACTCCCCGTAGGCGCCCAGCGGCCGCGTCTCATCGTCCTCGAGGTAGGGCTCTTCCTTCAAGCCGTCGAAGACATAGTCGGTGCTCATGTGCAGGAGACGCGCTCCGGTGGCCTTCGCGGCCGACGCCAGGCTCCCCGCCCCGGCAGCATTCACCGCGAATGCATCGTCTCGGTGTGCCTCCGCGCCGTCCACGTTGGTGTATGCGGCGCAGTTCACGATCAGGTCGGGCGCCGCGGAGCGCACCGCCGCGAGCGTGGCGTCGCGGTCGCCGACGTCGAAGTCACCGACGTCGGCCTCGACGACCCTCCAGTCGGACGCAAGCGCCCTCACGACCTCGCTGCCCAGCATTCCGGCCGCGCCGGTAACCAGGGCCAGTCTTGTCGGCTCTCTTCTCAAGGCACCTCTATCCGGCTTGCGTCGCCGACCATGAACCTGTACGTCTTGGGCATCGTGGCGCACTGGGTGATCTCGACGTCCTTGCCGATCAGGCTGCGCTCCATTCGCTGTCCGAGGTTGGAGATCCTGGAGTTCTCGAGGACTATGCTGTGCTCGATCTCGGAGTTCTGGACCGTCACGTGATGATAGATCGACGTGAACGGCCCCACGTAGGAGCGGACGATGTGACTCTCGGCGCCTATCACCAGGGGTCCCCTCAGGACGCTGCCCTCTACGACCGCACCCTCCTCCACGACCACGTTCCCGTCGACCTTGGACGCCGCGTCCACCATGCCCCGTATGTCTCTCGCCATTCCGTCCAGGAGCATGCGGTTGGCCTCGAGTATGTCCTCGAGCTTGCCGGTGTCCTTCCACCACCCGGTCACCTCGTGGGCCCTCACGTCGCGGCCGGTGTCGATGAGCCTCTGTATCGCGTCGGTTATCTCGAGCTCGTTCCGCCAGGAGGGCTTGATGTCGTCGACCGCGCCGAAGACCTCCCTGTCGAACATGTAGACTCCGACGAGCGCAAGGTTCGACCTCGGCTCGTCCGGCTTCTCCTCCAGCCGGACCACGTTTCCGCCGTCGAGCTCAGCGACTCCGAAGTCGCTCGGGTTGTCGACCCGTGCCAGCAGGATCTGCGCGTTTGGACGGTTCTTCTGGAACTCGGACACGAAGTCGGTGATTCCGCCCATGATCAGGTTGTCGCCCAGGTACATCACGAACGGCTCGCTTCCGATGTAGTCCTTGGCGATCTTCACGGCGTGTGCGAGCCCCAGGGGACGGTCCTGGTGTATGTACGTCACCCGGAGACCGAACCGGCTTCCGTCGCCGACGGCATCCTCTATCTCACGGTGCGTGTCGCCGACGACGATGCCCGTGTCCACGATGCCGGCATCCCGGATCGCCTCGAGCCCGTAGAAGAGAATCGGCTTGTTGGCTATGGGCACGAGTTGCTTGGCGCTCGTGTGAGTGATCGGGCGAAGACGGGTGCCCTTGCCGCCGGAGAGAACCAGTGCCTTGATGTCGACCACCTCGCTTCCGTTCGGTTGACCCGCGTCAGCTCTCGTGCACCGCGCACGCGAACCGGGCCATCATTGACGGATCCGCCCCGCGCTCGATGACGTCGCCCGTTACGATGATCCGCGCGCCCGCGCGCACGAGCGAGCGAGCCGTCTCGGGCTCCCTTATCCCTCCGCCGACCATCACCGGGACGTCGACGTAGCCTGCGACGGCTCTCACCATCTCCTCCGGAACGTGTTGGGCCGCGCCGCTCCCCGCGTCCATGAAGACGATCTTCATGCCCAGGTACTGCCCGGCCAGAGCATGCGCCATCGCGATGTCGGGCTTGTCGCGCGGGATCGCGCGGGTTCCGCTCATGAACTCGACCGAGGTCGCTGCACCGCCGTCGACCAGCATGTACGCGGTCGGTATCGCCTCGAGACCCATCCGCCGGATCGCCGGAGCCGCCAGGACGTGCTCGCCGATGAGGAACTGCGGATTCCGGCCGCTGACGAGCGACAGGAACAGGACCGCATCGGCCCCCTCGGCCACGAATCCGGCGTTTCCGGGGAAGATGGCGACCGGCAGCGAGACGGCGGACTTGACCGCCCGAACCGTCTCCTCGCACCGGCCGGAGAGTGAGAGGCTTCCTCCGACGAGGATCAGATCGGCGCCCGCCTCCTCGGCGCGGCCCGCGATCTGCGCGTTTTCGGAGGGGGTCTTGGAGTCCGGGTCGAGCAGCACGAGGTAGGCGGCTCCGCTCCCGGTGATCACGCTGATGCGGTCGAGAACGCCCGACATCGCTCTACTCCCCGCCTCTGATGAGACGCTGGACAACGGCCGGAACCGACTCCAGCGCCGCGTCGAGCTTGGACGCGTCGCCGCCGCCCTGCGCCAGGTGGGGCTTCCCGCCTCCCCGGCCGTCCATTAGGCCACAGACGTCTCTCACCACGTCGCCAGCCCTGACCGTCCCGGCCTTCGCGAGGTCGGCCGTCACCACCGCGACCGCGACAGCGGCGCCGTCGATGACGCTGCCAAGAACGCCCACCCCGCTTCCGAGTCGGTCGCGAAGCTCGTCCGCCTGCTTTCGGAGCGTCGGTATGTCGAGGGCCTCCGTTCTTGCGGAGGCCACCTTGACCCCCGCGACGACGGCGGCCGAGTCGGCGACCGAGGCCATCGTCTCGGTGGCCGCCGCCGCCCTCAGGCTCAGTAGCTCCGTGCGCAGCCGGGCCACATCTTCGTGCACCTCTCGCGCCCTCTCGACAATGTCCTCTCTCGTCGTCTTGAACACGGACGCGAGTTCCGAGAGGACGGTCGCATTCTCCCTGGCGCGCCGGGACGCGGCCGCTCCGGTCACGGCCTCTATCCTGCGAACGCCGGCGGCCGCGCTCGACTCGGAAACGATGAAGAACGCGCCGATCTCTCCGGTACTCGCGGCGTGCGTACCTCCGCACAGCTCGAGACTCACGTCCTCCTCGCCGACGCCGCTCACGCAGACCACTCTGACCCTGTCCGTGTACTTCTCGCCGAAGAGCGCCATCGCTCCCCGATCGAGCGCGTTGGACAGGTTCGTCTCCTCCGGGGCGACGGGCAGGTCGGAGCGGATCCAGGCGTTGACCTGGTTCTCGATCGACCGCAACGCCTCGCCGGGCACTTCAGAGAAGTGCGTGAAATCGAAGCGGAGCCGGTCGGGACCGACCCATGAGCCCGACTGGTGAACGTGGTCGCCAAGAACGTCGCGCAACGCGGCCTGGAGCAGGTGCGTCGCGGTGTGGTTCTTCTCGACGCGACGTCTCATGGCCACGTCGACGCGCGCCTGTATCGTCTCGCCCGGCTCGAGCGGCCCGGCCTCGGCCGCAACGTGCACCGACTGACCGCTCTCCGTGTAGACGTTGACGACGGGGAACTCGGTCCCGTCCGCCCTGGTGACGAGACCGGTGTCCGCCACCTGGCCTCCCGCCTCCACATAGAAGGGAGTCTCGGCGAGCACGAACTCGACAGTGTCCTCGGCGGCGCCTCT
The DNA here is from genome assembly GCA_964399265.1 of uncultured bacterium. Classification (GTDB taxonomy): domain Bacteria; phylum Joyebacterota; class Joyebacteria; order Joyebacterales; family Joyebacteraceae; genus WJLY01. The sequence continues at coordinate 8,854 of CAYNQF010000007.1, read as the reverse complement.
GCGCACGCGAAGGACCTGGCACTCCACCGGAGCCGAGAACTCGCGCTCCAAGCTCGCCTCTGCCGCCGTGATGTCCCCGTGGGAAAGCTCGTACCCGACGAAGCGCGAACCCGTACCGGAGTAGGCGGCCGCGTCTCTCCAGCGGCGCTCGCCTCCCGCGCCGGAACCGGCGCTCCTGCCGCGCTCGCGTTGCTTCTCCATCTCCCGCTCAAAACCATCCCTGTCGACCTTGAGGCCGCGCTCCGCGGCCATCTCCTCCGTGAGGTCGAACGGGAAGCCGTAGGTGTCGTAGAGCTTGAACGCGACGTCGCCGGGGATCACGCTTCCCCCACGCGCTCTGAGAGACTCCACCGCCTCCTCGAGCGACGAGGTCCCCGAGGCCAGCGTCTCCCCGAAGCGTTCCTCCTCGGCCCGTATTACGAGCGCCACGTGCTCGCGCTTCTGCCTGAGGTGCGGATGCGCCTCTCCCATGCGGTCGATCACGGCTCCGGCCACGCGGTAGAGGAACGGCTCCTCTATCCCGAGCGTCCGTCCCCGGCGCGCAGCGCGACGGATGAGCCTGCGTACGACGTAGCCATGCGCCTCGTTCGACGGGAGTATGTTCTCCGCGATGGAGAACGTGGCGGCGCGCGCATGGTCGGCTATGATGGAGAGCTCCCTCCGGACCTCACCCGGCGCGGGTCTCGAGCCGGACGCGGTCTCGACCTCGTCCCTCACGAAGTCGACGATCGGAGCGAAGAGATCGGTCTCGAATATGTTGTTGACGCCCTGGATGACCGTGCAGAGGCGCTCCAGCCCCATTCCCGTGTCTATGCCAGGGTGCGCCAGAGGCTCCCTCGTTCCGTCCTCGTGCTGCATGTACTGAGGGAAGACGAGGTTCCAGACCTCGAAGAAGCGATCGCAGTCGCATCCGGGATTGCAGTTCGGCCTGCCGCATCCGACCTCGGGTCCCATGTCGAAGTGTATCTCGGAGCACGGACCGCAGGGACCTGCGTCGCCGGCCGGTCCCCAGAAGTTGTCCTCGTCGCCGAGCGGGGTGATCCTCTCCGCCGGAACGCCTATCCGCTTCCGCCAGATCTCGGCGGCCTGCTCGTCGCTCGTGTAGACGGTCGGCCAGAGCCTGTCGGCGGGCAGCCCGAGGACCTCGGTGAGAAACTCCCACCCCCAGTCGATCGCCTGTTCCTTGAAGTAGTCGCCGAAGGAGAAGTTGCCGAGCATCTCGAAGAACGTGTCGTGATAGGGCGTCGTTCCGACCTCGTCCAGGTCGGAGAGGCGCAGACAGCGCTGGACGGACACGGCCCTGCGGAACGGCGGGGTCTCGGCGAGGTAGTAGGGTTTGAACTGCACCATGCCGGCCGACGTGAACAGGAGCGTAGGGTCGTCGCGCGGAATGAGAGGCGCGCTTGGCACACGTTCGTGCCCGCGCTCCGTGAAGAAGTCGACGAACAGCTTCCTGACCTCGTCGGACGTCCGCTTCTGTATCATCGTCCCCCGTCCTCGCGCCCCGTCTGCTCTCGAGCAAGCCCCTTCACCGCCAGCGCCGCCACCTCGTAGCTGAACCCTCTCCTGAGAAGGAACGCGTTCAGACGCGCGGCCTCCCTGGGCGTGGGCACCCGACCGCGTGACCTCTTGCCCAATGCGCGCGCGGCCAGCTCCAGCTCGTCGTGCTCCCGGTACGTCTCCTGGACGACCTCGTCGACGACGGCGGCAGGAACACCCTTCGCCGTCAGCTCCTGCCTGAGCCTCATCGGCCCCACGGGCTTCAGCCTCACCCGCTCGTCGGCCCAGGCTCTCGCGAACTCGCGGTCGTCGAGCAGGCCCGTCGCCGTGAGCGCGTCCAGCGTCTCTTCCACCACCGCGGCCGACAGCCCCTTGCGTCGTAGCCTGTCGCCTAGCTCCCTCACGCTCCGCGCACGGACGGCCAGCAGGCGGAACGCGGCCTCCCTCGCCCGGACTCGCTCGTCGTCCACCACGGCGGAATCGTCGCCGCCTCGCGCGCCACCGCCGTAAGCTGCCGCGCCGCGCGGTTCCTCCCGAGGCTGCGGTGCGCCGAACTCCATCCCGACCCGGAGCCCAAGTCTCCGAGCCATCTCCTCGGAGACCTCGAGAGCCGGGCGACCGTCGATGTATACCGTGAGCGGCAAGCCCTCGGCCGCCCTTTCGATGGCAGTGATCTTGCCGCTCACGACTCGACTCCGCCCGGAACGCCGCCGTCGCCCTACCGCTTGCGACGCCCGGCGGCGACCGTCTCCGGCTCCTCTTCCTCCGAGGCTCCGTCGTCCGTTTCAGACCGTGTCGCCGCGCTTCCGCGCAGCCCGGCGGCCTCTCTGATCTTCCTGTCGAGCTTGTCCCGCACGTCGCTGTTCTCGACGAGGTACGCGCGCGCCTTCTCGCGGCCCTGCCCGAGCTGAAGGTCCCCGTAGCTGAACCAAGTCCCCTTCTGGGCGACGACCCCGTGCTCGAGGCCGATGTCGAGCAGGTCTCCCTCGAGCGAGATGCCCTGGCCGTAGAGTATGTCGAACTCGGCGACCTTGAAGGGCGGCGCCACCTTGTTCTTTACCACCTTGACCTTGGTTCTGTTGCCGATGATGGAGTCGCCGATCTTGATCGCGCCTATTCGGCGGATGTCGAGTCTTACGCTCGAGTAGAACTTGAGCGCCCTGCCGCCGGTGGTCGTCTCCGGGTTCCCGAACATCACGCCGATCTTCATTCTGATCTGGTTGATGAAGAGGACGCACGTCTTCGACCGGGCGATCGACCCAGCGAGTTTGCGGAGCGCCTGCGACATCAGTCTGGCCTGGAGACCAACGTGTGAGTCTCCCATCTCACCCTCGATCTCCGCGCGCGGCACGAGTGCCGCCACCGAGTCGACCACGATGATGTCGACCGCTCCGCTTCGCACCAGCATCTCCGTGATCTCGAGCGCCTGTTCGCCCGTGTCGGGCTGCGAGATGAGCAGGTTGTCGGTGTCCACGCCGAGGTTCCTGGCGTAGCCCGGGTCCAGCGCGTGCTCCGCGTCGACGAAGGCCGCCACACCGCCCAGCCTCTGCGCGTTGGCCACCACTGACAGGGAGAGCGTCGTCTTGCCCGACGCCTCCGGCCCGTATATCTCTATGACCCGCCCTCTCGGGACACCGCCGATGCCCAGCGCCAGGTCGAGAGAGAGCGAACCCGTGGGAATGGAGTCTATGCCCTTCTCGATGTCCTGGGCCCCGAGCCGCATGATCGAACCCTTGCCGAACTGCTTCTCGATCTGCGACACCGCGAGGTCCAGCGCCTTCTTCCTTCCCTTGTCCTCCGCCATCGCTGCTACCTCCCATCAGGGGCTTGTAGGTCTCTCCGGGGAGCGCCGGGTCGCCGCGAGGGGGTGCTCGCTCACGACCTCGTGCACCGCGCCCGAGGGCCTGAGGGTGCTTTTCATGACGAGCACCCGGTCTACACTGGTGGCCTCTCGGGGAACGTCCACTGCAGCCAGGAGCCCGCTCAGGTCGGCCCCGGGCTCTCTCAGGCGCCCCAGCGTCACATGCGGGTGGAACCGCTTGCGTTCGCGCTCGAAGCCGAGCGAGGCAAGCTCGCCGTCCACCGCCGTCTGGAGTTCGTACAGCGCATCGGGCGCGTCCACGCCGGCCCACACCACCCTGGGCCGCCTGGGTGACGGGAACGCTCCCAGACGCGTCGTGGTCATGTCGAACCCGGAAGAAGCTCCCGCCGCCCGTCCGACCGCTTCGACGACCTCGGGCACGAGCGCCTCATCCACGTCGCCCAGGAACTTCAGGGTCAGGTGTATGGTAGACGACCTGGACCAGCTGGCGCGCACGCCGCTCTTCCGGAGCCTCTCTATCACGGCCAGTATGCCTGCTTTGGCCGTGCCGGACAACTCCAAAGCTACGAACGTCCTCATTCGTCCTCTACCGGTATGCCCGAGAGCGAGCGCCGCACGAGGTCGAGAGCGCCCTGTGTCGCGCGTCGCCGCACGGCATCGCGCGGTCCGCCGAACAGACGTCTGACGGCCCTCTCTCCTCTCCTGTCGGCCACCGCCATCCAGACGAGGCCAACGGGCTTCCCCTCGGTACCGCCCGAGGGCCCGGCGATCCCCGTCACGGCCACGCCCACGTCGGCCTTGCACCTCGACCGTGCCCCGAGCGCCATCTCGAGGGCGGTCTCGCGCGACACCGCTCCGTGGTTCTTGAGGGTGGCGGCCTTGACCCCAAGCAGGCGTCTCTTGAGGTCGTTCGAGTAGGCGATCACGCCTCCCTTCATGTATTCGGAACTTCCGGGTACCGACGTGACGCGCGCGCCGACCATGCCGCCGGTGCACGACTCCGCCACGGCCAGCGTCGCGCGCTCCATCGTCAGGAAGTAGCCCACGACCTCCTCGAGGGACTGCATCTCCCTGGCGTAGACGTACGGCCCGAGGAGGTCGCCGATGCGCTCCGCGGCGCGGTCGGCCGTTCTGGCCGCGTCACGCGCTCCGGCGCCCGTGCAGGAGAGCCTGACGTCGACGCCCTCGAGACTGGGCAGATACGCCACCTCGGTCCTGGCAAGACGCCTGACGACAGGATCGACGATCTCGGCCAGCGCAGACTCCGGTATCCCCGTGGTGCGAAGGAGACGCTCCTCGGCCTCCCTGCGCAGCCCCCGCCCCTCGAGGAAGGGCACCACGTAATCCTCAAGCATCGCCCTCATCTCGGCCGGCACGCCGGGAAGAAGGAACAGGAGTCCCCTCTCGTCGGAGAATACGATCCCCGGTGCCGTCCCCAACCTGTTCGGTATGGGCCTGGCACCCTCGGGGACCATCGCCTGGGAGACATTGATCTCGGGCATGGTGCGTCCCAGCGACTCGAAGCGGGCTCGCATCGTCGCCAGGACTTCCTCGTCGAGAACGAGATTCGCGCCGAAGATGGAGGCAGCAACGCGCTTCGTCCGGTCATCCGAGGTCGCGCCCAGCCCACCCGTGGTGATGACGGTCCCGGCACGTTCGAGCGCCTGCTCGAGGGCGTCGCGGATGTCGTCGGGTTCGTCTCGGACGGTGGTCGATCGGCACACTTCGGCGCCGACTCTCTTGAGCCTCGATGAGAGCTCGGACGTGTTCGTATCGACCCTCACACCGTCCAGGAGCTCGGCGCCTATGGTCACGATCTCGATCCGCAAGAGCGCACCACCGGGGGGAACGGGTTCAGTAGCCTTTGACGAGCAGCATCACCTGCAGGAGCACGTTCGTGTACAGGCCAGCCACGACGTCGTCCATCACGACGCCAAGTCCTCCGCGCAGCGACTCGGCGCGCCTCGCGGGGAAGGGCTTCAGGATGTCCAGGACCCTGAACAGAACGAACGCCGCGACGTAGACCAGGGCGGTCTTGGGGAGAAACGCTATCGAGATGATGTACCCGGCGAATTCGTCGATCACGATCCTCGACGCGTCCTTGCCGTACGCGCGGTCGCCCGCGTCGGCCGCCCAGACGGAGATCGCGAGGAAGGCGCCCAGTGAGATGAGCGCGATGGCAACGGCCATCGCGCCGCTCCTGAACGTGATCTCCGGGAGCAGCAGCCAGGCGAGCACCGCGCACAGCAGCGTACCGGCGGTGCCCGGAGCGAACGGAGAGTACCCCGAGAAAGCTCCGGTGGCCAGGAAGGCCGTGACCGGGTTGATGGGCCTGGGGGGCGCTTCTGGCAACGCAGGGTCCTCCCACCACCGGGCGGCTTTGACGGCGAATCGGGTGCGGCGGGGCCCCGGATTCAGGAGCCTGCCCCCTCCGACCTGTACCTGCCGCTCAGGACGTACTCGGCGCCCGAGACGAGCGTGATCACCACGACGGCCAGGCCGGACGTCCAGAGAAACGCGCCGACGGCGCCTCCCCCGGAGTCGACCGGGGCCACGCCCACCTTCGAGGCCACCGTGAGGTTCAGAAGCACGAGAGACAGCCACGCCATCTGTGCGGCCGTCTTCCACTTGGACACGCGGCTCGTAACGAACCCGTCGCCACTCTTCACGGCGCCGGTCCGCCAGCCGAGGATCAGAAGCTCACGGCCGACGATGGCAGCGACCATCCACAGCCTGACATACGGCACATGCAGAAGAAGGAGGCCGACCAGCGTCAGGGAGACGAGCACCTTGTCGGCGAGCGGATCCATCAGCTTGCCGAACTCGGTCACGCTCCCCGACCTGCGCGCGAGGTACCCGTCGTACAGGTCGGTGAGCATCGCGACCAGGAACAGGTAGAAGGTCAGCCTCACCTCGCCAGATACCAGGCAGGCGAGCACGATGGGGCCCAGGATCAGCCGCGCGACCGTAAGACCGTTGGGCAAGTTCATGGCCATCCAGCGCCCTCGGCACATGGCATGTCGAGCTGCCGGCTCCAGGCTACGCCTTCCCGAGTTCCTCACGCTTCAGGAGCCACTCCCAGTTCCGGTCGACCTGGGCCTGCACCTCGTCGATGATGTGCTTGTTCTCTTCCCTGAAGAGATGGCGGAAACGTCCCTGCCTCTTGAGCCACTCGCTCACGGGCGGTTTGTCCTTCGGCTTCCGCGTAACCTTCATCACTCCGTTCTCGACCTCGAAGAGCGGCCAGAAACAGGTGTCGACCGCCAGGCGCGCGATGTCCATCGACTCCTCCATCGGATATCGCCAGCCTCTCGTGCACGGAGCCAGAATGTTCATGAAGGCCGGACCCTCGATGGCGAGCGCCTTCTCCACCTTGTCGGACAGGTCCTTCGGATAGCCGGGCGTCGCCTGTGCCACGTACGGGATGCCGTGGGCGATCATGATCTCGGTCAGGGGCTTCGGGAACTGCTTCTTCCCCGGCCGGACCTTGCCGACCGGCGTCGTCGAAGTCGCGGTACCCTTTGGAGTGCCGCTCGACCGCTGGATGCCGGTGTTCATGTACGCCTCGTTGTCGTAGCAGACGTACAGCATGTTGTGACCGCGCTCCATCGCGCCGGACAGGGACTGCAGGCCGATGTCGTAGGTGCCGCCGTCGCCGCCCATGGCGATGAACTTGATGTCCTTGTCGACCTTGCCCTGGCGCTTGAGCGAGCGATAGGCCGCCTCGACGCCGCTCATCGTGGCGGCCGAGTTCTCGAACGCGCTGTGGATGAAGGGCGTCCTCCACGACGTGTACGGATAGATCGTCGTCACGACCTCCACACAACCCGTAGCGCATCCGCACACCGTGTGCTTGCCGGCGGTCAGCAGGATCTGCCGCATGGTCGTCATCGGGAGGCATCCCGCGCAAGCGCGGTGGCCGCCCGACATGAGTTCTTCACGCTGTGCAAGCTGCTTCAAGCCTGGCATGTCACTCCCCCTCCCGAAGTCCGACGAACCGGATGTTGTCCTCGGGGGTGCCGTCCTGAGCCACTCTGACGAGATCTTCGAAGACCCCCTTGATGTGCTCCGTGCTTATGTCCCTGCCTCCGAGCCCATAGATGTAGTTCACGATCGGCGTTGTCGCGCCCGATCCGTACAGCGCGGCCTTGATCTCCTTGTGCACCGGTCCCCCCGGCGCTCCGAAGGATATCGAGCGGTCCAGGACCGCCACCGCGGACGCTCCCCTGAGGTGCGCGGCGACCTCGTCCTCGACGAAGGGCCTGAAGGTCCTGATCTTGAGGAGGCCGGCCTTCGTCCCCTGCGCTCTCAGGTCGTCGATGACCGACTTGGTGGTGCCGCACGTGGAGCCCAGGGCCACGACCACCAGATCGGCGTCGGAGAGCTGGTATTCCTCGAGAAGGTCGTAGGACCTCCCGGAGAGCTTGCCGTAGTCGCTGCCTACCTTGCGGATCACGGCGGGCGCGGCCCGCATGGCCTCGACCTGCTGCCGCTTGTGCTCGAAGTAGTAGTCCTGCAGGTCGAGCGGCCCGAACGTCATCGGCGAGTCGGTGTTCAGAACCGAGTACTTCGCGACGTAGTCGCCGATCCACTTCCTCGCCTCCGGATCCTCCAACGTTTCGAGGACCTCGGCGGTATGGCTGATGATGAATCCGTCGAACGTCACCATCACCGGGAGCAGCACGTCGGGATGCTCGGCGATCTTGATGGCCTGGAGCAGATTGTCGTAGACCTCCTGCGCGTTCTCCGAGTACAGCTGGATCCAGCCGCTGTCGCGGCATCCCATCGTGTCGCTGTGGTCGCAGTGGATGTTGATGGGGCCCGAGAGGGCGCGGTTGATGACCGGCATTACGATGGGCAGTCTGTAGGATGCCGCTATGTAGACGATCTCCCACATGAGCGCGAGCCCGTTGGCCGAAGTGGCCGTCATCGCCCTGGCGCCGGCCGCGGCCGCGCCGACGGTGGCGCTCATTGCGCTGTGCTCCGACTCCACGAGCACGAACTCGGCCTTGACATCTCCGTCCGCCACGAACTCGGCGAACTTGTGCATGAGTTCGGTCTGCGGAGTGATCGGGAACGCCGCTACGACGTCAGGATCTATCTGGCGCATCGCTTCCGCGCCGGCATCGTTTCCCGTGAGGCTCAGTCTCCTCGCCACTCTGTCATTCTCCCTTCAGGATATTGCTCTGCGGCAGACCGCACATTACGCCACGTCGGTCTCGAGCTTCATATCGATGGCCTTCGGATCCACGGGGCACTCGAAGGAGCAGATACCGCATCCCTTGCAGTGCTCGTAGTCCACCCCCGTGACCTTTCCCTCCGACAGCTGGATCGACGAGTCGGGACACGCGATCCAGCACCTGAGGCAGTGAATGCACCTGTCCTCGTGCCAGATCGGACGGTACGTCCTCCAGGACCCGGTCTCGTAGGTCTCCGCGTTGCCGGACTCCTCTATGACGCCGCCGATTGGTATCTCAGTCCACGACTTCTCGCTCATGCCTCTTTCACCTCCTCGTACGCGCGGTTGATCGC
>CAYNQF010000006.1:0-53953 GCA_964399265.1 uncultured bacterium | reverse complement strand
GTGGCGAATGTGGTTGCATTCCTCGCGTCCGATGATGGAGACTATGTGACCGGTCAGACGATAAACGTGGACGGTGGGATGGTCATGCAGTAGGGACCGTTCCAGGCTCTCTTCAGCGAAGGGCAGGTTTTCATGGCAGAGATTGCCGAGAAGGTCAAGCAGGTCATCGCAGAGAAGCTCCAAATAGACCAGGGCCAGGTTACGACGGAAGCGTCCATCGTCGAGGACCTTGGAGCGGATTCACTCGAGCAGGCCGACATCCTCTTCTCGCTCGAGGACGAGTTCGGCATCACCGCCGACGATACCGACGAGGCTGAAGGACTCAAGACGGTTGCCGACATCGTCGCCTACCTCGAGAAGAAGGTCGCGGCGAGTTCCTGATCCCGCGAGTGAGTCCGGCGTCCCGCGGAGTGGGCGCCGAGCTCGCTGCCCGGAGCGGTCCGGGCCGCGCCTCGTGGATCCGACGGGGAGTGGCCCGGCCTGCGCGGGTGGCCGCGGAGGACGGGGCTAGAGGTTGGAAGTGCGGGGCAGCTGACAAGGTTCCGCGAGGCAGGAGAGCTTCTTTCATGTCAAGGCGAGTTGTGGTCACCGGGATGGGAGCCGTCACTCCCCTTGGTCTCACGTGCGAGGCCACTTGGGAGGGTCTGATCGCGGGCAAGAGTGCGGCCGCGACGATCAGGCAGTTCGATGCGAGCGGCTTTGCGGTCCGGATCGCTTGTGAGCTTCCCGACTTCAGGCCGGAGGAGTTCATCGATCCGCGCGAAGTACGCAAGATGGACCCGAGCACCCGGTACGGCGTGGCCGCTTCGCTCATGGCGTGGAAGGATTCAGGGCTGGGAGACTCGAGCTTCGACCCGAACAGGGTCGGGGTCATCATCGGCTCCGGCGTCGGCGGGATACAGACGCTGGAGGCACAGCACACTGTCCTCATGGAGAAAGGGCCCAGGAGGATCAGCCCGTACTTCATTCCGATGATGATCTCGGACATGGCGGCAGGCGCGGTCTCCATTGCCCTGAGCCTCAAGGGCCCCAACTACGCGACGGTCTCGGCCTGCGCGTCCGGAGCACACGCGATGGGCGCGGCCTTCCGCGCCGTCCAGAGGGGCGACGCCGACGCGGTCGTCACGGGCGGCACAGAGGCCGCGGTCTGTCCCATGGCGGTCGGCGGATTCGCATCGATGAAGGCGATCTCGGCCAGGAACGACGAGCCGGAGAAGGCCTCACGGCCGTTCGACCGTGACCGCGACGGATTCGTGCTTGGAGAGGGCGCCGGCATCGTCGTCCTCGAAGAACTCGAGTCCGCGAAGCGGCGCAGCGCCGACATCTACGCCGAGGTCATCGGGTACGGAGCGACGGCTGACGCCTTCCACATCACGGCCCCGGCCCCGGAGGGTGAGGGGATGGGGCGCGCGATGCGTGAGGCGCTCAGGGACGGGTCGATCGACCCGTCCTCGATCGACTACATCAACGCGCACGGCACGTCGACCGAACTCAATGACAAGTACGAGACGGCGGCCATCAAGTCGGTCTTCGGCGGCCACGCGAAGAAGCTGGCAGTGTCGTCGACGAAGTCGATGATCGGGCACCTTCTCGGCGCGGCAGGAGGTGTGGAACTCATCTTCACCGTGCTCGCGATCCGGAACTCGGTGATCCCGCCGACCATCAACTACGAGAACCCGGATCCCGAGTGTGACCTCGACTACACGCCGAACGAAGCCAGAGACGCACGAATAGAGCACGCACTCACTAACTCCTTCGGATTCGGCGGGCACAACGCCGTCCTTGCCCTGCGCCGCTACGAAGGCTGACACCCGACATTACCCATGGCCGATATCAGTCGCCTTGTCTCCCGCCTCTCGGGAAAGCTGTCCCGAGGAGGTCTCGAGAAGGGCCGCCGCAGTGAGCTGATAACGCTCTGCCGAAGGCTGGGCGTGCGCATCAGCGACCTCCGGCTTCTAGACCAGGCGCTCATGCACCGCTCGTACGTTCACGACGCGGACATGAGCCGTGGCGAGTCCAACGAGCGCATGGAGTTCCTCGGGGACGCCGTGCTCGGGCTCATCGTGAATGAACACCTCTACTCGACCTACGCCAAACGCCAGGAGGGGCGACTCACCAAGATCAAGTCGCTCATCGTCAGCGAGGCGGTTCTGTCGCGCACGGCGGAGGAACTGGAGCTGGGCAAGTTCATCCGCCTGTCCGAGAACGAGAGGGCGTCCGGCGGAGAGCAGCGTGCGTCGATACTGGCGGACGCCTTCGAGGCCGTCATCGGCGCGATATACCTAGACTCCGGGCTCACGAGCGCGCGGCGCTTCATAGACCAGCATCTGCTGACGAGCATCGACGAGCTTCTCGAAGTGGATGAGTACAAGAACTACAAGAGCCTCGTGCAGGAGTACGCCCAGAAGAAGTTCGGTTCGAGGCCGCGCTACCGCGTCGTCTCGGCCAAGGGGCCCGAGCACGAGAGAACATTCTTCGTCGAACTCCGCCTGGGCGGAAGGTCGCTCGGGCGCGGCGAGGGCAAGAACAAGAAGGAAGCCGAGCAGATGGCGGCCAGGAACGCGCTGGGGAAGCTCGGCCTGGTCGAGGGTAAGGACGGGACTGCGCAGAAGGCCAAGAAGAAGAGGCGCAGACGGCCGCGCCGCCGAAAGAAGAAGGAGAAGGCCTCATGAACTACTTCCTGACCGAAGAACAGGAGATGCTCAGAGACCTTTGCGCCCAGATCGCGAAGGAGAAGATACTGCCCCTGAGGGCGGAGCTCGACGAGACCGGCGAGTTTCCGTGGGAGGTCGTCAAGGTCATGGCGGCCTCGGATATCTACGGCGTGTACATTCCCGAGGAGTACGGTGGGCTGGGCGGCGGTGTCATGGAGATGTGCATCGCGTCCGAGGAGCTGTCGCGCGTGTGCGGAGGCATAGCTCTGGCATTCGCGGCATCGGCTCTCGGAGCGTACCCGATACTCCTGTTCGCGTCCGATGAGCAGAAGAAGAAGTACCTCCCGCCGATCGCGGCGGGAGAGAAGCTCGCCGCATTCGCTCTCACAGAGGCCAACGCGGGAAGCGACGCGGGCGCCATCGAGACCAAGGCGGTCGCCGACGGCGACTCGTACGTGCTGAACGGCACGAAGCAGTGGATCACCGGCGGCGGCGAGGCGGAGATCTACACCGTCATCGCCCGAACCGGCAAGGGGACCGGCATACGCGGCATCTCGGCATTTATCGTCGAGAAGGACACGCCCGGGTTCACCTTCGGGAAGAAGGAGAACAAGATGGGCATACGCGCATCGGCGACCAGGGAGCTCATCTTCCAGGACTGCCGCGTGCCGAAGGCGAACCTCATCGGGCGCGAGGGCATGGGATTCATCGTCGCCATGCGGACGTTCGACAACTCGAGGCCGGGCGTCGCGGCGCAGGCGGTGGGCATCGCGCAGGGCGCCTTCGACGAGGCCGCGAAGTACGCGCGGCACCGGGAGCAGTTCGGCCAGCCTATCGCATCGTTCCAGGGGCTGCAGTTCATGCTTGCCGACATGGGGACTCAGATCGAGGCCGCGAGGGCCCTCGTGTACTACGCGGCTCGCGTCGTCGACTCTGGCGCCAAGGACATCTCCAAGATCTCGGCGATGGCCAAGCTGTTCGCCTCCGACGTGGCCATGAAGGTCACGACCGACGCGGTGCAGGTCCTGGGGGGCTACGGGTATATGAAGGAGTACCCCGTAGAGAAGATGATGCGCGACGCCAAGATCACGCAGATCTACGAGGGCACAAACCAGATACAGAGAACGGTCATCGCATCGTCGCTCATCAAGGAGAGCGCGGCGAAGGAGCGCGAGGAGTAGCGATGAAGATCGTGGTTCTCATCAAGCAGGTCCCTGACACGACCGAGGTCAGGATCGACCGCGAGACGAACACGCTCGTCCGCGAGGGCGTCCCGTCGATCATAAACCCCTTCGACACCTACGCGATCGAGGAGGCCCTGAGGGTCCGCGAAGCTGTTGAGGACTCAACCGTGACGGTCATGTCGATGGGGCCGCCGCAGGTGGAGAGCGCTCTCAGGGAGGCCCTCTCCTTAGGTGTCGACGACGCGGTTCTTCTGTCCGACCGGGCCTTCGCCGGGTCGGACACGTGGGCGACGTCCTACACGCTGGCGGCGGGCATCCGCAAGCTCGGCGGCGCCGACATCGTGCTGTGCGGGAAGCAGGCCATCGACGGTGACACGGCACAGGTGGGACCCGGGGTCGCGCGGTTCCTCGACGTCCCGCAGGTCACGTTCGTGCGCAAGCTCGAGGTATCGGCCGACGGAAGCGCCACGGCGCAGAGAATGATGGACGATGGCTACGACGTAGTGCGGACGTCGCTCCCCGCCGTCTTCACCGTCGTCAAGGAGATCAACGAGCCGCGCCTGCCTTCGCTCAAGGGCAAGATGAAGGCGAAGAAGGCCGAGATCACCGTCTGGGGGCAAGCCGACCTCGACGTCGACCCGGCCGAACTCGGGCTCGACGGCTCTCCGACCAGGGTCGTGCGGATCTTCGCGCCGGAACCGAGGGGCGGCGGCGTGATGCTCGAGGGCGATGTCGACGAAGTCGTCGACAAGCTGGTGCCTGAACTCGTCGGGATCGTCAAGGGCGCTTCCTAGCGAACCGTGCGGCGGAGTCGCGCTCCGGAACGGACATCCGAGCGATCATCACGGAGAGGTTGAACGTGAGCAGCATAGAGGTGCTGGAAGACCGATGCGTAGGCTGTGAGCTGTGCCTGAAGGCGTGTCTCTACGACGCGATCGAGATGCGCGAAGGCGTGGCGTTCATCAAGGACAACTGCACGCTCTGCGGCGCCTGCGTCGACGCGTGCAAGTTCGACGCGATCCTGCTGCGCAGAGACGCGGCGGTCGAGAAGGCCGAGACGCCGGGCGGACACTGCGGCGTGTGGGTCGTGGTCGAGCAGCGCGAGGGCGTGGTCCACGGGGTCACGTTCGAACTCCTGGGTAAGGGGAGGGAGCTGGCGGACACGCTGGGCGTCCAGCTGGGCGCGGTCCTGCTGGGATCCGGAGTCGCGGACCTGGCGGACGACCTCATCGCACACGGCGCCGATACCGTCTACCTCGTCGACGAGCCGGCTCTCGAGCACTACCAGGACGAGCCGTACTCCGCGGTCGTGGCCGATCTGGTCGAACGGCACAGACCCGAGATCATTCTCACGGGAGCCACATCGATCGGCCGGTCGCTCATTCCGCGAGTAGCGATCCAGGTGCGGTCGGGCCTCACGGCCGACTGCACGGGACTCGCCATAGATGGTGAGAGCAGGAACCTGCTCCAAACCCGTCCCGCCTTCGGCGGCAACATCCTGGCCACGATCGTGTGCCCTAACCACAGGCCGCAGATGGCGACCGTCAGGCATAAGGTGATGGTCCCGCTCGAACCCGACCCGTCACGCAAGGGCGAGGTCGTGCGGGAGGCGGTCGACGCGGGCCTGCTCGACGTGCGTGCGGCGTTCGTCGAATTCGTTAAGGATGTGACGCAGACCGTCAACATAGCCGAGGCCGACATCATAGTGTCGGGTGGGAGAGGGCTCGGAGGTCCCGAGAACTTCAAGCTCGTCGAGGAGCTGGCCGAGGCGCTGGGCGGGGCCGTCGGCGCCTCCAGGGCGGCGGTAGACGCAGGCTGGATACCGTACTCGCACCAGGTCGGGCAGACCGGAAAGACGGTGCAGCCGAAGCTTTACGTCGCCTGCGGCATCTCGGGAGCTGTGCAGCACCTGGCGGGCATGCAGTCGTCGAAGGTCATCGTTGCCATAAACAAGGACCCCGACGCGCCCATCTTCAAGAACGCGACCTTCGGCATAGTCGGCGACCTCAAGGAGGTCCTGCCGGCTCTCACGAAGAAGCTCAAGGCGGCTCTGTAGACGGTGAGGGGCAGGATCTCGCTCCAACGACAGACGGCCGTTCCCGAGAGTCTCGGGAACGGCCGTGGCAGTTCTGCCCACGTCCGCGCTCGCGCTACGGAGTCACCTGAAGCTCCCCGAGCCTCTCGTCGACCATGTTGTCCATCGGGACGCACTCCTCGGGAGTCGGCACGGATTCCGCGAACTCCGTCGGCGTCTCCTTGATGCTGATGGGGAACTGCTGCAGCAGTCCCTCCGGCAGGGCCTCGGGACGTACCCTTCCCGTCATCTCCGATGGTATCGGAAGCCCGAGCGCCGCAAGGATGGTCGGCGCCAGGTCCGCGGTCGTGACGCTGATCTCGCTCTCGATCTTCGGCAGATGCGGCCCCCGGACCAGGAAGACGCCGGGAGGACCGAGTTCGTGCCCGGCCGTCGACGGCGGGCTCGAAGCCGAAGGGTGTGTTCCGTAGGCCGACATCAGAATGAAGACCGTCCCCTCGTTGGCCAGCCGAAGTAGCCTGCCGATGGCATCGTCGACGAACACGTAGTAGTTGGGCACGACGTCCGCGCAGTACGGGCGTCCGAGGTCGATGCCCTCAAAGAACTCCGGCGTCGCCTGTCCCAGGAAGCGGTGCATCGCCGCGTCCAGACCTCCGAGATACAGCATCGTCAGGTCCGGCTCCAGCTCCGCCGTCAGGCGGCCCGCCACGTCGAGCGCCGTCCTGTCCGCAAGGTATCCCCACTTTACGGCGGTCAGGTCCTCCGACTCGAGCCCCGCCTCCTTGCAGCCGTTGTGGATGTGCTTGTCGAAGTCGGCGTCGATGCTCGCGAGGTTGCGCTCGACAGCTTCCGATATGACCGCGTCGAACTCCTCGCCTCCGGCCTGGCCGGGTGCGCCGTCGAAGAAGGCCGGAGCAAGCGAGCGCGTGTGCTCGGTCGACGAAGGCGCGTAGGGGGCCGCGGCCACCTCGGCGTCGCCCCGCACCGGCCACGACGTCGGCCAGCCGACGACCACCGCACGACCTCCGCCCTCTCTCACCATCGCCGCCACCTCGGGCAGGATGCCGAAGAGCCTGTCGTCCCCGGTGGACCGCACGGTCTCGAGCTCCCGGTCGGTGAGAGGGGCGCCCCTGCCCGCTATGGTCCATCCGACCTGGGGGAGGGCCGGGTCGTCGGCCTCGACCTGGGCCTTGACCGCCGTCCTCATGATGCGCGTTACGTTGGGGAGCAGGCCGGCGTCCATGTACTTCCCGAGGAGGAACCAGTCGAGCCCGTCCACGCCGAGCACCACGACGTTGAGTCCGGTCTCCGGAGTCTCCACGACTGCCTGTCTCGGGTTCCACGCGATGGCGGCGACGAGGAGTCCCACTGACACCACCAGCAGCACCACCAGCGCCATTCGACGGTAGGTCATGTCGCTCTGTACCCCCGGTTTGTCTGTTGTCGGAAGTCACCTTTGCCTGTAAGCTATTTAGCATGCCCAAAACCGGCCAGTCAAGCAGAAGGTCCCCGAGCGGCGGCGCTGAACGCGGCAGATCGGAGCCCAGAAGCCTCGTTGTGCGCGGCGCGCGCGAGCACAACCTGAAGGGCTTCGACCTCGACATCCCGCGCGACGCGCTCGTCGTGATCACCGGTCTCTCCGGATCGGGCAAGTCGTCGCTCGCCTTCGACACGATCTACGCCGAGGGCCAGCGCCGGTACGTCGAGTCCCTCTCGGCGTATGCCCGCCAGTTTCTCTCGCAGATGCAGAAGCCCAGGGTCGAGTCGATCGAGGGGCTGTCGCCGGCCATCTCCATCGAGCAGCGGACGGCGTCTAGGAATCCCCGTTCAACGGTCGGCACCGCAACCGAGATATACGACTACCTGAGGCTCATGTACGCGAGGGTCGGGAAGCCGCACTGCCACCTCTGCGGCCGGGAGATCACCCGGCTCACGGTCGACCAGATGGCGGACCTGGTACTCGCGGGCGGCGAGGGCGCGCGCGTGCAGGTGCTGGCCCCCGTCATCAGGGGCAAGAAGGGCGAACATAAGGCGCTTCTGTCGCGCCTGGAGAAGAACGGCTTCGTCAGGATCCGTATCGACGGGGAGACGAAGGAACTCGCCGACGTCGGCAAGCTGCGCAAGAACAAGAAGCATACCATCGACGTAGTCGTCGACAGACTCGTCGCCAGGTCGGACGCGCGGCAGCGTCTCGTCGATTCGCTCGAGACGGCGCTGGGGCTCACCGACGGTCTCGTCCTCGTCATCAGCGGCAAGGACGAGATGCTCATGAGTTCGACCGCGAGCTGTCCCCACTGCGGCGTCGGTCTGGGCGAGATCGCGCCCAGAATGTTCTCCTTCAACAGCCCGTACGGCGCCTGCCCGGAGTGTGGCGGACTCGGCACGAAGATGCGCGTCGACCCAGGCCTGGTGGTTCCCGACAAGAGCCTGTCACTCCGCGAGGGCGCCGTCTCCTGCTGGCCCGACCTCGCGACCGGATGGGCCAGGCATAAGCTCGACGCGCTGTCGAAGTACTACGAGTTCGATCTGCTCACGCCTTTCGGCGAACTCGATCCCCATGTCCAGGACGTTCTCCTGAACGGGTCGGGAGACGAGAAGATCGAGTTCAAGATCGAGTTCGAGAAGGGGAAGTGGGAGTACGTCGGCGGATTCGAGGGGGCGATACCGAACCTCGAGCGAAGGTATCGCGAGACCAAGTCGGAGAACGTCCGCCGCTGGATCGAGGGGTTCATGGCGGTCGACCAGTGTCCGTCCTGCGGCGGCGCGAGGCTCCGACCCGAGTCGCTGGCGGTGACCGTGGGCGGTCTCGCGATAAGCGAGGTCACGGCCTTCTCCGTCAAGCAGTGCCTCAAGTTCTTCGAGCGGCTCGAGCTCAAGGGCGCCGACAAGAAGATCGCTCACGAGGTACTGAAGGAGATAGGCGAGCGCCTGGGGTTCCTGTCGAACGTCGGTCTCGACTATCTGACTCTCGACCGCTCGTCGGGAACGCTGTCGGGCGGCGAGGCGCAGCGCATCAGGCTGGCGACGCAGATCGGGACGCGCCTGGTCGGGGTCCTCTACATACTCGACGAGCCCTCCATCGGGCTCCATCAGCACGACAACGCGAAGCTGCTGCGGACGCTGACCGCCCTGCGCGACATAGGCAACACCGTCATCGTGGTCGAACACGACGAGGAGACGATTCGCACGGCCGACTGGGTGGTCGACCTTGGGCCGGGGGCCGGCAGAGAGGGCGGCCACGTCGTGGCGAGCTGCCCGCCGGACGAGCTGGTCTCCATCAGCGATTCGCTGACCGGGCAGTACCTGTCGGGAGCCTCCAGCATCGAGCTGCCGGAGTCGCGGCGTCCGCTGGACGGCAGGGTCGTCCGGGTCGTGGGCGCCGCTGAGAACAACCTCGCCAATATCGACGTGGAGGTCCCTCTGGGGACGCTCACATGCGTGACCGGCGTGTCCGGTTCCGGCAAGAGCACGCTCGTCTCGGACATCCTCTACCGCGCGCTCTCCGAGTGGTTCTACCGGTCGCGCAAGATACCCGGGCACTTCGACCGCATCGAGGGCATCGAGCACATCGACAAGGTCGTCAACATCAGCCAGGCCCCGATCGGGCGGACGCCGAGATCGAACCCCGCCACGTACACGGGGACCTTCGTTCACATCAGGCAGCTATTCGCGAAGGTACCGGAGGCGAGGGCGAGGGGGTACCGGCCGGGACGCTTCAGCTTCAACGTGAAGGGGGGGCGCTGCGAGGCGTGCCAGGGCGGAGGCCAGGTCAAGATCGAGATGCACTTCCTGCCCGACGTCTTCGTGACCTGCGAGGCGTGCGGAGGTACTCGCTTCAACCGCGAGACGATCGAGATCCTCTACAAGGGGAAGAGCATCGCGGAGGTGCTCGAGATGACGGTCGACGAGGCGCTCGACTTCTTCTCGAGCGTTCCGATGATCCGGCGGAAGCTCGAGACGCTGCGAGATGTCGGCCTGGGGTACATAGGGCTGGGGCAGTCGGCGACTACGCTCTCCGGCGGAGAGGCGCAGCGCATCAAGCTCGCCTCGGAACTCTCGCGGAGGAGCACGGGGCGGACGCTCTACATTCTCGACGAGCCGACCACCGGCCTTCACTTCCACGACGTGAAGATGCTCCTGTCGGTGCTCTCGCGCTTGGTCGACCGGGGCAACACGGTGCTCGTGATCGAGCACAATCTGGACGTCATCAAGACGGCCGACCACATCATAGACCTCGGCCCGAAGGGCGGGGACGAGGGAGGACACGTGGTCGTGGCGGGCACTCCCGAGGAGGTGGCCCTCTGCGACGACTCGTACACCGGGCAGGTGCTCCGGAAAGTGCTGGGCGGTGTTCAGTCGGGTGCGGTCGAGGGCAAAACGCCTTGACCGCGTCCCGCATGCTCTCATAACATAACAGGTTGAACTGCGCACGCCCGGCCGCCCGCGCGAGGGCTGGCCGCACGCGTGGACCGGCGCGTTGACATTCAGCGGGAGGTCGCAGTTGGGAACGGACACGGCCGCGGGCACAAGGACCCCGCTCTACTCCAGGCACGTCGCCGCGGGCGCCAGGCTCGTGGAGTTCGCCGGCTACGCGCTCCCCATCTTCTACGACGGCATCGTGGCGGAGCATCGCCTCGTGAGACGTGCCGCCGGTCTGTTCGACGTGTCTCACATGGGTGAGTTCTTCCTGTCCGGAAGCGGCGCGCTCGCCACGATCGACAGGCTTCTCACGAACAACGTTGCGACGCTTCAGGTCGGTGGCGTCAGGCTGTCATTCATGTGTTACGAGACGGGCGGCGTAGTTGACGACCTCCTCGTGTACAGGCTGCCCGACAAGTACATGCTGGTCGTGAACGGTGCGAACAGACACAAGGACCGCGACTGGGTGAAGCAGCATCTGGCGCCCGGCACCGAGTTCCGGGACGCCTCGGACGAGACGGCGCTGATCGCGATCCAGGGGCCGGTCTCCGAGCGAATCATTTCGTCGATCACGAATGGCGACATCGCGGGGATGGGTTTCTACCGTTCGGGCCGATGCGTCGTCGCGGGCAACGACGTGCTGGTCTCGCGGACGGGCTACACGGGCGAGGACGGGTTCGAGGTCTACTGCGGTCCCGACGAGGCTCCGCTGATCTGGGACGCGCTGCTCGAGGCGGGTGAGGCCTGCGGCGCACGACCGGTCGGGCTCGGCGCCCGCGACACGCTCCGCCTCGAGATGGGCTATTGCCTGTACGGCAACGACATCGACGAGAAGCGAACGCCCGTCGAGGCCGGACTCATGTGGATCACGAAGCTGGATAAGGGGGACTTCATAGGCAGGGACGCGATCGCGAAGGTCGAGGAGGAAGGGCCCGCCCAGAGACTTGTCGGCTTCGAGTTCCGGGGACGCGGAGTGCCCCGCCAGCACCAGAAGATGTTCGTCGGAGACAGGGAGGTCGGCGAGGTCACGAGTGGGACGTTCTCGCCGAGCCTCGAGAAGGGCATCGGCCTTGGCTACCTTGCCTCGGACGTCTCGGGCGAGTTCCAGGTGGATATACGCGGGAAGATGGTGGACGCGACGACCGTCTCGTTGCCGTTCTACCGCGACGGAAGCGTAAGGAGAAGGAAGTAGAGGCCGGGGCGCTCGGACTCCCGTCCGGCTCGATGTCGCGGGCCACGGGGGCGCCGACCCGGCCACACTAGGGGGACGCATGAGCGAGCGGGATCTCAAGTTCACGAAGACCCACGAGTGGCTGAAGGTGGACGGTGACGACGTGGTCGTCGGCCTCACCGACTACGCGCAGGGAGAGCTGGGCGACATCGTCTTCGTCGAGCTGCCCGCGGTCGGGACCAATGTGAAGAAGGACGAGAGCCTCACGACGCTCGAGTCGGTGAAGAGCGTGAGCGAGGTGTACGCGCCGGTCTCCGGCAGCATCTCCGGTGTAAACGAGGCGCTCGACGACGATCCCGCCGTCATCAACACGGATCCGTACGGTCAGGGCTGGATGTTCCGCATCGAGATGTCGGACCCGGGCGAGCTCGACGATCTCATGTCCTACGACGACTACGAGGCGTTCATCAAGGAGTAGGGTGCAGGTGCCTTACGTTCCGAACACCGACGGCGACCGCGAGGCCATGCTCCACGAGATGGGCCTTTCGTCGATCGACGATCTCTTCGAGGATGTTCCGGCGGGACTTCGTCTCGATCGTCCGCTCGACGTCCCGGGCCCGCTCTCCGAACAGGAGCTGGTCCGACACATGTCGAGGCTTGCCCGCATGAACAAGACGGCAGACGACGTGCTGTCCTTCATGGGCGGAGGTGTCTACGACAGCTACGTCCCGTCCGCGGTCTCGCACATCACCAGGATGCCGCAGTTCTCGACGGCTTACACACCGTACCAGGCGGAGGTGAGCCAGGGGACCCTCCAGGCGATCTATGAGTTTCAGTCGCTGATCGTGCGGCTCACCGGAATGGAGGTCGCCAACGCCTCGCTCTACGACGGCTCGTCGGCCGCGGCAGAGGCGGCCCTCATGGCGGTCGGCGCCACCGGAAGGAAGAAGGTCGTCGTGGCGGCGACGGCGGCGCCCTCCGTGCGAACGCTACTCCGCACGTACCTATCCTCGCTCGGGATAGAAGTGGTCGAGGCGCCCAGGGATGGTGGCGCGACAGACGTCGCCGCTCTCCCGGGTGCGGCCGAAGGTTGCGCGGCCGTGCTCGTGCAGCACCCGAACTTCTTCGGAGCGCTCGAGCCGGTCGGCGCCGTCAGGGACGCGTCGACCTCGGCGGGCGCGCTCATGATCTCGGTGGTAGACCCGCTCTCGCTTGCCCTCCTGGCTCCTCCAGGCGACTACGGCTCTGACATCGCGGTGGGCGATGGGCAGTCGCTGGGCGGCCACATGGCCTTCGGCGGCCCGCTCCTGGGGTTCCTGGCGACGACCCGCAAGCACGTGCGGCGCATGCCGGGCAGGATCATCGGCGCAACCGAGGATGGCTCCGGGCGTCGCGGCTACGTGATGACTCTGCAGACGCGCGAGCAACACATCAGGAGGGCGAGGGCCACTTCGAACATCTGCACCAACCAGGCGCTCGTCGCGCTCGGCGCGACGGTCTACATGTCACTGCTCGGCAAACGGGGTCTGCCGGAACTCGCACACCGTGTCACATCGACCGCGCACTATGCCGCCGCCTCTCTCTCGAAGATAGAGGGGGTCGATCTCGCGTTCGACCTCCCGTACTTCCGCGAGTTCGCAGTCAGGCTGCCGGTCGACGCGCACAAGGCCAAGGTGGCCCTGGCCGAGGCGGGCATATGGCCGGGCATCTCATGCGGGTGCTACTACGAGGATCTGGAGAACTGCCTCCTGGTGTCGGTCTCCGAGCGACACGACGGGCACGATGTCGACACGCTGGCCTCGGCTCTCGAGGCGGTCGTCACGACGGGAGGAGCTGGATGAGAGACCCCTCCCACGGAGAGAAGGTCCTCGAGCGGACCGTGTTCGAGCTGTCGAGCCCCGGGCGAGGGGGATGGCGATTCCCTCCCCTGGACGTGCCGAGGGTCGACCTCGAGAAGGAGTTCGGGAAGGGCAACCTGCGGCCTCGTCCGGCCGAACTCCCGGAGCTTTCGGAGCCGGAGGTCGTTCGCCACTTCACCCGACTTGCCGAGATGAACTACCACATCGACAGGTCGATATACCCATTGGGCTCCTGCACGATGAAGTACAACCCGAAGGTCAACGAGGACGTCGCCTCGTTCCCCGGCTTCACTCGCCTGCACCCGGAGACGGACGCGGCGCACTGCCAGGGAGCCATCTCGCTCATGTACAACCTCTCGAGGTACCTGTGCGAGATCTCGGGCATGGACGCCGTGAGTCTGGAGCCGCCCGCGGGCGCGTCCGGCGAGTTGACCGGCATGCTCATCGTGCGCGCCCACATGCGCGCGAGAGGGGAGACGCGCGACCGCGTGATCGTCCCCGACTCCGCCCACGGCACGAACCCCGCCAGCCTGACGCTCGCAGGCTTCACGCCGGTCGAGATCGCGTCAGGTCCCGATGGCCGGGTCGACCTCGACGCCCTCCGGGGGGCGGTCGACGACCGCACGGCCGCGATGATGATAACGAACCCGAACACGCTCGGCGTCTACGAGAAACGCATCGTGGAGATAGCCGAGATCGTGCACGGCTCGGGCGGTCTGCTCTACATGGACGGGGCCAACCTGAATGCCTCGCTCGGGATCGTGAGGCCCGGCGACGCGGGCTTCGACGTCATGCACTTCAATCTGCACAAGACGTTCTCGGCGCCGCACGGCGGCGGCGGCCCCGGTTCGGGTCCCGTTGGCGTCAAGGCGTTCCTGGCCGACTACCTCCCTACCCCGCTGCCCGCGAGGGACGAGCGGAAGTCGCGAGGCGTCGAGTACTACATGGACTACGAACGCCCCCACGCCATAGGCAAGGTGCAGTCCTGGTACGGGAACTTCCTTGTAATGGTCAAGGCGTACGCTTACATATTGAGTCTGGGACCGGCGGGCCTCCGCCGTGTGGCGGAGAACGCGGTCCTGAATGCGAACTACCTGCAGGAGAAGCTGAAGGGCGACTACGACCTTCCGTACGACGGTCGCTGCCAGCACGAGTTCGTGCTCTCGGCGTCGCGTCAGAAGGCCGAGGGTGTCAAGGCGCTCGATGTCGCGAAGCGGCTTCTCGATCTCGGTCTCCACGCGCCGACCGTCTACTTCCCTCTGATCGTGAAGGAAGCGCTCATGATCGAGCCCACGGAGACAGAGAGCAGAGCGTCGCTCGACGGCTTTGTGGAGGCAATGAAGTGCATCGCTCGCGAGGCGCGCGAGGAGCCGGACAGGGTCACGTCGGCTCCGGTCGCCACGCCGGTCGGGAGGCTCGACGAGTCGCGGGCGGCGAAGGAGCTGAACGTGGTCTGGGAGGGAGAGGAGTAGGTGGCGCCGCTGGAGTGGCGGTCCTGGCCGATGCTCAGGAGCCCGGTCCGCGCGGCCGTTGCGGTCGCCTTCATCGTCATCGTCGGTTGGTTCCTGCAGACGTGGCTCAGGACGGGCTACTTCACGGTCATCGCCGTGCTCCTCGTGTGGGGACAGGTGGCCGGCTTCTTCCTTCCAACGTGGTACAGACTGACCGACGGCGGCGTGGCGGTAAGGGGCCTCGTCACCAGGAAGGACAAGCCCTGGGGCGAGTTCAGGAGCTACAGCGTCGACGGGAACGGAGTTCTCCTGTCACCGTTCCTCGGCCCGTCGAGGCTGGCGAAGTTCAGAGGACTGTCGCTTCAGTTCCACGGCAACCGCGACCAGGTCGTCGCATTCGTGGAAGAGGCGATGGGCGATCGCGGAGAGAGCGATGCCGATGTGGGCGATGAGGGACAAGGCTCATGACGACGGGCCGCCTCCCGAGCAGCGTGAGATCATTGATCGTTTCGCCACCAAGGTGGTCGAGTGGAGGATGACCGCGCCCGCGATACTCTTCCTCGAGTCCGCGAAGCCGCTGTCGTTCTTGGGCAATCAGGCCCTCATCTTCTTCCAGCCGATCGTCCAGTCGATCTTCAACTTCAAGACGTACGACGAGTTCATAGAGGTGCTCGAGGACAGGCAGAACCTGGAGTACCTGCTTCTCAAGATGGAGGAGCTGGAGTCCGAGCGCACGAAGAAGGAGCGCGAGGAGAGGAAGCGGCGCCGCGACGAGCGGCGGGCCGCGAAGTCTCGTAAGGAAGGTGCTGATGAGTGAGAACGGCAAGATCAGAGCCATCGTCGCCACCGACTGCGGCAGTACGACGACAAAGGCGATCCTGATCAAACTCGTCGACGGCGAGTACAGGCTGATCGTCAGGGGAGAGGCGCCGACAACGGTCGAGGCGCCGTTCGAGGACGTGACCCGAGGTGTGTTGAACGCGATACGGGAGGTGGAGGAGCTCTCGGGTCAGGAGATACTGGACGGCGAGAAGATAATCCATCCCAACGACGGCGACAAGCACGGCGTCGACCTCTATCTTTCTACGTCGAGCGCGGGCGGTGGGCTCCAGATGATGGTTGCCGGCGTGGTGATGAGCATGACCGCAGAGAGCGCGCAGCGAGCGGCGCTCGGCGCCGGAGCCATCGTGATGGACGTTCTTGCCTCGAACGACGGGAGGCTTCCGCATGAGCAGATCGAGCGCATCAGGCACCTCAGGCCCGATATGATCCTGCTCTCAGGCGGCATCGACGGAGGGACGATCACCCACGTCGTCGAACTGAGTCAGATCATCTCCGCCGCCGACCCGAAGCCTCGTCTCGGAGTCGGCTATGCCCTGCCGGTCATCTACGCGGGCAACAAGGACGCCACCGGAGAGGTCGAGAAGCTCCTCGAGGACAAGACCGTCCTCTACACCGTCGACAATCTGCGTCCCGTTCTCGAGCGCGAGAACCTGGGTCCGGCCCGCGACAAGATCCACGACCTCTTCATGGAGCACGTGATGGCTCAGGCCCCGGGCTACAACAAGCTGATGGGCTGGACGGACTCTCCCATCATGCCGACACCGGGCGCAGTGGGCTCCATCATCGAGACGATCGCGAAGCAGCAGAGCATAGAGGTGGTCGGAGTCGACATCGGCGGAGCGACGACCGACGTGTTCTCCGTCTTTAAGGACACGTTCAACAGGACGGTCTCGGCCAACCTGGGCATGAGCTACTCGGTGTCGAACGTCCTCGCGGAGGCGGGCATCGAGAACGTCATGCGGTGGGTCCCGTTCGAGATGGGCGAACTCGAGGTGCGCAACCGTATCAAGAACAAGATGATCCGTCCGACGACGGTCCCGCAGTCGCTTCAGGATCTGAAACTGGAGCAGGCGATCGCCCGCGAGGCGTTGAGGCTCGCCTTCGAACAGCACAAGTCGTTCGCGGTTAGCCTGAAGGGAGTGCAGCAGGAGCGGACGATCTCGGATGCGTTCGACCAGTCGGCCTCGGGAGAGACGCTCGTTGACATGATGGACCTCGACCTGCTGGTCGGCTCGGGCGGCGTTCTCTCTCATGCGCCGAGGAGGCAGCAGGCGGCCATGATGCTCGTCGACGGCTTCCTTCCCGAGGGCGTTACGAGGCTGGCGGTAGATTCGATCTTCATGATGCCGCAGCTCGGTGTTCTCGCCGAGGTGCACGAGAGGGCCGCGACCGAGGTCTTCGAGAAGGATTGCCTAATCCATCTGGGGACGCTGGTGGCGCCGGTCGGCACGGCGCAGGAGGGCAAGCCGTGCATCAAGCTCGAGGCGGCGATGCCGGACGGGACGATGATCTCCGAGGACATACCCTTCGGCGAGATGCACGTCTACCCGTTGGGTGTTGGCGAGACGGTCGACGTGAAGGTGACGCCGACCAGGGCCTTCGACGTCGGCGCGGGACCCTCGAAACCCATCGAGGCGAAGTTGTCCGGTGGCGTCGTCGGACTCATGGTCGATACGAGGGGACGCCCGTTCACGCTGCCCGCGGATGAGAAGGAGCGCGTGACCAGACTCGAACGCTGGGCGAAGGCGTTCGACGCCTACCCGGCGTAGTCGACGGTCTGTCCGACCAAAGGCAATCAACCGAGGAGTTCTCAGATGGCACACGCATACACACCCGGTCTGAAGGTCGCGGACCTGACCGTATTCAGGAAGGACAGGCGGCTGCCCATCAAGGGCGAGGTGCTCGTCAAGGTCGGCGACAGCGTGACGTCCGACACGGTGGTGGCCAGGACGCACCTGCCCGGGAACGTCCAGCTCATGAACATTGCGAGCAGGCTGGGCATACCGCCTGAGGACCTGCCGACCGTGATGAAGAAGAAGGACGGAGAGCGGGTTGAGAAGGACGAGACGGTGGCCGAGACCCAGGGCTTCTTCGGTCTTCTCAAGTCCAAGGTCCCTGCCCCGTGCGCGGGAACGCTCGAGAGCGTCTCCACGATCACAGGTCAGGCGATCTTCCGCGAGCCTCCAACGCCCATCGAGATCGACGCATACATCGACGGCAAGGTGGTCGACATCATCGAGGACGAGGGTGTCGTCGTGGAGGCGGTCGGCAGCTTCATCCAGGGCATCTTCGGCGTCGGGGGCGAGCGGACCGGCGAGATCGCGGTCGTGGTCGACGAGCCCAGGCAGCCGCTCGACGCGTCGGTCATCGACGAGTCGATGAGAGGCAAGGTCTTGGTCGGGGGTTCCCACGTGACGTGGGATGGCCTGCAGAAGGCGATCGCCGCGGGCGTCGCCGGCATCGTGGTGGGCGGGTTCGACGATCCGGACCTGAGGAGGCTCCTGGGCAAGGACCTGGGCGTGGCCATCACGGGTCACGAGAACATAGGCACGACGCTCGTTCTCACCGAGGGCTTCGGTGAGATGGCGATGGCGCCGGCGACCTTCGAGTTGCTGAAGCTGAGGCAGGGAAGGAAGGCCTCGATCAACGGCGCGACGCAGATCCGCGCCGGTGTCATCAGGCCGGAGATCGTGGTCCCGATGGCGGAGGCGAAGGAGAGCGACATCAGCGCAGAGGACGTCGCGTCGCTCGGTCTCGACATCGGCAGCCGCATAAGGATCATTCGTGACCCCAACTTCGGCGCATTGGGGAAGGTCACTGCGCTCCCCAACGAACTGCAGAAGATGGAGTCGGAGACGATGGTCCGCGTTCTCAGCGTCAAGCTCGACGACGGCCAGGAGGTGATGCTGCCGCGCGCTAACGTCGAGATGATCGAGCGCTAGGGACATTTGCCTTGACAGTCCCCCCGCGGTCTGGTAGTTTTCAGGCTCACTCGCTGGGCGATCTCGAATGTCGGGATCGCCTAGGCTTCCCAAGAGGCCGCGAAAGGAGCGGTTGATGCACCTGGCAGGAGCGCGCTCAGGCGCAGCGGGGACATTTGCGTGGGCCGTCGTCACGGTTGTGGCGGTAGCGGCCCTCTTTCTGTGCCCGGCGCAGGCGACGGCTCAGCAAGAGACCGCGACCGCCGAGCCCGATTCCGTTCTGCCGCCCGCTCCGGCAGCGCCCACGAACCTCCAGGTCGTCGACACGCCCAACGACCGCGGCGGTTCCCAGACGCTCACATGGGAGCCATCCGCGGACGAGGCGAGCGGCGGCGTGGCCGCGTACATCATCTATCATTCGACCAGTCCCGATACGGGATTCGCGATGGTGGGGAGGGTCCCGCCGGGAGTCCACCGCTACCGCGACGGTGATCTCGAGAACGGCGTCGGCTACTTCCATCAGGTCGCCGCGTCCAACGGCGTCACGGAGTCGTTCTCCCCTGTGGTCGGTCCCACCGTGGCCAATCCCCAGTGGTTTAACACGGACCGCGTCAGCACATTGATCGCGGCCATCATCTTCGTCGTCGCGATCATCTACTTCGTGACCTCGGCGCGGTCGGGCAAGGAGCTCTTCATCAGGAGGCTCCCGGGACTCGACGAGGTCGACAACGCCGTCGGACGAGCGACCGAGATGGGGAAGCCGATCCTCTACATCTCAGGCCTCTCGACGGTGTCCGACGTTGCGACCATCGCGGCCATCAACATTCTGGGCGAGGTGGCAAAGAAGACCGCGGAGTACAACACGAGGCTCATCGTCCCGTGCGCGGACCCGATCGTGATGGCGGTCGAGCAGGAGGTCGTCAAGGAGGCGTACGCCGAGGTCGGACGCCCGGAGGCGTACAACGAGGACGACGTCTTCTACCTCACGAGGAGCCAGTTCGCCTACGTCGCCGGCGTGAACGGGATCATGGTGCGCCAGAGGCCGGCGACGATCCTCTACATGGGCATGTTCTACGCCGAGTCGCTCGTGCTCGCCGAGACAGGCGCCTCGGTCGGTTCCATCCAGATCGCGGGCACCGATGCGGTGACGCAGCTGCCCTTCTTCATCACGTCTTGCGACTACACGCTCATCGGCGAGGAACTCTACGCCGCGAGCGCTTATCTCTCGAGGGAACCGGTCCTTCTCGGAGGTTTGAAGGGCCAGGACATGTTCAAGTTCCTGGTCGGTGTGCTTCTGATCGTTGGCGTGATCGTGGCCACGCTCGCGGCGACGGGCGTGATCTCTCACGACTTCATGTTGCCGTTGTACCAGACAGGCTGAGAACCGGAGCGAGCGAGGGGAGTTCGAGATGCGTCGTCAGGTGCCGCTGGCACTGTGCTTCATAGCCGGCGTCTTCATGGCAGTCCAGTACTTCATCCCGCACCATGCGGTGCAGCACGGCTACGGAATCCTGCTGGACTGGCTGCAGACACTGCTCGCCTTCGCGTTCCTGCTCGGCACCGTGAGTCTGGTCCGCGTGCACTGGCACAAGATACGGAACCGCGCGAGCGATCGCGGATACAGCGTGGTTGCCCTGGCGGGTCTGGCCTCGATGATCGGTCTGGGCTTCGCCTCGCAATCCCACATCTCGCCCGGGTCGCCGTTCGACGCCATGTTCCAGAATGTTCAGGTGCCCATCGAGGCGACGATGTTCTCGCTTCTCGCGTTCTACATCGCCTCGGCGGCGTTCCGCGCGTTCCGCGCCAGGACCCTGGAGGCGACGCTACTTCTGGTCGCGGCCTGCATCGTCATGCTGGGCCGCGTTCCCATAGGTGATCTGATCAGCAAGTCCATTCCGGATGCCACTCGCTGGATCCTCGAGGTTCCGAACCTCGCTTCCAAGCGCGGCATCATGATCGGCGTTGGTCTTGGGATGATGGCCACGGCTCTTAAGATCGTCGTGGGCATCGAGCGTGCATGGATGGGTGGCGGCGACTAGGCGCGTCGTTGAGACGCGGCCCCGGCGCGGCCGGAGGTCTACGATGAGCAGTAGGTGGGAGAGGCTTCTCCAGATAGACAGGCGGTGGATCTTCCTCTTGATCGGGATCGCGGTCGTCGTCCCGTTCTTCCTGCCGCTCGGTCTGCCCGTCATAGTCACGGAACCCACCCAGGACCTGTACGACGCCGTCGATGCGATACCCCCGAACGAACAACCGCTGCTGCTCGCCATCGACTACGCTCCCGCGACGCTTCCGGAGCTCGAGCCGATGGCCGTGGCCATACTTCGCCACTGCTTCAGCAAGAACATC
Source organism: uncultured bacterium (assembly GCA_964399265.1). Taxonomy (GTDB): domain Bacteria; phylum Joyebacterota; class Joyebacteria; order Joyebacterales; family Joyebacteraceae; genus WJLY01. Next base: position 33,067 of record CAYNQF010000006.1, on the reverse strand, counting down.
CGCGTGGCGCTCATGACCCTGAACCCGGCGGGATACGGTCTCGCGGAGAGGGTCATGATCAAGGTCGCCGACGAGTACGGGAAGGAGTACGGGAAGGACTACGTCTTTCTGGGATTCCAGCCCGGCATCTCGGCGCCGATCCTCGGGATGGGCGTGAACATCCGGAACGTGTTCCCGGACGACGCCTACGGCACACCGCTCATCGACGTCCCGATGATGAACGGCATCCGCAACTACGACGACATACCGCTCGTGGTCACGCTTGCCGGGTGGTCGGCAGCGGAGGCGTGGATCTACTACGCTTACCAACCCTACCGCCAGCAGGTGGGCGCGGGAGTCACGGCCGTCATGGCGACCGACTTCTACCCGTACTGGAACACGGGGCAGCTGGTCGGCATGCTGGGAGGTATGCGCGGCGCGGCCGAGTACGAGGTGTTGATCAAGCACGACGGGCAGGGTGTCCGGGGTATGGATTCGCAGTCCGTGATCCACATCCTGATCATCGTTCTCATCGTGATCGGGAACATCGCGTACTTCGCCTCTGGAAAGAAGAAGACGGCGGTCTGACGCGGCCGACCGCTCGATAGTGATATTCGGAGGAACTTGATGGGGAACTTCATCTGGGCGACTATCGGAGCGATCCTCACGCTCTCCGTGTACAGCTTCCTGTACAAGGACAATCCCTTCTACAAGTTCGCCGAGCATCTGGTCGTCGGTGTCTCAGCCGGGTACTACCTGGTCATCTACTACTACAACTACATCGACCCCAACGTGGTCAGTCCCGTCTTCGGGCTCAACCTGGGTGGCGAGTCGATCCGCCTCGGTGGGGGGGAGTGGTGGCTGGCGCTGGTTCCGGGCATCCTCGGCCTCCTGCTGTACGCGCGCTTCTTCCCGAAGTTCGCCTGGGTGGGACGCTGGCCGCTGGGCATCTACGTCGGCGGCTACGCGGGCCTCGGCATCTCGCCGGTCATGCAGGCGAGGGTGATCGACCAGCTGGCGGCGAACTCGCTGCCGTTGGCCGGGGCCGCCGATCCGTTCGCGACGATCACCAACATCAGCCTGGGTGTCGTCGTCTTCGCCGTCATGTCATACCTGTTCGTCGTCAAGGTCAACATGGGGGCAAGGAACAAGGGCGCCCGCATAGGCGTCTTCGTCCTCGCCGCGGCCATCGGATACGCTGGCTACATCGTTCTCTCTCTCCTGTCGCGCTCAGGTGTCGTGTCGATGACCAACATCATGATCGTTCTGGGTCTCCTCGGCACACTCGCCTACTTCTTCTTCTCGATGCGGCACAGGGGAGTTCTGGGAGTGCTCTCGCGCATAGGCATCGTGTTCCTGATGGTCGGGTTCGGGGCTTCATTCGGGTACACGGTGATGTCTCGTGTTTCTCTGCTGATCGGCCGGGTCGACTTCATCATCAACGGATGGATCCCGATGTTCGGTCAGCTGTTCGGCGGCTGATCGGCAGTCTGACGATCCCGCCCGGGCGTACGGCCCTCCGGCCCCTCCGGCCGGCCGGAAACCGGCAGATCGAGTACCCCCCGTCGTGTGACTCGCAGGACTTGCTGCTCCGGCCGTCGATCGGCCGGAGCGCGCAGACTACGGACGGACGATGAGGACCTTGCACGTCGCTACAGTTCTGCTCCTGATCCTGGCCGTCGCCGCCGTGACGGCGGCCGGAGCGCTGGCGCAGTCCGACGCCGCTCCCGCGACGTCCGCGCCGGGCTCTGCGCGCGCGGATGTCGCTCCTCCCGCGCCGCCGACTGCTCTGACCGCTCGCGACTACGTCGGCAACAACGACTCCGGCGACAGGATTCTGGTAGCCTGGACGCTCTCCGCCGATGACGGCGGCGGGGCCGGCGATGTGACGGGCTATCTCATCAGACGCTCGGATTCTCAGGGCGCGGTCGGCGACTCCGTGGCCGTCGTCCCCGCGGGCATTGAGAGATACGTCGACTCGACGGTCGAGCCGGGCGAGAAGTACTACTACACCGTGAACGCGCTGGCTGGAGCGAGCATGTCCGCTCCCGCAACCTTCGGACCGGCGGTCGGCAAGGCCAGCTTCTGGCAGCCGACTCGCACACCGATCTTCGCCGTCATGGCCGTCTTCTTCACGATGGTGCTCGTCTTCACGTGGCGGGCTCAACGTGGGGCCAGCCTCTTCATACGCCGCATCCCCGGCCTCAACGCGATAGAGGAGGCCGTGGGACGGGCCACGGAGATGGGGCGGCCGGTCCTGTACGTTCCGGGCATAGGCGAGATCGACGACATTATGACGATCGCGAGCCTCACGATCCTGTCGCACGTTGCCAAGATCACCGCGAAGTACGACACCCCGCTCATCGTTCCTACCGCCAGGGCCGTCGTCATGTCCGCGGCGGAGGAGGTCGTCAAGGAGGCCTACGCCGAGGCGGGACGCCCTGACGCCTACAACCCGGACAACGTGCGGTACCTGTCCGACGCCCAGTTCGCCTTCGCGGGCGCCGTGAACGGCATCATGCTCCGCGAGAAGCCCGCGGCGAACCTGTACCTGGGGGCGTTCTGGGCGGAGTCGCTCCTCCTTGCCGAGACGGGCTTCGAGGCCGGCGCGATACAGGTCGCTGGGACCGCGATGGTGTCGCAGCTTCCGTTCTTCGTGACCGCGTGCGACTTCACCCTGATGGGAGAGGAGCTATACGCGGCGAGCGCCTACCTCTCAAGGGAGCCGAAGCTCCTCGGCAGTCTCAAGGGATCCGACTGGATGAAGGCCTTGAGCATCGGGCTCATGGCGCTGGGGATCATTCTGAACCTCTTCCACATGCCCGCGTTCGCACAGTGGTTCCAGACGCAGTGACCGGAGACAGGTGATGAGACGCGAAATACCGCTTGCCATCACGTTCCTTGTCGGGCTCTTCATGCTCGTCGACTTCTTCGTGCCCCACCACGCCGTGTCGGGGCTCGCGGAGGAGATGAAGCAGTGGGGCACGATCGTGATCGCCGCGTCCATCCTGCTCGGCGTCGGCAACCTCGGTCGCGTGCACTTCCACAAGATCCGGGGGAAGCGCGAGGGCTGGCAGTACAGCCTCATCACGCTGGGCGTCATGGCCGTCATGATCGGTTTCGGCGGCCCGTGGGGCACCATCGAGCAGGGCTCGCCCTTCAACTGGATGTTCCTTAACATGCAGGTGCCGCTTCAGGGCACCATGTTCTCGCTCCTTGCGTTCTTCATCGCCTCCGCGGCCTACAGGGCGTTCAGGCTCCGGTCGGCGGAGGCGGGTCTGCTGCTGGTGGCCGCGATCATAGTCATGCTCGGCAGAGTGCCCATCGGTCAGTGGATGACCAGAGGGCTTCCTGAGAAGGCGACCCTGCCCTGGCTCACCGAGGCGATCATGTCCTATCCGAACATGGCCGCTTTCAGGGGCATCCTGATGGGGGCGGCCCTGGGGGTGATGGCCATGGGCCTCCGCGTGATCCTCGGTATCGAGAGGTCGTACCTAGGGGGAGAGAAGTAGACGGTGGCGGGCAATCTCGGCATAGGCAACATCGACAGGCGGATCATCTTCTCGCTGATCTTCGTGGCTGTGATATGGCCGCTCGTGAAGCCTATGAGGCTCCCGATCGACGTCTCCCCGCCGGTGCAGACTCTCTACGATTCGGTGGAGTCCGTGCCACCCGGTTCGATCGTGATGCTGGCGGGCGACTACAGCGCGGATACCATGCCGGAACTTCAACCGATGGTCGCGGCATTCACCCGCCACGCGTTCTCCCGCGACCTGCGCGTCATCGTGGCGTGCCTGTGGCCTGAGTCGCCTCCGCTCGTCGAGAGCGCGATGACCCCGATCGCCGAGGAGTTCGGAAAGAGGTACGGCACCGACTACGTGAGCCTGGGCTACATGGCGGGTGGCACGGTGACGCTCCTCGGTATGGGGGCGAGCATCCCGAACACGTTTCCGACCGATTACGGCGGAACGCCGGTCGACGAAATACCTCTCATGCAGGAGGTCGAGAACTTCGACGACATCGCCTTCGTCATGGAGGTATCGGCGGGGACGCCCGGCACGAGAGAGTGGGTCCAGCAGGTGCACAGCCGCTTCGGCGTCAGGCTGGGGTCCGGTGTGACGGCGGTCAGCGCACCGAACTTCTACCCGTACGTGCAGAGCAGGCAGCTCGAGGGGCTGCTCGGAGGGCTCAAGGGCGCCGCCGAGTACGAGATCCTCGTCGGGGCGCCCGGCTACGCCGTCAGCGGCATGGACGCGCAGTCGGTGGTCCACGCGCTCATCGTGCTGTTCATCCTGCTCGGCAACTTCGCCTATCTCATGTCGAAGCGGGGTCCGGCAACCAGGCAGGCGGCGTAGGGGAGACCATCCATGGGTTGGCTGCATCTCATCTTCAACGGTCCTCCCGGCACGCCGGCGTCGGTGGTGTGGGGTTACTGGGTCGCCGCGATACTTACGCTGGCCATATACAGCTTCCTTTACAAGGACAACCCGCTTTACAAGTTCGCCGAGAGTCTCTTCGTGGGCATAGGGGCCGCTTACTATCTGTGCCTTCTCTACCACGAGACCCTTCTTCCCAAGCTGATACAGCCGCTCTTCATGTCGGGCGAGGCGCCCGTCCAGTGGTTGCGGATATTCCCCGGTTTGCTTGCGGTCTTCATGCTGCTGCGGTTCTACCCGAAGCTGTCCTGGCTCTCGAGGTGGTCGCTAGGGTTCGTGGTCGGCATGTACTCCGCGGTCAACATAACGGGGTTCGCGCAGGGCGACCTCGTCGCGCAGATCCATGCGACCATGACGACGCCCCTGAATCAAGGAGGCGCCCTCTCGATAACCCTGAACGTGGTTGCGATCATCGGCGTGATAGCCGTGCTCACGTACTTCTTCTTCTCGAAGGAGCACAAGGGTGCGCTCGGCGGAGTGGCCAAGCTCGGTATCTGGTTCCTGATGGTGGCGTTCGGCGCTTCGTTCGGTTACACGGTCATGGGCCGCGTCTCGCTCTTGATCGGCAGAATGCAGTTCCTGCTCTCCGACTGGCTGCACATCATCCCATAGCCGGCGAGCTCGAAAGGCCCCCGCTCGGAGGCCGACCCCCCACACAGTGTGACGTCCCCCCGGAGGGTACGCGCGACCTCATGTCCGTGTGGCGCTTCATAGACACGGGTCTCGGAAACGGCGCGTCGAACATGGCCGTCGACGAGGCGCTCCTCAAGGGAGCCGCCGCGGGGACCACTCCGCCCACGGTGCGCGTCTTCGGCTGGGACCCGCCGACCGTCTCGACCGGCCACTCCCAGACGGTGCTCCGCGAGCTGGACCTGGCGGCGTGTGAGAGAGCGGGCGTGGGCATCGTCAGGCGTCCAACGGGTGGTCGCGCCGTGCTGCACGCCGGGGAACTCACGTACTCCGTGGTGGCCCCGGTCGGCACGGAGCCGCTCGGGGAGTCGATCATGGAGACCTACCTGGCCATATCAAGGGCCCTTCTGGCGGCCCTGTCGGCGCTCGGCGTCAGGGCGGATCTGGAGCAGGTCGCCGCTCCGGCCCGGGCGAGAGACGAGGAGGCGGCGCCGCCCTGCTTTGCGAGCGCCGGCCGGTACGAGGTGGTGGTCGGGGGGAGGAAGCTCGTGGGCAGTGCACAGCGGCGTAGCGGCAGGGCCGTCCTGCAGCATGGGTCGCTCCTGATCGACGGCACTCACGCGGGCATCGCGGACCTCTTGAGGCTCCCTGAGCCGCGTCGCGAGACCGTCAGGCGAACTCTGTTCGAGAAGACCGCCAATCTGGAGGAACTGCTCAAGAGACGCCCTGATTTCAGAGAAGTTGCGTCTGCGGTGGCGGAAGGATTCGAGAGAGCGTGGGGAGTGAGGCTGGAACCAGGATCCCTGACGGCGCACGAAGAAGAGAGCGCTCTGTCGCTCGCAACTGACTACGCCACAGGAGGTTAGGGTGGGCAAAAAGCAGTTGACAGGCCATGGTCCCGGATGTAGGATGCGAAGTAGAGGAGAACGAATCGGCCTTCGTCCGAATCCCCGGGCGATGTGATGTGTATCTCTATGCCGGACAACCCCCGAGGAGACTCAAAACAATGAACGCACCGAGACTGAAGTCCCGGGAGTCCGCCGCTGTGGCGCTCGGAGCGGTGCTCTTGCTGGCGGTCATGCTTGCCGCCGCTCCGGCCATGGGCCAGGCGACCGGAACCATCTCCGGGAAGGTTACCGACGCCACAAGCGGGAAGGCGCTGGGATACACGAACGTTACGGTCCTCGGGACGCCCTACGGCGCGATGAGCAATCCGCAGGGCTACTTCGAGATCGACTTCGTTCCCGTGGGCACCTACGTCGTCCAGGCCAGCTTCATCAGCTATGCGACGTTGGCGATCTCGGACGTCGTGGTCGAAGCGGACCGCACGGTCGAGGTCAACTTCGCAATGAAGGAAGAGGCGCTGATGGCCGAGGAGGTCCTCGTTGAGGCCGACAGGCCGATGATCGAGAAGGAGGTCACCGGCACCAGGAGGACCGTTGGCGAGGAAGAGATCAAGGTACGGCCGATCAACACCGTCCAGGAGGCCATCGCGACCCAGCCCGGCGTCGTGCTCCACGAGGGAGAGATCCACGTGCGCGGCGGGCGTTCGAGCGAGGTCAAGATGTACGTCGACGGCATCGCCGTGACCGACGCGGCCACCGGAACGTCGAACCTCGAGGTCAGCCTCTCGTCGCTGTCCGAGTTCGAGCTTCTGTCCGGCGGCTTCGACGCCGAGTACGGTAACGTGCAGTCGGGCGTCATCAACCTGCAGACCAGAGAAGGCGGCCGCGACTTCTCCGGCGAGCTGAAGTACATGACCGACGATTACGGTGCGCCCGAGCGCACATACGACAACTTCGACAACGTCTCGTTCGGAATGGGCGGGCCTTTGTTCACCGACAAGGTGCGCTACTACGTCTCGGGAGAGGGCAGGTTCTCCGACACCTATCTTAAGACCGGTGAGAATCGCCCCGTGCACTACCTGTTCGGCGAGGACAGCGGCATCAAGTTCCGCGACCGCCAGAACATGCTCGGATCGGGCCAGGCGAAGTTCTCGTTCTTCGTCTCGCCGACCAAGAAGCTGACCGCAGAGTACCTGATCTCGGCGACCCAGCGCGACTACTACAGCCACTCCTACTCGCGTTCCGGGTACTGGTCGGCGGTGCACGAGGACTGGTCGCACGTGGCCCTCGACAGCACGTATCAGTACTACAACGCGCCGGAGCACACCCCCACCAACAAGACCCGCTTCGAGCAGCGTAAGCTGGTCTGGAGGGACAACGTCAGCCCGACCACCTTCTACACAGTGAAGGTGGCGCAGTTCGAGTCCGAGACCAGGTGGTCGCTCCACGACAACCCGAACGACTACTGGTGGCAGGCATACGTCGGCGGCGATCGGACCACCGACCCGGATTCCGACAACGACCTCAACCAGGAGACCGGTTACTACAGGGTCTGGGGTGACAACCTCGCGTGGTCGAAGGACATCACCAAGGCGACCACGTTCAAGGCGGATCTGACCAACCAGCCGAGCGACACCCACCAGATGAAGACCGGCGTGGAGGTCGTGTACAACGAGCTGGACGTGACCGAGCTGTCGCTGGGGAACCTGATCCCGAGCGAGGGCGACACGCTGGAGCCGGGGTTCAAGTTCTTCGATTGGGGCAGGGCGCTGTACACCGACGAGCGCAATTATCACAACATCTACAAGGGTTACCCGTCGCACGGCGCCATGTACCTGCAGGACAGGATGCGCTACGAGGGCATGATCGTCCGCGCGGGACTCAGGCTCGATTGGTCCGACCCCGGTCCCTCCTCTGGAGTCGGCGAGAGGCAGATCTGGCGCGAGCGGGTCAAGGCGGTGCTGTCGCCCCGTCTGGGTATCGCGCACCCGATCTCGGACAGGGACGCTCTGCACTTCCACTACGGTCGCTTCTACCAGATGCCTCACCTGACCGCCTACTACGAGGCCGGAGAGGACTTGGAGAACGCGGCCGCCGGCAGGATCGTGGGGTACTCCGGTCTCGAGCCCGAGGTTACCACTTCGTACCAGTTCGGCGCCGAGCACCAGTTCTCACAGAACCTGGCCATGGACATCACCGGGTTCTACAAGGACATCTTCGGGCTCCTGGCAACGGAGGAGTTTGACAGGGGCGTCTCCGAGGGCACGGTCTACACGTACGTGAACAAGGACTACGCGTCCGTACGCGGCGTCGAGTTCAAGCTCACGAAGAGGTTCTCGAACTTCTTCTCGGGCAACATGACCTACACCTGGCTCCAGGCGACCGGTGTGTCGTCCGACGAGAACCAGGGAGCGCAGGCGGAGGCTCTCGGACTGCCCAGGCAGCCTCTGAAGGAGATCCCGCTCGACTGGGACGAGCGCCACACCGTTACCGGGTTCCTGTTCGTCAGCGACCCGGGCAACTGGGAAGTGACGTTCGACTACAACTACGGCAGCGGGACCCCGTACACCCCGACCTTCGTCGGGCAGAAGGAGATCCAGCCTGAGGCGATCAACTCCGGCAGGCTCCCTTCGCACCAGATCCTTAACCTGCGCGGCACGAAGAAGTACAAGCTGTACGGACAGGAGTTCCGCCTCTTCTTCGAGGCGCTCAACGTTTTCGACAAGCGCAACGTCGAGGGCCTCGGGACCTACGGTGCCGAGCTCTACACCGAGACCGGCCAGCTCGGCGGCGCCTATCTTGAGACGCAGGACGAAGTACAGGTGCTCGAGCCTCTCAACGACCCGTCCGTGTTCTCCGAGGGTCGTCTGATCAGGGTCGGCATCGCGATCGACTGGTAGCAAGACCTCGCCGGGCGACGTCTGCAGATGCACGGCGTCGCCCGGGGGTCTTACAGAATAGACATGCAGGACGCACGGTACGGAGGTAGTGGATGACTTTTGGCAAGGCCGGGAAGAGGAATGTCGGCGCTCCCGGACGAGCGGAGCGCCTTCTCGCAGTGGTCCTGCTGGTGGCGTGCGCCGCCGTCGTCGCAACCACGCTCTCGGGTGTGGCTGACGCCAGAATGGACGGGACCGACCGGGAGCGCTACGAGGCGACTCAGCGCCAACTGTCGTCAAGGATCATCCAGTTCACCGGGTGGTACCACAGCGTGGGCCAGCTCCTGCTTCACGTGTCGAACTACGGTTTCTTCGGCGACTGGGACTCCGACCTCAGTGCGCCGTCGGCGGAGTGGCCGGCCGGCAGCAACATCGAGTACCTCTACGCGGCCGGACTCTGGGTGGGGGCGATAGTGGGTGACGCGGCTAATCCGGACACGCTCGTGTCTGCGGCTGTTTACCAGATCGAGTTCTACCCGGATCCCGAGGACCCCCTTGCGCGGATCTATGAGACGTGGGAGGGAGCCGCCAACAGCGGGCGTCTCTTCGACGACGACGGCGATTGCGTGAACCACGTCTTCGACGAGGACAGACCGTTCCAGTGGTACGACGAGGACCCGCAGGACGGCCTGGACAACGACGGCGATGGCCTGGTGGACGAGGATTTCGCCGCCATCTCGCAGCAGATGTTCAGGATGGAGTACTACGATACCTACGAGGAGCTGGCGAATGAGAACGCCACCCCGGGTGACGAGCACACGGCGCTGGGCCTCAAGGTCATTCAGGAGAGCTACCAGTGGACCAGCGACCTGACCGACGACTTCGTGGGCATCAACTACAAAGTCATCAACATCGGTGAGGACACGCTCCGGATGGTCTACGTCGGCTTCATGGTCGACGCGGACGCCGGTCCCGAGTCCGACGATGTCCCGTGGTACACGGACGATAAGGGCGGCTTCATCGACACGATGATCGTCAGTGTCAACCCGAATAATCCAGCTCTCTTCGACACCCTGTCGATGAGCATCGCATACATGTACGACGACCCGTTCGGTCCCGACGGCAACGCGGCGAAGGGTTACTTCGGCTGCATGTTCCTCGGCATTCCCACGGTGCCCGCAAGCGATGTGGCGCCTGGAGAGCTGCCGCCCGCGCCCACGCGCGTTCGCATACACGCGTTCGAGATCTGGTCGAGCGGTACCGAGGACCCGGACAACGACCGCGATCGCTATCGCTACCTCCGCGGACGTGACCCCGACGGACCGTTGGGGCCCGGGAGCGCGGACTATCCGGAGTACGACGGCGTGGACGACGACCTCGACGGGCAGATTGACGAACCGGACGAGTGGCGCATAAACATCGACCGCAACGCGACGACGCCGCAGGACTACCGCTTTATGCTCTCCGCGGGACCGTTCAGAGAGGTGGAGCCGGGCGACACGCTCGAGTTCCAGTATGCGTTCGTGGTCGGTACTGGCCTGTCGGGCATGCTGGTGAACGCCGCGACCGCGCAACAGATCTACAACGGCGTGACACAGACGGTGCCCACCTGTGAAGGTGAGCCCGAGAGCACGCTCATCCACTGGGTGGCCGACACGCCTCCTCCGCCTCCGCAGCAGGAGATCACGGCCGGCGACCACTTCGTCAGGATCGACTGGGACGACAGCTCCGAGAGCATCGAGGACCCGCTGACCCGCATGAGGGATTGGTACGGCTACCAGGTTTGGAAGGCCGTGGGATGGACCAGGGAGTCCAGCGAGCCCAAAGACCAGGATTGGGAGCTGGTCCTTGATATCGACAGGAGCCACGACGGAGCGGAGCTGCGCCAGTGGGACACCGGGCTCGAGGGGATAGGCAAGTACAGCGTCGTGGACACGCTCGTGCGGAATGAGTTTCCGTACTGGTACTCGGTGACGGCCTACGACAGCACCGGCGAGGGATACCACTTCGGCAAGTACTCCCAGAACAAGACGCTGGTCTATCCGCACTCGGCCGTTCGCTCGAATCTGGACGACGTGATGGTCGTTCCCAATCCTTACGTGAACCACGAGTACATGGCCGCCTGGAACCTCGAGGCGGATGAGACGGACCCGACCGGCGAGAAGATCTGCTTCATGAATCTGCCGCGCGACGCGGTCGTCAGGATCTATTCTCTTGGCGGCGAGCTGGTGGATACGTTGTATCCCGACGCCGAGCAGACCGGCGGCGACGCCTGTTGGGACCTGATCTCGCGCAATGACCAGATAGTGACGAGCGGTGTTTACCTCTATCACGTCGACTCGCCCGTGGGCGACACCGTGGGCAAGTTCGTGATCATCAAGTGACACCACGCCCCCCCGCACGACCCGCTGCTGGAGAGCGGGTCGGAAGGCGGAAGGAGGACTGCAGTTGATCAAGAAGCTTCCACTGATTCTTCTCATTCTTGCCTTCGCGGCCGGTCCGGCCTCGTCGACGGAGATGTTCGAGAAGGTGGGAACAGTCGGCTTCCAGTTCCTTGAGATCGGGGCGGGACCCCGCGGCGTGGCGATGGGTGAGGCGATGGTGGCCGCGGCCGACGGGATTGAGTCGATATACTGGAATCCGGCGGGGCTACGCCACGTGACGCGGCCCACCGTTCTCTTCAGCTACGGGACGTGGCCGGCGGACATCTCGCACCAGTTCGTCGCTTTCGCGATGCAGCCCGGGTTCGTCCCCGGTATCATCGGCGTCAGTGTAACGACGCTGTCGATGGATCCGATGGTGCTGCGTACCGCGACGAATCCTCAGGGAGTCGGCGTCGAGTTCGACCCGAGTGACATCGCCGTCGGTCTTACCTACACGAGGGTCTTCACTGACAAGTTCTCAGCGGGCGGCAGTCTGCGCTGGGTGCATTCGAGTCTGGGCGACCTCTCTGTACTGAACGAGCCGGGCCTCGAGGACTTCTACGTTGAGACGTTCGTGGGTGACTTCGGAACGCTGTACGATACGGGCTTCAGGTCGCTGAAGATCGGGCTCTGTATCCAGAACATGGGTGCCGAGGCCGCTTACATCGAGGACCCGGTGCCGGTGCCCGCGACGTTCAAGTTCGGCGTTTCCATGAACGTCTTCGAGACGCCCGGACAGACCCTGAAGATCGCCGCGGAGTTCAAGCACCCGTCCGACACTTCGGAAAAGGTGAACGTGGGCGCGGAGTACAACCTGAACGACACGTATTTCCTTCGCGCCGGCTACAAGATGAACTACGACGAGGAGTCCTTCACCGCCGGCGGCGGTGCCAGAATCAACGCGGGCCCGTTGGGCAGGATCGGTGTGGACTACAGCTACTCCGACTTCGGTTACCTCGGCGCCGTTCACAGGGTCGGCCTCAACATGCAGTTCTAGCGTCTTGGGGCCGGTCCGACAGGACTCTCGCACAACGCACCACGTCAGTGGTCTGCCGGCGAGGGCGGTCGAGTTCCGTGCTCAAGGGGAATGCTAAAAAGGAGAACCCACTTGCGCAGATACCTTACCATCCTTGGTGCGCTCGCACTGATCTCGACCGGGGCGTGTCCCGCGTCGGCCGGGGGAGTGGGGACAAACCTGGCCGCCTTTCTGGAGGTGGACGGTGGCGTGAGGCAGATGGGTATGGGTGGAGCGTTCACCGGTCTCGCTGACGACGCAATGTGCGTCTTCTACAACCCGGCGGGGCTGCGCTTCCTCGAGGGCAGTGAGGTTCACATGTCGGCGTCGAGTTTCGCGGCCGACATATCCTATCAGCACATGAGCTACGGCTTTCGCCACAGCGCGGTGCCGGGGTACTTCGGGCTCAGCTGGACGATCATGCAGATGCCTCCTTTCCGCGAGAAGACGGAGTACTACGACGCCAGCAGCGAGTTCGAGGTCGGAGCCCTCGAGAACGTCGACGCCGGTGACATGGCGTGGGGCGGGTCGTACTGCTGGGCTTTCAGTCAGCACTTCTCCGTCGGCGCCACGGTGCGCTGGTACCACCTGGCGATGGCGGACGCCTTCGCCGAGGGGATGTGCGGCGACGTCGGCGTGCTCTACGACACTCCGTTCCGCAACCTGCGGGTCGGAGCCTCCGTCATGAACGTGGGCCCTGCCAATAGATGGTCCGGCGTGGGTAGCGCGACCGGCTTCGGAGAGGACTTCCCGATGCCGATGACCTACAGGGCGGGCGCCTCGATGAGGGTGTTCGACGTGGTGACACACAGGGTGGTGGTCTCGGGCGAGTACAAGCGAGCCGCGATGGGGGCCAACAGGGCGAACCTGGGTGTCGAGTACACGTTCAACAGGGGCAAGCTCCACGTGTTCGGCCGCGCCGGCTACCGCGCGGGCTACGACGAGGAAGGCCTCACTCTGGGTGGTGGAGTGCTCTTCCCGAGCAGCAAGGAGTCCGACATCCGAGTGGACTACGCCTACGTGGACATGGGCAACTTGGACTACATGCAGCGGGTGTCGGTGGCGCTCTTCTTCTAGGGAACGCGGGCCGGCCTCCACTGCTGGGACAGACAACAGACACCCCGGGCCGCGTGCCCGGGGTGTTCTCTTGTCCGGTGCCCGCACCACGCGGGATCACTAGAGTCTCATGTGGGTGTTGATGGAGGACTCCTACGGAGGCTCTGCGGAGGTTCTGTGGAGGTGGTGGCCGTGACTCTCATGGAGGGTGTACGGACCACGGGTACACTCCTCGTCGCGCCGGCGCTCGTGGGGGCGACCACCCGTCGGGGTCGACAGGCAGGCCGCCAATCGGTGTTGACAGGCCGGCCGCGGGTCGGCGTTGACAGGCCGCCCGTCGGGGTCGACAGGTAGAAGGCCTGTCCGGGTGCGACAGATTAGAGGGTCCGGCGCAGTCGAGAGAAGAGCGTCAGAAAGAAGAACCGCCCGGCGGTCACTCCGCCGGGCGGTTCTCTTTCGGTCAGTCCACACGCGGCGCCCGGAGGCGCCGGTGCCGGTCTACTGTATCTTCTCTTCTCCGAACAGGAAGAGGACTCTGTCCAGCATCGACTTCACGTCGTCGTACTGGCAGTAGTAGAGAGGGAACCCCAAGAAGCAGCTGTTCCCGTGGTTGTCGCCCGACAGGTAGAGGACGCCTCCCGGTTCACCCTCGAACTGAGGATTGATGTAGGAGTCCATGAGGTAGAACTCCGCGCCCGTGCCTTGATAGCTCTCGAGCCTGTCGACGTAGTTGAGCCCGCCCCGGACATAGCCCGCGGGGTACGGCGGACTCTGATAGGTGTAGACCGGCCACTTTCCCCTCTCCGGATAGCCGCCGGGCCCCACACTGTCGATGTAGACCGATTCGAACTGATTCTCCCAACCGGGGGCCGGGTTGACGCCGTAGAAGCAGTATCCGTAGTCCCAGGCGTCTTCCTTGTTGACCGCTGCCCCGCTGTTGGCCGCGTACCCCACGTGCATGTAGTCCCGTATGAACACGGTGGGTCCTGAAGTGTCCGACGCGGTCGCGTTGAACGGATACGGCAGGCCCGTTATGTCCCCGATCACACGGTTCCCACACAGTATCAGGTTGCCGCCGACGCGGACGTATCCGGCCAGGGCGTTGTACTTGACAGCCTCAGGGTTGAACGACTTTGCGATCGTGGTGTTCTCGTGGTCGGCGTACCAGATGACCGTCGAGGCACCGCGCAGCGTTTCGACCCCCGGCGGCTGCGGTGAGCCGCCCAATAGATTCTGGGAGGGCTCCCACTCGACCCTGTCGCGCAGGTAGCCGGCGAGCAGCAGGTCGTAGAACGACGTGCGGTCGGCATCGGTGCCCCACCCCTGCAGCGGGGTGACCGTCTCCTTGAAGTCCCAGTCGTCGACGATCAGGATGTAGTTGTCGAGTTCGGCCTCGACGACGTCAAAGCGTATCCTGCCGCGCGTCTGCACGTTCGAGTTATCGAGCGCGCTCACGTAGAGCGAGTGGTCGCCCGGTGTGGGAGCGACGTTGAACCTGGTGTCGAACACAGACCAGGCAGGCCAGGTGGCAGTGTCGTCGTAGGCGTGTCTGTAGCCGAGCACCTGTCCGCCGTAGTCCTGCGCGCTCGCGATCCAGTCGAACCTGAGCCGCTCTCCGGCGAAGATCGGTATGGCGTCGTTGGCAGTCGCCGGCCAGACCGGACCGCGGAACTTGAAGGTCCCGAACACGTTCGTAAATATGTTCAGCCTCGGACCCGCGAAAGAGGGGTCGCATGTGAAGTCGCGCCTTGCGGGCGTCTGGTCGGCGGCGCCCGCGTCGTCGATGGCTCTCACCTCGAAGCGGTGCAGACCGTCGAGAGGTCCGGCGCTGAAGGTCGTCACGTTCGGTCCGACCGTCACCCACTCGCCATCAAGCGGGTCGGGGAGCACCTGGACCCACACGTGCTGAGTCGAGTTCCACGCGAGGAGGTGATACTGGTAAGCTGCTATCACGCCGTCCCGGTCGGTGGCCTGCCAGCTGAAGTTCACCATGGGACCGGTCACGCCGCTCGGCCCTCCGCCGACCTGCTGGAAGGACGTCTCGGGAACGAACGTGAACGCCGTGAAGGTCACGCTCTCGGGACTGGCGTCCACGAGGCCCTCGTTGTCAACGGCCTTCACTCTGAACGTGTGATAGGCGAATCCGCCCTCGCTGTTGACCTCGTTGGCAGCGGAGACCAGGAACACGCTGTCCGTATTCACCACCCTCACCCAGTCCAGCGTGTCCCACTTGGTCATGAAGTACGAGATGGAGCCGTCCGGGTCCCAGCCGAACCAGTTCATCCTGACACGGTAGTTGGCCGTGGCGCCCTCTTCCGGCGAATACGACAGAGTCGTCTCGGGGGGCAGGTTCGGACGCCTGCTGCCTGGGCTCTTCTCGCACCCCACGAGCGCAAGGACCAGCAGAATGCCGCCCAAGAGGGCCGCTGCCGCGAGTCGTCTAGTCATTCCCATAGCCAATCGTTCCTCCTGGGGGCTCTTCACTCAGAGGGAGCCCGCCTCCCGGCGCGGCTTGAGCCTACTTGCACTCCTGAACGTATATGCGAATCGTCTTGTACGTCTGCTCCCAGCAGCCCGCGTCGTCGAGGGCCCTGACCCTGAACTCGTGCCATCCGGTATCCACGAGCGTCGCTTCGAAGCTCGTGTTCTCCGAGATCTTCCAGCTGCTGACCGTGGGATCGAGAACGTACTGGTACTTGTCGATCGACCCGTCGACGTCGGTGCCCTCCCACTGAACGGTGAAGTCCGGGCACACGGTGGCGCCGTCGGCCGGCTCCGTGATGACGGTGGTCGGCGGGAAGTTGTACCAGAAGTCGTACCGCTCGCGGTCGGCCGGGTTGGTGCTCGGCGTCTCGAACCTGTCCTCGACGTCCTTCGCGTAGACCCGGAACTGGTGAGGGCGGTTGCCGCCGGTCGGCATGTTCTTGCTCACGATGTAGTGCTCGCTCTGCGAAAGCGTGTCCGACGTGAACATCCAGTGCTCCTGGTAGTCCGCATCGCCCACCGTGAACCTCTTCTGGAAGCCGGTGTCCAGCTCGATCCAAACCTCCTTGATGCCGCCGCCCACGCCCTCGATCTGCTCCTTGTCCCTGACTGTCCAGTGGAAGACGACCCTCTGCTTGTCGGGGATGGTGAGGGTGCCGGACGCCTCGGGCGGCTGCGTGATCTCGCTGTCGGGCTCGTAGTACATCACGAACTTGTAGTTGGACGGGAAGCTCTCGGCTCCGGTCTCGTCCTCACCCTTCACGTAGAAGAAGTGCGTGCCGCTCGAGATGTTGCTCTGCGTGGTCTCCGTGCCGAGCCCGTACTCGGAGAACGGGTTCGAGTCGATCCTGTAGCTGAAGTAGACCGGTGCTCCCATGCCGTCCGGGTCGACTCCCATCCATCTGAAGGTACAAGGTGTCCCCATGAGGACGGTGTCCTTGTACGTCGGGTCGTAGTTGGCCGAGTTCGGGTCCGCGGGGCCGCTCACCCTGTAGAGCGAGTCGATGACCGGGACCACCGTCCACGCGTCGAACCTTATCCTGGCGGGGGAGGGGTCGAGCTTGCCCTCGTTGTCCACCGAACGCACGTAGAACGTATGCCTTCGAGTCTCGCCCGCGGTGTCGATGACCGCCTTGAACAGGCTCTCGGTCTTCGTGGTGTAGTTCCAGCTGCTGGGGGCCGTGTCGTCCCAGGCGAAGTAGTAGGCCTTGATATAGCCGTCGGGGTCCGTACCGCTCCAGTACAGGTGGACCCTGTAGTTGGCCTGTGAGAATGGGCCAGGAGCGCTCGTCAGCTCGGTGTTGGGGGCCAGGTTGGTGTCCAGGAAGACCTCCTGCTCCTTCCTGCAACCGGTCATGAACAGCATGGCCGCCAGGGGAAGGCTCACCAGAGCCACGGCCAGCGCAGTGGCTGCCAGTCTCCTGAATGACATCATCTCTACCATTCCTCCAGGCTCGAAATAGGATGCAATTCACCGCTCACCGGTGGGGGGCAGCTTACGCCGGAACCGGATGTTCCGAAACCCCCCTGTACAGAGAGTGAGTCTCTCAAGGGGGGTCTAGAAATCATTATACGCCGGGGCGGCTCACTGTCAACACAAAAAGCCCCCCTCACGTTTGCACTTGCGCGCCCGCAAGCCTCGTGCTAGCTTGAGGTTGCGACAAAACCGGTTGACAGTCCGACCGCCTGCGTGTAGACTCCCTCCTCTGTAGACGAGACGGTTGGGCGACCCCCCATCTGCCAGCGCATTGGCGGGCATGGTCCATTGGGTCGCCGGCAGGACCTTCGATCCCCCCGACAACTGCTCCACGGTATTGGAGCTAAGGCAGGAGGTAGTCGAGAACGAACCTTTCTTGGTGTCAACACACGTGTGTCCCTTTGTAACGGTCGATGGCGCGTCCGGTGTCGGAGCCGCGCCCGGACGTTGTCACGGGAGGAGAACCACAGTAATGAGACGAGTCCTTTTCTCAGTTGCGGCAGCGATGCTCGCGCTCATGGCGGTCGGAGCCTTTAGTCCCCTCATGGGGCAGACGGAGACCACCGAGCCGGCGATGCCGGAGACCGCAATGGTCGACACCGCGGCCGTAGATACCACGGCCGTCGATACCGTCGCGATCGGCATCACCGAGGAAGAGCAGCCGGTCGAGCCCGAGGGCGGCGGCATCGCCCAGAACGGCCTGATCGAGTTCTTCAACAAGGGCGGCAACTTCATGTGGGGACTGCTGGCGCTGTCGATCATCGGCGTCGCGGTCATCATTGAGCGTGCAATCACTCTCCAGAAGGCCAAGGCCGACGTCCGCGGCCTTATGGAGAAGGTTGTGGGCGCCCTCAAGCAGGGCAAGCTGGACGAGGCCATGGACATCTGCGCGCAGACGCGCGGTCCGATCCCCCAGATCCTCCACGCCGGCCTCCGGCAGGCCAAGAAGGGCACGGCGGCCGTAGAGAAGGCGATCGAGACCGCCGGCATCATCGAGATGTCCTTCCTCGAGAGAGGGCTCATCATTCTCGCAACGGTGGCGAACGTAGCACCGCTCCTCGGATTCCTGGGCACCGTGTCGGGCATGATCTCGGCGTTCGAGGCCATCGCGCAGGCGGAGCAGGTCAGCGCTAAGCTCGTCGCCAGTGGTATTTCCGAAGCTCTGATCACGACGATGTCGGGTCTCATCATTGCCATCCCGACGCAGATCGCGCACAACCTCTTCGTCCAGAGGATCGACAGGTTCGTCGTCGAGATGGAGGACAGCGCGGCCGAGCTGATCGATACGCTCGCGTCGATGGATCAGTAGCCGGCCGGGCAACCGGCGACAGTGGGTCAGGGCGCCACGGGCGTCCGGTCCCCCCAAGGAAGGCATTAAGATGGCCAGATTCTCAAAGCGAACGAGAATAACCGCCGACATGGTCGGCGAGTCGTCGATGTCGGACGTGGCCTTCCTGCTGCTCGTGTTCTTCATCGTCAGCACGACCTTCCCCGAGATCGGCCTCACGCTCATTCTCCCGAGCAAGGCCGGCGAGGTGAAGGAGGTCGCGCGTACGAACGTCATGCAGATCATCACGTCCCGCACGGGCGCCTACTTCGTGGGCGTGGAGGAGACTCCGACGCCGCTGTCGGCGCTCAAGGGTAGGATCGAGGACAGGCTCAGAGAGAATGAGAAGCTGATCATTTCTCTGGAGTCCCACCCCGACGCGCCCTACGGCAAGATGATCGACGCCCTGGACGAGGTGATGCTGAGCTACAACGAGCTGCAGGCACAGGGCCTGGAACGAGATCGGCGAATATCACTGAAGATGCTCGAGGTCGAGTAGTCGGGCCGGAGGTAATGAATTGGAGCTGAGAAGAAAAGCAGGTACCGGCGCCAAGATCCCGACCTCGTCGATGGCGGACATCGCCTTCCTGCTGATCGTCTTCTTCATGGTGACGACGATCTTCAAGCTTGAGCAGGGCCTGGCGATCACGCTTCCGCGATCCGAAGCGGGCGAGAAGATCCCCCGCGAGAAGATCGCTCACGTCTGGATCGATCAGCGAGGGACGATCCTCATAGACGATCTGATCGTGAAACTGGATGACGTCGAACCGATCATCACGTCCAAGATCCGCGAGAACCCGGCGCTCATCATCTCGTTCAACACTGACGATGCCGCTCAGTACAAGGTCGTCAGCGAGACGATGGAACGGCTGAAGATGGCCAACGCCCTCAGGGTCTCGTTCACGACGATGCCGGAGGGTGTGTAGCGGCGAGGGTGGCGGGTCATCGGCGAGGTAACAAGAGGCAGGCACAATGAGTCCGTATCTCAACGTTCACATGACCGCGGAACAAACGCTGAAGAACAGCTACCCGCGGATGTTCCGGAACGCCTTCCTGATCGCGATCGGGCTCCACGCCGTGGCGTTCCTCACGATCCCTGATATCAGGGTCAAGCCCTACCAACTCAGGGAGAAGAGGGAGATCGCGGCCATCGAGATCCCGGACCAGATAAAGGTTCCGCCGCCTCCGAAGGAGGAGGCGAAGCCGCAGGTCCCGGTCGACATAGCGCCGAGCGATGAGGCAAGCGCGGAGGAGACGATCGAGTCGACAGTGTTCGACGTCGACGCACCGCCCGAGTTGCCTCCCGCGCCGGCGCGGCCCGACTTCTTCACGGCCTTCGACACGGCGCCTCAGGTGATCACGCAGGTGCCGCCGGTGTATCCGGACATGGCGAGGCTCTCGGAACTCGAGGGTGTCGTGCTGGTTCAGATCGGCGTCAACGAGTTCGGCGACGTCGTGGAGGCGCAGGTCGTGCAGGGGGTGCAGGGTCTGAACCAAGCGGCCATCGACGCGGTCATGAAGTGGAAGTTCAAGCCGGCTCGTCAGAGAGACGTCCCGGTGCCCGTCCGCATCGTCATTCCCATCAGGTTCTCGCTTCGCGGCTAGAACCCGGGGAGATGGCACGGACGGCCCATCCGCGGATGGGCCGTCGCGGGGGGCAGAAGTGCCTCAACAGAAGCAGCTGGATCTGTGTCTGAAAAGGGCAGCGCGGGCCTTTAGCGCTGCCCTTTGCACTTGATACTGCGCGTGAGAGTGGCCGAACGGAGACTGGAGGAGGCGAATGGAGGAGCACAGCGGTAGCCTGAAGCCGGCCGAGCCGGTTGCGACCGGAAACGTTGGCTCGTGGATCGCAGGGATGTTCGTCGATCCGCGCGGCGCGTTCGAGTCTATCTCGGCCAGGACGGCGGTGCCTCGTCCGAGCGAAGCCGATCCAGGCAAGACGAAGGACAGGACATTTTGGTGGGTGCCGCTGATCATTGCCGCCGTGGTGTTCGTTCTCATGGCGGTGCTCGTGATCGTGCCCTACGTGTCCGGGCCGGCGCAGGAGGAGGCCATCAGGCAGGCCATCATCGAGCGGGGCGGGACCGAGGCCCAGGTGCAGCAGACGATACAGCAGGCCTCGGCGTTCATGCTGCCGGCCACCGTTGTAGGCTCGATCATACAGGTCTTCGTCATCGTCTTCCTTGTGGCGGCCATCGTCCACCTCCTCATGAAGATGTTCGGAGGGAAGGGCACCTTCAGGAGCGCGAGAGCCGTGGCGGCGTACAGCCTGATGGTGAGCGTGGCCGGCACTCTGATCAAGCTTCCGTTCATGAAGATGAAGGAGACCATGTACATCGAGACGGGGGCCGCCATCTTCTTCAGAAACCTGGAGCCGTCGAGCAAGCTCTACCGTTTTCTCTTCACCGGCCTCGACGTGTTCACGCTGTGGTGGATCTTCGTACTGGGAGTCGGCATGGCGGTGGCCTATCGCGTCTCCAGCGGGAAGGCATTCACCGCCGCGGCCATCATCTGGCTGCTCATAACTGCTATGGGGATGTTCGGACCTGGAGGTATGTAGCGTGTTTCGGAAGACCCTAGTTATTCTCATCGCGGCCGCGGCCGTGATGGCGATGCCCGCCTCGTCGTACGCGAAGGTGTATACGCTGGACGAGTGCGTGGGGCTGGCACTGGAGAGCAACCTGACGCTGGCCATGGCGAGGGAGAGCCTCACGGCGGCCAACGCCGACGTCCTCTCGAGCTGGTCGGGCGTCCTGCCAAGGGTGTCGGGCAGCATGTCATCGGGGAAGTCGACCGTGCGCCTCGACGGCGATGAGAGCACGGGCAAGAACGCCAACGCCAGCATCGGGTTGTCGCAGACGCTGTTCGACGGCTCGACGTTCGCCAACATATCCGCCACACGGCACGGGAGGGAGGCGACCGCGTATTCGTTCGAGGCGACGCGGCGCGACGTCATCTTCAATACGCAGCAGGCCTACTACGGGCTGCTCAAGGCCGAGGCGCTGCGCGACGTTCAGTCCGAGGCACTCGACCTCGCCAGGGAGCAGCTGCGCAAGACGCAGAGCCTCTTCGAGCTGGGCTCGGCGTCCAAGTCGGACCTCCTGAAGGCTCAGGTGCAGGTCAGTCAGGCGGAGTTGGCTCTCATATCGGCCCGCAGGGTCGCCGAGACCGCACGGGCCGGCCTCTGCTACATCCTGGGCTTGAGCGTGACCACGGACATGCAGGTCACCGACCCGCCCCAACAGGGGACCCAGGTCGACACGGAGTCGTACAATCTGAACGAGGCGCTCGCCAGGCGTCCGGACGTGATGGCGGCGGAGGAGCAGCTCAAGTCGGCGAAGCGGTCTCTGCTGTCCGCCAAGGCGGGCAGATGGCCGGATCTCGGCTTCTCGATGTCCTACTCGCGAAGCGAGGAGACGTTGGGAGACCTGTTCGACGACCTGGAGAACAACCACTCTCGGTCGGTGAGCCTCGGCCTGTCCGTGCCGATATTCAACGGCCTGGCCACCAAGGCGAGCATCGACCGGAGCAAGTCGTCGCTTCGGTCGGCCGAGATCTCGCTGCGCGACACGAAGCTCTACGCGCAGTATGAGATCGAGACCTCCAGGCTCGCGGCGATCGAGCAGAGCAGCAGCGTCGAGGTGGCTCAGGCGTCGCTGGCCCAGGCGGAGGAGGACCTCAAGGTCTCAGAGGAGCGCTTCAGGCTTCGCGCGGCCAGCATGCTCGAGCTGATCGACGCCCAGGTAGCTTACTCGACGGCGCGCGCGGCCCTCGTCGAGGCCAGATACGACTACGAGATCGCGAAGGCCGAGCTCGTGCTCGCGCTCGGGCTCTAGGGTCCGGAACAAGGTTCGGGGAGGGGAAACCGCCAATGGTCAAGAAGCGCAGGAACGCGTTCATCCTGCTGGGGGTGGCCGCGGTCGTCGTGATCTCGCTCATCGTCAGTCAGGGAATCGAGCGCAAGGACAGGACGGAGGTCACTGTCGACCGGGTGGAGAGGGGCACGATCGTGTCCAAGATCTCCGGCCCCGGCCGCGTGCGTGCTGAGACGACCGTGCAGATCAGCTCGAGCCTGATGGGTCGGATCGTGGAACTCGCGGTCGACGAGGGTGACGTCGTCAAGAAGGGGCAGCTGCTCCTGAAGCTGGACGACATCTATTATCGCTCGCAGGTCGAGCAGACTCGAGCACAACTCGAACGCGCGAGAGCGGAGCTCACGACCGCCGAACGTGATCTGGCCGACGCGAAGCAGCAGTACGAGAAGAACCTGATCTCAGAGAAGGAGTACAGCGACATAGTGGCCCGCGAGGCGATGTACAAGCAGTCGGTGGAGCAGACGCGGGCGCTGCTGCGCGCGGCGGAGGACCAGCTCGACAAGACGGTCTTCCACTCGCCGATCGACGGGGTCGTCACCAGGCTGAACGTCGAGGAGGGCGAGAACGTTGTCACCGGGACGATGAATGCTCCGGGCACCGTGATCATGACGATCTCCGACATGTCGGACATGGAAGTCGAGGTCGAGGTCGACGAGACCGACATCGTGGACGTTGCGCTGGGCCAGAGGGCCGAGGTCGACGTCGAGGCGCTGTCCGATACGCTTCTGGCCGGCGTCGTCACCGAGGTGGGGAACTCCGGCATCACCAGCATGGCGG
The DNA here is from genome assembly GCA_964399265.1 of uncultured bacterium. Classification (GTDB taxonomy): domain Bacteria; phylum Joyebacterota; class Joyebacteria; order Joyebacterales; family Joyebacteraceae; genus WJLY01. Next base: position 9,864 of record CAYNQF010000006.1, on the reverse strand, counting down.
GAACGGAGCAGGAGGTGACCAACTTTCTCGTCACCGTGCTGGTTCAGGACCCGCACCCCGGACTCAAGCCCGGGATGACCGCCACCGTCGAGATCATCACGGCCACTCATGAAGATGTCCTGAACGTCCCCATCCAGTCCGTGGTTTCGAGGACGCCCTCGGACCTCGAGGAAAAGAAGGAGGGGGAGAAGGACGCCGAGGTCGATAAGACCGAGTCGAAGCGCAGCGACAGGGAGGAGGAGAAGGAGATCGAGGGCGTGTTCGTCGTTACCGACGGGGACCAGGCCCTCTTCGTCCCCGTCACGACGGGGATAGCCGATGACCTCTCCATCGAAGTAGATGGCGACCTGACGGAAGGTCAGAGAGTCGTGTCGGGTCCCTACAAGGAGCTGCGAACGCTCAAGAACGGTGCTGACCTCAAGGTGCAGGACGAGGGCGGAACGGCCGACGGGAAGCAGGGCTAGCCGATTGCTCATCGAACTGCAAGACATCACGAAGACCTACACCGTCGGGACGGAGCAGGTCCACGCCGTTCGGGGGGTTAGCATCTCGGTGCCGGAGAACCAATACATGGCGATCATGGGTCCCTCCGGGTCCGGCAAGTCGACGCTCATGAACATCATCGGCTGTCTCGACACGCCGACCGACGGTTCTTACACCCTGAAGGGACGAGAGATCTCAAGTCTCGATGACGACGAACTCGCCGAAATCCGAAGCGCGGAGATCGGCTTCGTCTTCCAGACCTTCAATCTGCTTCCGAGGATGACGGCGTTCCAGAACGTGGAACTTCCGCTCATCTACGGCCGGGCCAGTCGCCAGAGCAGGGCCGAGAGGGTCTGGGAGGTGCTCGACGCCGTCGGTCTCCGCGAGCGCGCCCACCACCGGCCGAACGAGCTGTCGGGCGGCCAGAGGCAGCGGGTCGCCATCGCCAGGGCGCTCATCAACGGTCCCTCGCTCATCCTGGCCGACGAGCCGACGGGCAACCTCGACTCCGCCACCGGCGAGGAGATCATGGCCCTGTTCAGAGAGCTGAACGACGCGGGCAACACGATCATCCTCGTGACGCACGAGCAGTACATCGCTGACCACGCGCAGCGCATCGTGAAGCTGCTGGACGGCGTCATCGCCGTCGACACCGCGGCCTGAGCGGCCGCGTACCATCCCCAGAGCGGGGGCGTTCCATGGAGTTCGGCGAGACCCTGAGGTCGGCGATCAGGACGCTCTGGTCGCACAGGATGCGTTCCGCCCTCACGATGCTTGGCATCGTGATAGGGACCGGTGCGCTCGTTGCCGTGATGTCGCTCATCTCGGGTCTGAACCGCACGGTCGCCGCGCAGTTCCAGTCGGTCGGCACAGACATCATCTCGGTCAGCAGGTACCCCTGGGTCCAGGTGGGCGACGTCGAGGAGTACCAGGATCGCAAGATCATCACGCTCGAGGACGCGGAGGCCGTCTCCAGGCTACCCTCCGTAGGTCTCACGGCGCCCAACATCCACACGCGCAGGAACATCTCCTACGAGGGCAACAGCGTCAGGTTCACGCTCGTGACCGGCACGACCCCGGAGTACGAGACGATCGACAACTTCGCCGTGGAGGCCGGCAGGTTCATCACGGCCATCGATGTGGAGCGCAGGCGGACCGCCGCCGTGCTCGGAGCGGACGTGGCGTCCGAGCTGTTCGACCTTCGCGACCCGATCGGCAAGGACATCCGCGTCGGCGGACAGCGCTTCACGGTGGTCGGTGTGCTAGAGGAGAAGGGCGACATTCTTGGGAACAGCCTCGACAGCCTCGTTCTGATCCCGTTCACGACGTTCGAGAAGTCGTACGGCCACAGGCGCTCGGTCGTCATCGACTGCCAGCCGGCCGAGGGGGTCACGATGGACAAGGCCATCGAGGACATAAGGCAGCTCATGCGGATCAGACGCAAGGTTCCGCAGGGCGCCCCCGACGACTTCTCCATCAACACACAGGACGACCTCGCCTCCTTCTACGGCCAGCTGACCGGCGTGTTGTACATGGCGATGGTCGGAATCGTCGCGCTGGCGCTCCTCGTGGGCGGCATCGGCGTTATGAACGTGATGCTCGTCTCCGTGGCGGAACGCACGAGGGAGATCGGAGTCCGAAAGGCGATCGGGGCGCGCCGCTTTGACATCACGTCGCAGTTCCTCGTCGAGTCGGTCATCCTGACCTGCATCGGCGGACTCGTCGGCATACTGGGTGGCGGTGGCCTCGGCTTCCTCGTGGGCAAGGTGAGCCCGCTGCCGGCCGCAGTTACCCTCACGTCCGTGGCGCTGGCGACGGCGTTCGCGCTGGTCACGGGGCTCCTGTTCGGCGTCTACCCGGCCTCCAGGGCGGGCCGGCTCAGGCCCATAGAGGCGTTGAGGTACGAATGAACGAGCGGACGAAGAGCCTGAAGAAGCTCAAGTGGGCCGCGTCCTCGCCGGGCGGGGTCCCGTCCAACAGGTTCATGGAGAGCGTGCTGGCGGCGTTCGTGGCCATCCGCGCGAACAAGGTGCGCGCGATGCTCACCGCCCTCGGCATCATGATCGGCGTGATGAACGTCGTCGCGATGGTCTCGCTCATCTCCGGCGTCAACGCGAGCGTGATGGACGTCTTCAGTCAGATGGGCACCAACACGTTCACCGTCAGCAAGCTCCCCGTGAGCAACGTGGACTACGCTCAGTACCTCGAGTACCTGAAGAGGCCCGACTTCACCTACGCGGACGCCGAGGCGATCGAACGGCTGTGCCCCGCGGTGGTGGCCGTCTCACCTCAGAGCATAGTGACGAAGAAGGTCCGGAACGGCGGAGAGTCCACCCGCGAGATCCCGATCGTCGGAGTCACCCCGGAGTTCCAGTACGTGACCGACAGCGCCGTGGGCGAAGGGCGCTTCTTCGCGTGGCCGGAGGCCGACCGCAAGAAGCAGGTCGCGGTCCTGGGCGCGCCGGTGAAGGAGCATCTCTTTCCTGCGTCGGACCCTCTGGGCGACCACGTCATGATCGGCGGGCGCCGCTTCCTCGTCGTCGGCGTGATGGAACCCGCGGGGGAGATGTTCGGCCAGAGCCTCGACGACTACGTCATCATCCCGTTCAAGACCGTGAACAAGTTGTTCGGTTCGAGATTGACGACGAGGCTCTCCTTGAAGGCTCGCAACGGCGACGAGATCGATGAGGCGATGGAGCAGGTCGAGCGTGTGCTGCGGCTGCGGCGCGGGCTCGGACCGAACGAGCCCAACAACTTCGAGATCGTGACGCAGTCTCAGCTCGTCGAAATGTACGAGAACTTGACGCGGGTCACGTGGATAGTCATGATAGGAATATCGGCCATCGCCCTCGTCGTTGGCGGCGTCGGCATCATGAACATCATGCTGGTGTCGGTGACCGAGCGGACGCGGGAGATAGGCATCAGGAAGGCCGTCGGCGCGAGGTCGCGCGACGTCGCGGCGCAGTTTCTGGTCGAGGCCGCCGTCCTGTCAGGCGTGGGAGGGCTGTTCGGGCTCCTCGCAGCGCTCGGCATCGGTGCGGTGGTCGAGCACCTGACCCCTCTGCCCGCCAGGCTGGAGCCGTGGTCGGTCGTAGTGGCACTCGGCGTGTCGATAGGCGTCGGGGTGTTCTTCGGGCTGTTCCCGGCGTCGAAGGCCGCGAAGCTGGATCCCATTGTGGCATTGAGGTATGAATGATGCGTAGCAGACACCTCGTTGTCCCCCCCCTTGCAGCAATTGTGCTCTGTCTCTCTCTCTTCACATCGGCGCCGGCGCAGGTCGACATGGGGGCGCCGCCCAGCGTGGGCGGCATCCGTTTCGCGGCCGACGCCTCGGCGGAGCCGGTCGAGTCGGGGGGCGAGGGTACGATAACGATATCGTACGCAGTCTCCTACGACGAACTCCTCTTCCTCAAGGCCGGCGACGACTACAGAGCGAGGTACGAGGTCACCGCCATCCTATACGACAGAGACGGCGACCAGGTGACCGGCGACTCGTGGCGGCGCGAGGTCAGGGTCGACGAGTACGAGAAGACGAACTCGCGCAGGATGACCATCCGGGAGCAGCTGGAACTCAAGGCGCCCGCCGGCAACTACCGCCTGAAGGTGGAACTCGAAAGCTTGGACACGCGTTCGAAAGGCGCCGTCGAGGCCATGGTGGAGATCCCGGAGATATCCGAGGAGGGCGTGACGCTCGGACCAATAGTCTTCGAGCGTGAGGGCGCGGACACGGCCTCAGTGATCGAGCCGGCGCGTGAGTATGGAGAGGACAATCCCATAGTCCATCTCAGAATACCGGTATACGCGGCACCCGGAACGAGGTATGAACTTGAGGTCTCTGTCGAGACCAGCCAGGGATACGTGCAGAAGAGCGAGAAGGACACGGTCCTGCAGTCGACGTTCCTCACGGAGAACGAGAGGTCGTTCGGCGTCCTCGATATGGAGGTGGGCAACTACTTCGCGAAGGTGCGTGTCCGTACCCTGGAAGGCAACGACAAGGCCGTGCGGCGCGCCCGTTTCCGCGTGATCACCTCGCCGAGAAGCTGGGGCGAGGACTTCGACAAGATGATCGCTCAGATCAGCTACGTCGCCTCGCGCGAGGACATGGAACGCCTGATGAACGCCCCGCCGGAGCTGCGCGAGCAGGCCTGGGCCGACTTCTGGAAGAGGAACGACCCGAACCCCTCGACGGAATGGAACGAGTTCAGGGAGGAGTTTCTGAGGAGGCTCGGCGAGGCCAACACGCGCTTCAGGTCCACGATCGAGGGGTGGCAGACCGACATGGGCCGCATCTACATCCAGCACGGCGAGCCCGACGACGTCGACTCGCAGCCCATCGGCAAGATGCTGAACGCGTGGGAGACGTGGTACTACTACGGCGAGCACACGAAGTACATCTTCGTCGATCGCGACGGGTTCGGGGAGTACAAGCTCGTCGAGGTCTCTCGCATCTGACGCCGCGCCGGCCCGCGTCGGGCGCCGCGAGGCGTGCGTCGCTCAGACGGCCCTGCATCGCTGGAATCACCGCTGGACAGAGGAGGCACCCTTGCCTAACGACCGGTGCGTCGTAACCGGACGTCTGCGTACCATGTTGCGTCCGGACGACGTTGCGAACTGGATGTTCGTCGATGCCGGACACATCGACGCGATCGGGTCAGGACCGGTGCCCGTCGAGCTTGAGGCGGTGCCGCTGGTCGACCTGGGAGGGGCGACCCTGCTGCCCGTGCTTCACGACGCGCACGTGCATCTCCTGAGCACCGGCCTCCTGGCCACAACCACCGACCTGAGCCGCGCCGCCGTGATGGACGACGTGTTCGACATCATCGCGGAGGCCGCCAGGGTGCACGAGGGCGGGATCCTGCGAGCTCACTCGTTCGACCCGGACCTGCTCCCCGACGGGCGCTACCCGGCGGCGGCAGAGCTCGACGCCATCTCCGCGGAGTTCGCGATATTCGTGAGGCGCCGCGACGGACACAGCTCGATATGCAGCACTCGCGCCTTGAAGCTGCTCGGCGTGGACCCCGGAGCCCCGGGCGTCGAGCTGACCGCCGGGAGGCCGACGGGAGTCCTGCGCGGCGAGGCCCACTCGCGTGCCGCCGCGCGCGCCGGGGAGCTTCTGAGCGACCGTGAGCGTGTGGAGGCTTACCACGCGGCGGCCCGGGCGGCGGCCGGAAGAGGTGTAGGTGTCGTCCACTCCCTGGTCGGCGCGGCAGATCCTGGTGACCGTGACCGTGACGTCGAGCTGCTCCTCGAGGTGGCGGACGACCTGGTCGTCGACGTGGTCGTCTTCCCACAAACGCTGAACATCGACTGGGTCCTGTCCCTGGGGCTGCCGAGGATCGGCGGGTGCATACTACTCGACGGTTCGTTCAGTTCCCAGACCGCGGCGCTAGATGAGCCGTACGCCGACGGCGGCGGGCTGGGGAACCTGTACTTCTCCGACGACGAGCTGACGGGTTTCATGAGGCGGGCGCACGAGCGCGGCCTCCAGATTGCGGTGCATGCGCTGGGGGAGAGAGCGATCACCCAGGCCGTCACCTGCTATGCGAGGGCGTGCGGGACCGAGGCGGGGGAGGCGAGGCATCGCATCGAGCACTGCGAGCTGCCGATGCCCTGGCACCTGGCGGAGATGAGGCGCGTCGGGCTCTCGGCCTGCGTCCAGCCGACGTTCGAACACCTGTGGGGTGGGCCGGGAGGAATGTACGAGAGGCGGCTCGGCGCGCGCGCGGCCAGGTCGAATCCCTTCAGGACGATGTCGCGGTCGGGGATCAGGCTCGCGGGTGGGTCGGACTCGTACGTGACGCCGCTCGACTCGCTCCTGGGGATACACTCAGCGGTGACCCGTCCGAACGCGGACGAGCGGCTCTCGGTCTTCGACGCGGTGTCTCTCTTCACTGCGGGAGCGGCGTGGTTCGGGTTCGAGGAATGCCGCAGAGGGACCCTGGAGCCGGGCAAGGAGGCGAGCTTCACCGTCCTCGCCGAGGACCCATTCGAGGTTGGGCCCGGTCGCATCAAGGACATCGAGGTGCTCGCTCTCTACATGAGGGGAAGCAGGGTGGAAGTGTGAGATGCGTCCCGGGGCCCTATCCGAAGAACCGGTCGTGAAGCGCGCGGAGCGCGCGTTCGGCGGACTCCCGGGGCACAGCGAGGGCGACGGAGCGCGCGCACGACGCCGCGGCCAGGATCCGGCACTCAGCGGACGACGCGGTCTCGATGACGGCACACAGCGTCGATCCGCTGCCCGCGTCAGGTCCGACCGCGCAGAGCAGGCTCACTCTCTCGCCGTCCGGCAGCTCGTCGCGCTCGATGGCCGCGAGCACGTCGCCTTCGTCGCCGGCCACGAATCGCACGCGGTCTCCGTGCTCCGCGAGGACCGGCGCTGCGCCTGCGGCCTCGAGGCGGAGAAGCGACGCTCTCCTCACTACGGAGATGCCCACCACCTCGCGCTGCGGCGCGGAGGGTCGCTCCAGTACTATCGTCCCCGGCGTCGCCTGGGACGCGGGCCCGACTGTGAGCGCGATCCCCTCGCGCTCGGCGAATCTGATCGCGTCCTCCTTGAGCACCGTCGCGCCGAACCTCGCGAGTTCCGCCATGTCCACGTACGAGATCTCGTCGATGATGGCCGCGTCCGGAACGTATCTGGGGTCTGCTGTGTGAACGCCGTCGACGTCGGTCAGGATCTCGCACCTCTCGGCCGCGAGCGCCGCGGCGAGCGCCACGGCCGTCGTGTCGGAGCCGCCGCGTCCGAGGGTCGTCACCTCCTTCTCGGTGCTGACTCCCTGGAAACCCCCGACGACCACCACGGAGCCGCGCTCCAGCTCCCGCACGAGCCTCGCCGGCCTGACCTCGAGAATGCGGGCGTTCGTGTGTCTGGTGTCGGTGATGATCCCGACCTGCGAACCCGTGAACGACACCGCTCTGCAGCCGAGCGAGTTCAGCGCGATGGCCAGGAGCGACATCGATATTCTCTCGCCGGCGGTGACGAGCATGTCGAGCTCGCGCTGCGCCGGCTCGGGCGTGATGCCCCTTGCCTCGCTGAGCAGTGAGTCGGTTGTGCCGCCCTGCGCCGAGACGACGACGACCACGTCGTTGCCCTCCGCGTGGGTCTCCGCGACGCGCTTCGCGACCTGCAGTATCCTGTCGCGACCGTCGACCGACGTTCCGCCGTACTTCTGCACAACGATGGGCATGTCCAGGTCTCCTGACCTCATGAGGTGAGCTTCATCTACCACATCCAGGTTGACGGGTCAACGGCCCGCTTGCTTCGCGCGGACGCGCGGTGTTGACAAGGGCGACCACGCGAAGCTACGCTGACGGTGGTCGGCTGGACGGTGCAGTCTCGCAGGCCCCGGCCGGACCGACGTCGAACCGCCTCAACAGGGGGACTCATGGCTTCGGACTACGATCTGACGATTGTCGGCGGCGGCCCCGGAGGCTACGTCGCGGCACTGCGCGCTGCACAGCTGGGTCTCCGCGTGGCCCTGGTCGAGAGGGCCGAAGTGGGCGGCATATGCCTGAACTGGGGGTGCATCCCCACGAAGGCGCTTCTGGCGTGCGTCGACGTGGCCGACTGCGCCAGGTCGGCGTCCGACTTCGGCGTGGCGGTGGGAGAGGTGAGCGTGGACGCGGACGCCGTCTTCGAGCGAAAGGACCGGGTGGTAGCGCGCCTGCGGAGCGGGGTCGAGACACTGCTCAAGAAGAGGAAGGTCGACGTTCACCGTGGTGAGGCGAGGGTCGAGCAGCCCGGCGTCGTCACGGTGTCGTCGGGAGAGGGCGAGGTCACGCTCAGATCAAGGAACGTCATACTCGCCACCGGATCGGTTCCTCTTGTGCCCTCCGCGTTCCCGTACGACGGGCGCGTCGTCGTCACCAGCAGGGACGCCCTTGGCAGGTCCGGGCTGCCCAAGGATGCGCTGATCATAGGCGCCGGAGCGGTGGGATGTGAGTTCGCGTCGTTCTACTCAGGAGTGGGGACGAAGGTCACGCTCGTCGAGATGCTCCCCGAGGTGCTTCCCGGAGAGGACCAAAGCGCCGCCAGGACCGTGCGCAGCAGCCTCAAGAAGCGCGGGGTCGAGATTCGCGTGGGGACCAGGGTCGAGCGCATAGATGTGTCGGACGGCCGCGCGAGGATCGTTCTCGACTCCGGCGACGAGTTGGAGTCGGAGATGGTCCTGCTCGCGATGGGGCGGCGTCCCTCCGTCAAGGAAGCGAACGCCGAGGGTCTCGGCGTGGCGGTGGATGGTGGCGCCATCGTCGTCGATGACCGCATGCGCACGTCGGTCGAAGGGGTCTATGCGGTCGGCGACGTCGTCGGCGGATGGCTCCTTGCGCACGTGGCCTCTCGTGAGGGTATAGTGGCGGCGTCGCAGGCTGCGGGCATAGACGTCAGAATGAGCTACGCGGCGGTCCCGAGGTGCACGTTCACGAGGCCCGAGGTCGCGAGCGTAGGCATCACTGAGCACCAGGCGACGGAGCGGGGAGCGGCCGTCGAGGTCGGGCGCTTCCCGTTCTCGGCGTCCGGGAAGGCCGTGGCGGAGGGCGACGCCATCGGTTTCGTGAAGGTGCTTGCCGAGAAGGGCGGCGGCAGAGTCTTGGGAGGTGTCGTCGTGGGCCCGCACGCGAGCGACCTCGTGCACGAGATCGCGTTGGCGATGGAGGCGGGTCTGACTGCCGAGACCGTCGCGAGCATGATCCACGCGCACCCGACTCTGTCGGAGTCGGTCGCCGAAGCCTTCGAGGCGGTCTCCGGCCTCAGCATCCACTCGGGCTAGGGTAGGGGGAGTGACCCGGGAAGCATGGGTCGCGAAACGAGGCGCCGCAGAAGCACGAGCCGACAAACGACGAACCGCGCGGATTGAGAACGAGGTGCGAAACAACGAGCCGCGCCCTACCGTAGTAGGGCGCGGCTCCTCGCTATCCTTCACCGCTGTTCCGGTACCTGCTAGCTCAGGCAATCCGACGTCTGGAGCATGCGCGTGCGTGCGTCGAGATCGAGGATCCTGACGACGAAATCGGTGATCGGGTCGAGCGTGACCCGGGCGATGCACTTGCTGTACAGACCGTTCTGCCTTGCGGAGCTGCTCTCCTTGAGGATCACGTCTTCCATGACCATGTCCTGTCCCGGCGGCACGAACCACATGTCGATCGTGACGTCCTTCGCGTAGTCAATGAGCTGGACGATCTCGAACGTTCCGTCTGCCGACGTCAGAACCTCGTCGGTCAGGAGGCCGCCTACGTACAGCTTCGCCGCGACGTCCCCGAGCGGCTTGCCGGCCTTGTCAACGACGACTCCGGAGATGGTCGTTTCGCTGGTGCCGGCGAAGCCCGTCTGGGCCGACAGCCTCATGGAAGATCCGCCGCCGGAGGGAGGCGGATCGGTCGGAG
>CAYNQF010000005.1:0-57844 GCA_964399265.1 uncultured bacterium | reverse complement strand
CTTCCTCGACCACCACGAGTCGCACGCGGCTTCGGCCTTCTTCCCGTCGCCGTTCCAGGAGGCCGCGTTCATCACCGTCGACGGCGTCGGCGAGTGGACGACCTCCAGCTACGGCGTGGGTCGAGGCAACCGGGTCGACATCATGAAGGAGATCCACTTCCCGCACTCGCTGGGCCTGCTGTACTCCGCCTTCACCTATTACACAGGGTTCAAGGTCAACTCGGGCGAGTACAAGGTCATGGGTCTGGCCCCCTACGGCCAGCCGAAGTACGTTGACGCGATCCTGACGGAGCTGATGGACCTCAAGGAGGACGGCTCCTTCAAGATGAACATGGACTACTTCGACTACTGCGCCGGTCTCAAGATGACGAGCGCCAAGTTCGATAGGCTGTTCGGCGGACCGCCGCGGAGGCCCGAGTCGGAGCTGACGCAGCGCGACATGGACCTGGCGAGGTCGGTCCAGGACGTGACCGAGGAAGTAATGCTGCGAATGGCCAGGCACGTTCAGAAGGAGACCGCGACGAAGTACCTGTGCCTCGCGGGTGGCTGCGCTCTCAACTGTGTGGCCAACGGCAAGATCCTGAGGAGCGGGATCTTCGACGACATATGGATCCAGCCGGCGGCGGGCGACGCCGGCGGTGCTCTCGGTGCGGCGCTCTTCACCTGGTACGAGTACCTCGGCAACGAGCGCAGGGCCGACGACAAGAACGACTTCCAGCGGGCGTCGTATCTCGGCCCGCAGTTCACCGCCGACGAGATCAAGGACTACCTCGAGACCAACTCGATCCCGTACAAGAGGCTTCCCTCGTCCGAGGTGCCGTCGACCATCGCCGAACTCGTCGGCAGCGAAAAGGTGGTGGGGTGGTTCAACGGACGGATGGAGTTTGGTCCCAGGGCTCTGGGGTCGCGCAGCATCGTGGGGGACGCGAGGTCTCCGGAGATGCAGCGCACCATGAACCTGAAGATCAAGTACCGCGAGAGCTTCAGGCCGTTCGCTCCCACCGTGCTTGCCGACCGCGCGGACGAGTACTTCGAGATAGACAGGGAGAGTCCGTACATGCTTCTGGTCGCGGACGTTCGCAGGGACATCCGTCGGGAGATGACGGACGAGGAGAAGAACTGGTTCGGTCTCAAGAAGCTCAACGTGATTCGGTCCAGCATCCCTGCTGTGACCCACGTCGACTACAGCGCGCGTCTTCAGACGGTGTCTCGGGAGGACAACCAGGCCTACTACGACATGATTGACGCGTTCAGGGAGAAGACGGGGTGCCCCGTGGTCATCAACACGTCCTTCAACGTCAGAGGCGAGCCTATCGTCTGCACTCCGCACGACGCTTACACGTGTTTCATGAGAACCGAGATGGACTACCTGATCCTCGGTGAGTTTCTGGTCGACAAGACCGAACAGGCTCCGCTCGATGACGACGTCGACTGGCGGCAGGAGTTCGAACTGGATTAGTGCGCGCGATGTCAAGCGCGGCGCCGGCCGTCGCCGGCCCCGATGAGCGAACGGAGGAACGTCGTTTGGCCAAGAAGCAGACCTGGGCAGGTGTGATCGCTGACGAACTTGCGGGCGTGAGAAGCGGACCGCGGGATCTCCGGAAATTCGGCATCACGATGTGCGTAGCCATAGCCGTGCTGGGGGCTCTGTTCCTGTGGCGCGGCAAGGGCGACGTCAGGTGGTTCTTCGGAATAGCGGCCGCTTTCCTGGTGCTGGGGCTGGCGGTGCCGGTCGCGTTGAGGCCTGTGCAGAAGGTCTGGATGGCGTTCGCGATCGCGCTCGGATGGGTGATGACGCGTGTCATCCTCGTGCTCGTCTTCTACATCGGCATCACTCCGATAGCCTTCATCGCGAGACTCGTCGGGAAGAGGTTCCTCGACCTGGGATTCGAGCCCGACCGTGAGAGCTACTGGGTCGAGCGCCCGGAGCCGGAGCGCGACAAGGAAAGATACCTGAGCCAGTTCTAGCGGAGAACTCGGCCCGCGGCCGGAGCCTGAGCCGGCATCCACGCCCGCGTCAGGCGCGACGGCCGCAAGGTCCATGGGAGCCAGGAAATGGGAAAGGCATCGACCGTCAAGGAGATTTGGGCGTTCATGAGGGTCCGTAAGAAGTGGTGGCTGGTTCCTGTCATCGTACTTCTCGGGCTCATCGGGGCGCTTCTGGTTCTCACGCAGGGATCAGCGCTGGCGCCGTTCATCTACGCTCTCTTCTAGATATCGGGTTTCCCCTGGTATTGCACTCCTCGCGGGGGGCTGCCCGGAGGCGCACACAATATCCACGCGCAACGCGAAGCGGCCGGCCCTTCGGGTCCGGCCGCTCGTGTAGTTCCCGCGCGCAGCGCCGTTGGCGGCCGGCCTTGGCCCGTCCCTTCCCCCCGTCCACCCTGCCGGCGGCTTCTACCCTCTCGGCTCTGCTCACCCGTTCCTCAGCGTTCACCCCATCCGTCCCTCTCGTCCCGTCCACCCCCCCGGCTCCGTCCATTCCCGAGGCCACGTCCGCCACCGCCACGTAAGCGGAACAGGCCCAGCGGTGGGGCGAATCGGGTTGACACGCGCCCACCCGTCACGTAGAGTGAGAGGTTCCGGAAGTCCATAGCCATGGGGCGTTTATCCACCCGCGCGGCCGCCCGTTATCGCTCCATGCGACCCTCGCGGAGGTCCAAATCGGAGAGGCGATGTCCCATACCAGTTCCCTCGTGGTTGCAGGAGGGACCGTAATCACCGGAGGTGCTGAGCCGCGAGTCATTCCCGACGGCGCTGTCGTCGTGAGGGATGGGCTCGTCGAGAGCGTGGGCAGGCGCGAGGACGTTGCGACGGGCGGAGCCATGCTGCTCGACGCCTCGCGCAGACTCGTGATGCCCGGGCTCGTGAACGCGCATACCCATCTCTACAGCGCGCTCGCGCGGGGGCTCATGGCCGACATCGCACCGTCGGCGAACTTCGTCGAGATTCTGGAGCACCTGTGGTGGAGGCTGGATCGGGCTCTCACGATGGACGACATCCGGCTGTCGGCTGCCGCCGGGGCGCTCGACCTCATACGAAACGGCACGACCACGATCGTCGACCACCACGCGAGTCAGGTGACGATAGACGGCAGCCTCGATGCTGTCGCGGACGCGCTGGGTACGGCCGGTCTCCGTGCGAACCTCTGCTTCGAGATCACGGACCGTGACGGCGCCGACGCGCGCGAGGCGGGGCTCAGGGAGAACGAGCGATTCGCGAGGGCCGTGGCGGCGCGCGGAGGGCGCGTGGCGAACGAGACCGGCGACGTGGCCGGACCCGCCGGCGGGTCCGGTGAGGCCGCGGCGCCCGCTCCGATGCTGGGAGCCAGCGTCGGCCTCCACGCGAGCTTCACGCTCGATGACGACACGCTCTACCGGGCCGCCGCTCTGGCGGATAGCCTCGGCGTGGGCTGCCACACGCACGCTGCCGAGGACAAGGCGGACGTCGAGGACAGCATCAGGCGCAGCGGCAAGAGAGTGATAGAGCGCCTGCACGCGCATGGGGTTCTCGGACGCCGCTCCATCGCGGCCCACTGCATACATGTGGACGCGAGCGAGCGGACGTTGCTCCGGGATACCGGTACCATAGTCGTTCACAATCCTCAGTCCAACATGAACAACGCGGTCGGTTGCGCCGACGTGCCCGGCATGCTGAAAGAGGGGATCCTGGTGGGCTTGGGCACCGACGGATTCACGGCGAGCATGTTCGACGAAATGAAGGTGGCAAACCTGGTCCACAGGGACAGGGCCGGCGATCCGCGCGTCGGACATGGTCTCGCGGGTCGGCTCTGTCTGGACGACAACGCCACGATCACGGAGAGGCTCTTCGGCACGAGGCTCGGTGACCTGTCCCCCGGCGCTCCCGCCGACCTCATAGTGCTCGACTACGATCCACCGACGCCGCTCGAGTCGGCGAACTTCGGCGGCCATGTCATCTTCGGCCTGACCGGCTGGATGGTGGAGACGGTCGTGGTGAACGGCCGCGTGGTGATGCGGGACAGAGAGGTCCTCACGATGGACGCCGCTCTGACGATGGCGAGAGCCAGGGAACGGGCGACCGAGCTGTGGAGGAACATGTGATGGGTCGGGCGGGCGCCACGGTCACGGGGTTCACCTGCCTCAAGTGCGGGCGCGATTACGCGCCGGGCGAGGCTCGCTACACGTGCCTGGACTGCGGGACCGAAGGGATCCTCGACGTCTTCTATGACTACCGTGAGGCCGCATCCAGGCTGACACGCGAAGCGCTCGCGGCCTCGCGCGACGATTCGATCTGGCGTTACCTTCCGCTGCTGCCGGTCGAGTCCGTCGAGCATATTCCAAGGCTCCGCACCGGTTGGACGCCGATGTACGAGGTGCCCGGCCTGCTCGGACTGGACCGCGTCTACGTGAAGGACGACGGCAGGAACCCGACCGCGTCGCTCAAGGACCGCGCGACCGCGGTCGCCATGGCCAGGGCGACGGCCGAGCGGGTGTCCGCAGTGGCCGCGGCGTCGACTGGGAACGCCGGATGCTCGCTGTCCGGATTCGCCGCAGCACAGCAGACGCCCTGCTACATATTCGTGCCCGCGACCGCACCGCGTCCCAAGGTCGCGCAGCTCCTGGTCTACGGCGCCACCGTCTTTGCGGTCGACGGCAGCTACGACGACGCGTTCGACCTCGCGATACAGGCGATCGAGGAGTTCGGGTGGTACAACCGCTGCTGTGCGGTCAATCCCTACCTGGTCGAGGGCAAGAAGACCGTCGCCTTCGAGGTCGCCGAGCAGATGTGCTTCGACGTGCCTGACAAGGTCTTCGTGTCCGTCGGTGACGGCTGCATCACGAGCGGCGTAGCCAAGGGCTTCCGCGAGTTTGCTGAGATCGGCCTGACCGACCGCGTTCCGGCGATCGTCGGCGTTCAGGCCGAGGGATCATCGCCGATCTTCGAGGCGTTCGAGCGCGGAGGCGATGTAGCGCCCGTGGCCGCTCGCACGTGCGCGGACTCCATATGCGTTGGTCATCCGCGCAACTGGAGGAAGGCGCTCAAGGGTATACGCGAGAGCCACGGTGACATGCTGACCGTCTCCGACGATGAGATCATCTCGGCGATACCGGAGCTTGCGAGGACGACCGGTGTGTTCGGGGAGCCCGCGGGTGTGACCGCGTTCGCCGGCCTTCGCAAGGCGGTGCGCGAGGGTCTGGTGAGCCGGAGCGAGACCGTGGTGGTGCTCATGACCGGGAGCGGTCTCAAGGACACCGAGAGCGCGATGCGGTCCGCCGGACAACCGGTGCCGATAGGCAGGACACTTGACGACGTGCGCGCCGCGCTCCGCGGCTGACATCGCGCGCGTATCGCAGACGCGTGCCTCCGCGGACGCGGTAGGGAAAGACGTATTTCCCGCGGAGGCGATGAGCGGCCGAAACGCCGCCCGGACCTCGGGCGGGAGGCTGGAGTCGCCGTGGAGATTCGCCTCGAGGTCAACGGCGTGAAGCGCGTCGCCGACGTACCGTCTTCGGCATCGCTGGTCGAGCTGCTGCGCGAGGGGCTCGGCCTCCACGGCACCAAGGTGGGTTGCGGGCGCGGAGAGTGCGGGGCGTGCACCGTTCTGCTCGACGGTGAGCCGGTCAACTCCTGTCTGGTGTTCGCCGCGCAGTGCGAGGGGCGGAAGGTAACGACCATAGAGGGGCTCGGCGACGGCGACGCTCTGGACCGGATCCAGCGAGCATTCGTCGAGGCAGGCGCCGTGCAGTGCGGATTCTGCACGCCCGGCATGATCATTTCGGCGCACGCGCTTCTGCGGAGGAACCCGAACCCTTCCCGGGAAGAGATCGAGGAGGCCATCTCCGGGAATCTCTGCAGATGCACGGGCTACGTCAAGATAGTCGACGCCATCGAGAGCGCCGCGGACTGACGGCTCCGTCGTCCCCGGTGTACGCAGTCGGGAAACGCTGCTCGAGCGAACGACTCCACAGGTGAAAGGGGACTTCGCGGCATGGAATATCGTGACGACGGACACGTCATTCTGATACGGCTGCACCAGGGCGAGGACCTCTTCGACTCGCTCCGCGAGGTGGCGGGCAAGTGCGACCTCAAGACGGGCGTCGTGGTGTCGGGCATCGGGATGCTGAAGCAGGCGGAGCTTGCATACTTCGTGGCGGACGGGGAATACGCCACGGTCTTCTTTCCGGAGCCGCGCGAGCTCGTATCCCTCTCTGGGAACATCATTTTGCAGGACGGGGAGTACCACATACACATGCACGCGCTGCTCGCCGACGACAAGAAGCAGACGGTCGCGGGCCACCTGTCGAAGGGCAAGGCGAACGTCACCAACGAGATCGCCATACTCAAGGTCTCGGTCGAGGCCAGGCGCAAGCTGGACGAGAGCACCGGTCTCATGGCGCTGACCTTCGAGGGGGATTGCTGATGAGTCCGACGCCCGTTGAGCTCAGGGACATAGCAAGGGTCGTCCGTCGCGACGTTCTTACCATGGTCCTGGAGGCCGGCTCCGGGCATCTGGGAGGTTCTCTCTCGGCGGTCGACATACTCGTCGTGCTGTACTGGGAGGCAATGCGGATCAAGCCCGACCGTCCCTCGTGGGACGACAGGGACAGGTTCGTGCTCTCGAAGGCCCACGCCGCCCCCGCGCTCTATGCGGTGCTGGCTCGACGCGGGTACTACGACGTAAAGGACCTCCTGACTTTCCGGAAGCTCAAGTCCCTTCTGCAGGGCTTCCCAGACATGCACAAGACCCGTGGCATAGACGCTTCCGTGGGGTCTCCGGGCCAGGGTCTTTCGATCGCCAACGGCATCGCCATGGCCGCGCGCAGAGACGGCAAGGACTTCAGGGTCTACTGCATGATCGGTGACGGCGAGGCGCACGAGGGCCAGATCTGGGAGGCGGCGATGACCGCGGCGCACCACAAGCTCGATAACGTGTGCGCCGTCATCGACCGGAACATGATGATGGGTGACGGGAGCACGGAGGACATCGTCGCGCTGTCGCCGCTCGGCGACAAGTGGCGCACCTTCAACTGGCACGTCATCGAGATCGACGGCCACGACGTCGAGCGTCTGAAGGCGGCGTTCGAGGAAGCCCGTTCGGTAGCGGGACGGCCCAGCCTGATCCTCGCGCGGACGACCAAGGGCAAGGGCGTCCCCTTCATGGAAGGGAAGGCCGAGTGGCACGACAAGCGACTGACCGAGGAGCTTTACGAGGAAGCGATGAAGGCCCTCGAGCAGTGACGGGACCGGTGACGAGTATGACGTCGGGCGCCGGACGGCGGCCGTAGCTCGTCCGACTTGAATCATGGACCAAGGTGACTGGAGACTTCGAGATGGCCGAAATGGGGCTGGTCGACATCAGGCACAGCGTGATCGAGACCGAGGCCACTAACCACGGCTACGAGCGGGGCCTGATAGAGATGGCGGAGCGCGGCCTGGACATCATCGTCATGGATGCCGACCTGGCCGGGTCGAGCGGGACGAGCGAGTTCAGGAAGAGGTACCCCGATCGGTTCCTGGACATCGGGCTCTGCGAGCAGGACATGATCGGGACGGCTGCGGGGCTGGCTCTGGCCGGCAAGTGCGTCTTTGTCACGACGCACGGCATGCTGGCGGCGGGCAAGGCCTGGGACATCATTCGGTCGACCATCTGCTACGGCTCACTGAACGTGAACATCTGCGGCGCCGACGCCGGCCTGTCCTCCGGCGGTGCCGGCGGATCGAGGCAGTCGCTCGAGGACGTCGCTGTGATGCGCACGCTCCCCGGCATGACCGTCATCGTTCCGGCGGACGCGGTGGAGGCGCGAAAGGCGACCGTGGCGGCGGCGCGTGTTCCGGGGCCCGTCTACATCAGATTCGCCGCGTCGAGGGTGCCGATCGTCACGACCGACATCACGCCCTTCACCGTGGGGCAGGGCGCCGTCTACCGGCAGGGAGACGACGCTACGATCCTGGCGTGCGGCGTCATGGTATACGAGTCTCTCAAGGCCGCGCGACAACTCGAGGACGAGGGGCTGGGCGTCAGGGTCGTGAACTGCCACACCGTGAAGCCCCTGGACCGCGCCATCGTCAACAGGGCGGCGGTCGAGACGGGGGCGCTCGTGACGGCGGAAGAGGGTTCGACGATAGGGGGACTGGGCGGCGCGGTGGCGGAGGCCCTCGCACAGAGCGTCCGGCCGACGCCGATGAAGATCGTGGGCGTCGATGACCGTTTCGGAGAGTCCGGCGAGCACGAGCAGCTGCTGTCCTACTTCGGGCTCACCGCGCGCGAGATAGCGGCCTCCGTGCGTGACGTCCTGTCGCGCAGGAAGAGCATCGCCGAGGAAGTCGAAGAGCAGAGCTGATTCGGGACTGAGATCTGTTCGCAGGTTCATTCGAGCGACCCCTGCAGGGGCGCGGGAGGAGGTTCTCGTGAAATTCGCGGAGCGCATGAACAGGCTGGGCACTGAGACCGCGTTCGAGGTGCTGGCGAAGGCGAGGGCGCTGGAGGCTCAGGGCAGGGACATCGTCCATCTCGAGATCGGCGAGCCCGACTTCGACACCCCGGACAACATCCGCAAGGCCGCCGACAAGGCGATATGGGATGGACAGACGCACTACGGGCCGTCGGCGGGGCTCATGAACGTCCGCGAAGCCATATGCAGGTACTTCGAGAAGGACCGCGGGCTCAAGTACACTCCGGACCAGATCGTGGTCACGCCGGGCGGCAAGCCGATCATCTTCCTTCCCATCCTGGCGCTGGTGGACCACGGTGACGAGGTCATATACCCGAACCCGGGATATCCGATCTATGAGTCGGCGATCAACTTCGCCGGCGGCAAGGCCGTGCCGCTCGAGTACAAGGAAGAGCGCGACTTTCGCTTCGACATCTCCGAGCTGGAAGCCAAGATCAACCCGAACACCAAGATGCTGATCATCAATTCGCCGCAGAACCCGACCGGCGGCGTCCTTGAGCCGAGCGATCTCGCGCGCATCGCCGAGCTCGCGATCGAGAACGACGTCGTCGTTCTTTCCGACGAGGTCTACAGCAAGATCATCTACGAAGGAGAGCACCACACGGTCGCCGCGCTTCCAGGGATGCAGGAACGCACGATCCTGATGGATGCGCACTCCAAGACGTACGCGATGACCGGGTGGAGGCTTGGCTACGCCGCCATGCCGAAGCCGATCGCCGAGAAGTTTACGAAGCTCAACACGAACGTCTACTCGCACGCTACCACCTTCGTCCAGCTCGCGGGCATAGAGGCCCTCGAGGGCCCGCAGGATGAGGTGACGAAGATGGTCGAGATCTTCAAGAAGCGTCGCGACACGATCGTCGACGGGCTGAACTCCATTGACGGCATCAAGTGCCTGAGGCCGAAGGGCGCGTTCTATGTCTTCCCGAACGTCAAGGGGCTCGGCATGTCGTCGCAGGAGCTCGCCGACCGCGTTCTGAACGAGGCCGGTGTCGCCTGCCTGTCCGGAACGTGCTTCGGGAAGTTCGGCGAGGGCTACCTGAGGTTCAGCTATGCGAACTCACTCGAGAACATCGAGAAGGCGCTCGACAGGATTCGGGAGATGGTGAGCAAGCTCTAGCCCGCGTCCCTCCGTCGGCGCCGGACTCCGAGAGGTTCATATGGTTTCAGCGGTCGTTCTTGCTGCAGGTGAATCGAAGCGCATGGGCGAGAAGAAGGAGACGCTCCCCGTGTCCGGCGAGGCCATGGTCCGCACGGTCGTGACCAAGCTTCTCAATTCGAGGAAGATCGACGAGTTGGTGGTCGTGCTGGGGCACGACGCCGACGCGGTGGGCAGGGCGCTCGCCGGCGTCATCGACG
Organism: uncultured bacterium; assembly: GCA_964399265.1. GTDB lineage: Bacteria > Joyebacterota > Joyebacteria > Joyebacterales > Joyebacteraceae > WJLY01. The sequence continues at coordinate 48,050 of CAYNQF010000005.1, read as the reverse complement.
AGCGGGTCGAACTCGTTGGGAACCGCCGCTACAAGGAGGGCATGGGAACGTCGCTGGCGCACGGCGTTTCGTCGTGCTCGTGGGGCACCGACGCCTTCATCATCGCCCTGTCGGATGCTCCGTTCTTCAGGACGGCGGACGTCGACCGGCTGATCGTCGCGCACGCGTCGGGTGGACGCATCGTCGTCCCTACTCACGAGGGGCGGAGGGGACACCCGCTGCTGCTGGACGGCTCGTTCCGTGAGCAGCTCGAGGCGCTGGGCGGCGACACGGGAGCCAGGTACATCATCGAGGAGAACGCGGACGCCGTCACCGAGGTAGAGGTGGACGACGACGGCTTCCTCGTGGACGTAGACACTCCGGACGACTACGAGGCCGTGAAGGACGGTATCGACCGGCCGTAGCCCCCGCACGGGGCGGCGGGCCACGCCCGGCGTGACGCCCGCGCGACGGACCTCGCTGCGCGGGGTCCGTCGCCGTCTCGAGGACACGCGCCGGCGTGAGAGAGGACCACGATTTGGCACTGAGGCTCAGGGACCTCTTCGACGAGATAGCCAGGATGCACAGGGACGGTGTTCCCGGCGTCGTGGCGACCGTCGTGTCGGTCGGTGGTTCGACGCCCAGAGGTGTCGGCGCGAAGATGATAGTCTACGAGGGCGGCAGGACGCTCGGCTCCGTCGGAGGCGGCGCGATCGAGGGCACCGTGATCGAGCGGGCGGCCGACCTCGTCGGTGCCAGGGAAGCCGAGCTCGTATCGTTCGACCTCTTCGACGACACGGGCATGATCTGCGGCGGGAAGATGGACATATTCCTCGAGCCGATCTCGGCGGGACCGTCGGTGCTGGTGGTCGGGGGAGGGCACGTCGGGCAGGCGGTGGCGGGCGTCGCGAGGCGCGCGGGCTTCCGCGTGGCTGTTGTCGACGACCGCGCCGACATGGTCACCGAGGAGCGTTTCCCCGGCATCGACCGCCGTCTCGTGGGAGGGGTCGAGCTGCTTGGCGGCGATCTCGTCGTCGACGGATCCACGTTCGTTGTCGTGGTCACGCGGGGCCACAGGTTCGACAGCGTCTGGGTCAAGGCGCTCCTCGGGCACGAGCCGCGCTACGTGGGCATGATCGGCAGCGAGAAGAAGGTCGCGGCGACGTTCGACGGGCTGAGAGAAGAGGGAGTCCCGGAGTCCGCGATCTCATCGATACACGCCCCCATCGGACTGGACATCGGTGCGGAGACACCCGACGAGATAGCCGTGAGCGTCGTGGCCGAGATCATCGCGGTCAAACACGGCATCACGGATACCGCGATGCTCAAGGACAAGCCCGAGAACAAGGGACGGAACAGGTCGTGAAACTTGATGGTCTCGTCGTGGTGAAGGGAGGAGGCGACCTCGGAACCGGCGTCGCCCACAGACTTCACGCGGCGGGGTACCGTATCGTGGTGCTCGAGGTCGAGCGTCCCATGGCGGTGAGGCGCGCGGTGGCGTTCGCATCCGCCGTGACCGACGGCTCCGTCGAGGTGGAGGACGTTCAGGCGCGGAGGGTCTCACTCCGCGGGCTACAGGAGCTGGTGTCCGGAGGCGACTGGCCCGAGTGGGTCCCGGTCATGGTCGACCCGGACGGCGCCGCCGTCGAGACTCTCGGCGCCGACGCCGTGGTCGACGCCCGGATGGCCAAGGTCAACCTGGGAACCCGCAGGTCCGACGCGGCGGTGACGATAGCGCTGGGCCCCGGCTTCGTGGCCGGAAGCGACGTGGACTTCGTCGTCGAAACGGCGCGAGGACACGCGCTGGGTCGGCTGATAGCAGACGGAACGGCCGAGCCCGACACCGGGGTGCCGGGCGAGATAGCGGGACAGAGTTCGGAACGTCTCATCCGGTCTCCCGCCGACGGCCGCTTCGAGCCCGTTCGTTCGATAGGCGACATCGTGACCAGGGGCGACGTCGTGGGGCGAGTGGCCGGAGCGAAGGCCGTGGCTCTCACTTCCGGGCTCCTGCGCGGACTCGTTGCCGCGGGCGTCACACTCAACAAGGGCCAGAAGATGGGTGACGTCGACCCGCGAGGGGCGTCGGTCGACTACCGCGCGATATCGGACAAGGCGAGAAGCGTGGGCGGCGCCGTCCTCGAGGGTCTCCTGCGACGAGGTGTTCTTCCCGGACGAGCGACGGGGGGCGAGTGATGTACGAGCCTGTCTGGATGAGGCCTGCCACGGTCGAGGACGTCTCGCACTGTCTTGCCGAGAGCGCCGGGAACGCGCGTCTCGTGGCGGGCTCGACCGATATGGCCGTCCTGGTCGGCCGCAGGGTCGTGCGGCCGGACGTGCTCGTGGACCTTGGCCGCGTCGCCGAGCTTGCGCGCATCGAGGAGAGAGAGGACGGAGTCTTCATAGGCGCGTGCGTCACGCACGCGGAGCTGGCGTCGAACGAGTGGGTCAGCGCCAGCGCCTCCGTTCTGGCCGAGGCGTGCCGGCGCGTGGGGTCGCCGCAGATCAGGTCGCGCGGGACGATAGGAGGCAACGTCGCCAACGCGTCTCCCGCGGCCGACGGCACGACGGCGCTCATGGCGCTCGACGCGACCGTGAGGGTCGTGGGCGACGAGTGCGCGCGCAGGGACCTGCCGCTCCGTTCGTTCTTCAAGGGTCCCGGAGCGACAGTGCTCGCTCCCGGCGAGTTCATCGAGGGGTTCGAGGTGAGGGTTCCGGCGACCGGACTTCGGAGCAAGTACATGAAATCGGGTCAGCGCAACGCGCTGGCCATAGCCGTGGCGTCCTCGGCCGCGGCATTCGATCCCGAGGAAGGGACCGTCTCGCTGGCGCTAGGTTCGGTCGCGCCGACCGTGGTGAGGGCGCGCGAGGCGGAGCGCCTCTTCGGTGACGGGTGGGGTGAGGTGAGTGACACCGTGGAATTGCTGGACGCCGTCGCAACTGCCGCGATCGACGCCACCAGCTGCATAGACGACGTCAGAGCGACGGCGGAACACAGAAGGAGGTTGGTACGCGCGCTAGTGCGAAGGGCGCTCAGGGCAGTGTGCGAGTGAGGACATTCAGGGAAGCAAGTCGAAACGACAAGCCCGAGCTTCGCGCCGGAACGACGCGCGGCCGGCAACGAGGAGGAAGCAGATGTTCAACTCGAAATTCAGAGGGCGCGACTTCATAACGCTTCTCGACTATTCGAAGTCGGAGATCGAGACGATGCTCGACTTCGCCGACGAACTGAAGCGCAAGTTCAAGAAGGGCCAGCCCCACAAGTACCTCGAGGACAGGACCCTCTTCATGATCTTCTACAACCAGTCCCTGAGGACTCGGAACAGCTTCGAGGCGGGAATGACTCAGCTCGGCGGGCACGCGCACTTCCTCGACCCGAGCAAGATCTACACGCCCGCCCTCGAGGGTGAAGAGGTCGCCTACTCGACCGAGCGCATCTCGGACGTGGCGCGCGTCCTCGACAGGATGGGCCACGGCATCGCCATCAGGATGTACGGCGACCCGGTGGGCTGGCAGAACGGCAAGGCCAACCGCGTCGTCCGTGAGTTCGCGCACTGGGCGGAGCACATCCCGGTGATCAACATGGAGTGCGACGTCTACCATCCGTGCCAGGGCCTCGCCGACATCATGACGGTGAGGGAGCACTTCGGCACGTTCAAGGGCGTCAAGTTCGTCATGAGCTGGGCCTACAGCCCGTCCGTCCACAAGCCCCTGTCGGTGCCCCACAGCGCGATCATCGCCGCGGCCACCGTCGGGTGCGACGTGGTGCTTGCCCATCCCGAGGGACTCGAGCTGGACGACGACGTGCTCGCCGCGACGCGCCAGCGCGCCAAGGAGTCGGGTGGCTCGTTCGAGATCTCGAACGACATGGAGGAGGCCTTCAAGGGCGCTCACGTCGTGTACCCGAAGGCCTGGACGTCCAAGCACTTCATTCCGCCGATCGCCGATAAGCCCATGCTCGAGAAGACGCAGGAAGTGTTCGACGCGAACAAGGACTGGATCTGCGACGACGGGAAGCTCAGGCTCGCGGCCGACAATGTGAAGTACATGCACTGCCTGCCTTGCGACAGGGGTTTCGAGGTGACCAACGACGTGATCGACGGCCCGCACTCGGTCGTGTTCGACGAGGCGGAGAACCGCATGCACGCGCAGAAGGCGGTCATGTCGCTCCTGATGGACTAGAGAGTTCTCTCGAGCGCGGTCGGGCTCCGCTCGCGGCGGGGCCTGACCGCCTTACCAATTGAATGCGGAGAAGAAGATGGCACAGATGAACCTCAAGGGGCGCGACCTGATAACCACGCAGGACTGGAGCGTGGACGAGCTGGAGGCCGTGCTCGATCTCGCCGTCAGGATGAAGGCGAGCCGATACTCCGACGAAGATGCGAGGATCCTGAGGCACAGGACCTTCATGATGATGTTCTACAACGCGTCGCTCAGAACCCGCCAGTCCTTCGAGGCGGCAGCAAGCGAGCTGGGAGGACACGCCCAGTTTCTTGAGCCTTCGAAGCTCAGGATCAAGACCAAGACGAGTTCAGGCGAGGTCCTGAAGGACACCGCGGGCGTCATGAGCAGGTACGCATGCGGCATCGGCGTCCGGATCCTGGAGGACTCGGTGGAAGCCTACGGAGACGGCGACGCGTTCCTGCGCGAGTTCGCGGAACTCGCCACCGTCCCGATCGTCAGCATGGCGCACGACAAGTTCCACCCGTGCCAGGGGCTGGCCGACGTGATGGGCATGAGGCAGCGCCTGGGCGACACCCACGGCAAGACCCTGCTGCAGGTCTGGGGGTACTCCCCGATGGTCAGGTCCTGGAGTTCGGTACAGGAGAGCATCCTGATCAACTCGCGCCTGGGCATGAACGTCCGCATGGCCTACCCGGAGGGATTCGACCTGGATCCGGAGGTCGTCGCGACGGCCAAGGCGAACTGCGAGGCCGCGGGAACGAAGTTCGAGATCACGCACGATCAGGAGGCGGCCTACGAGGGCGTGGACGTGGTCTACTCGCGTCACTGGATGCACCCCGACCGCTACAAGATCGGACGCGAGGGCGACCAGAAGCTCGCGCTCGAGCATCGCGACTGGCGGACGACGATGGAACGCATGCGCCGGACTAACGGCGCGGTCTTCACGCACCCGATGCCCGTAGACAGGGGCAACGAGGTCGATGACGACGTGTGCGACAGCGACCACTCGATACTCTACGACGTGGCCGAGAACAGGCTCCACGTGCAGAAGGCGATAATGGCGCTCACGATGAGCGACTGACGAACCATGGCGACAGGCTCGCGGCGGCCGCGCAGGGGCTGGGCCGCGCGACAGAGGCGATCGACGAGGTGGATGGATGGACAAGCTGGCCGTTGTCGCCATTGGCGGCAACTCCATAACGAGATCCGGACAACGGGGAACCATCCCCGAGCAGTTCAAGAACTCCAGAGAGACGAGCCGTTGCATCGCGGACATGATCGCCCGCGGCTACAACGTGGTCGTCACGCACGGCAACGGGCCGCAGGTCGGCAACATCCTGCTCAGGGCCGAGATGGCCTCGGGGGTGCTGCCGATGCTGCCGCTCGACACGTGCGGAGCGGATTCTCAGGGCGGCATCGGGTACATGCTCCAGCAGGTGCTGGGCTCCGAGCTGCGCAAGCGCGGCGTCGAGAGGGACGTCGTGACCGTGCTCACGCAGGTCGTCGTCGACCCGAAGGACCACGCGTTCGAGAACCCCTCCAAGCCCATCGGGCCTTTCTACTGCGAGGATGACGCCCGCAGGAAGCGTGACGAGGAGGGCTGGTCGATCGTCGAGGACGCCTCCAGGGGGTGGAGGCGCGTCGTCGCGTCGCCCATGCCGCTCCGCATAGTGGAGGTGGAGCCGATCAAGGCCCTCCTGTCGTCGGGCTGCATAGTGATCGGCGTCGGCGGCGGAGGCATCCCCGTCGTCGACGACGGGGAGGGAGGGCTCCGCGGAGTCGAGGCGGTCATAGACAAGGACCACGCTTCGAGACTTCTTGCGAACGACATCGGAGCCGAGCTGTTCGTGATATCGACCGACGTGCAGCAGGTCGCCCTCAACTTCGGCACCAAGGACCAGGTCACGCTCTCGGAGATGACGGTCGAACAGGCGAAGAAGTACTACGAAGAGGGGCACTTCCCGGCCGGCAGCATGGGTCCGAAGATCCTTGCCGGAGTGGCCTTCCTGGAGGGAGGCGGCAAGCGGGTCATCATCACGAACCCGGAGTCGCTCCCGCTCGCGGTGGAGGGCAAGACGGGGACGCACATGGTCAGATAGAGGCGCGATTGGAGACGGCATGAAGGAGTTAGCGAAGATAATACGGGTCGCCCGCGGCAGAGTCCCATGTGACCTCGTTCTCAGGAACGCGCGGATCGTGAACGTGTTCTCCGCCGAGGTCTACAAGGGCGACATCGCGATATGGGGCGGGCGGATCATCGGGATCGGCGACTACCAGGGTCGCAAGGAGATCGACCTGGAGGGAGGATACGTCCTTCCGGGGCTGATCGACGGACACATGCACGTCGAGAGCACGATGGTGACCGTGCAGGAGTTCGCTCGCTCGGTGGTCCCGCGCGGTACGACGTCCGTGATATGCGACCCGCACGAGATAGCCAATGTTCACGGGCTGGAGGGCATCCACTACATCCTCAACACCGCCAAGTACAGCCCCGTGAACATATACGTCATGCTGTCCTCCTGCGTGCCGGCGACCGAGTTCGAGACGAGCGGGGCCAACCTCAGAGGGTTCGACCTATACCCGCTCTTGAGAGAGAAGTGGGTGCTCGGTCTTGGCGAGATGATGAACTACCCCGGCGTGCTGCTCGAGGACGAGGGTCTCCTCGACAAGATATCGATGACGTCGAACAAACGCATCGACGGCCACGCGCCGGGGCTCACGGGGAAGGACCTGAACGCCTACATCGCCGCCGGCGTGACGTCGGACCACGAGAGCACGTCGGTCCACGAGGTCATAGAGAAGCTGCGCCTCGGCATGTACATCATGATCAGGGAAGGCTCGGTCACGAAGAACCTGCGTGACCTGCTGCCCGCCATCACCAGAGACAACCTCTCGCGGTGCTTCTTCGTGACCGACGACCGTCACCCGAAGGACCTCCTCGAGAAGGGCCACGTCGACCACATGATCAGGCTCGCGATCAAGGACGGACTCGATCCGGTATCGGCCATCCGTCTCGCTACGATCAACACGGCGCAGTACTTCGGGCTCACCGATCTCGGTGCCATAGCGCCGGGCTACGTGGCCGATCTCGTTGTCGTCGACAGCTTGAAGAGGTTCAACGTGCGCACCGTGTTCAAGAGCGGCAAGGTGGTCGCACAGGACGGCGAGATGGTGACGCCGAAACCTCGCACGCCCGACGTGATCCTGCGAAGCTCCATCAATATCAAGTGGCTCGCGCCCGAGGACTTCGACATAGAGGCCGAGAGCAAGCGCGCGAAGGTCATCAACCTCGTTCCGGACCAGATCATCACCAAGGCGAGCGTCGAGAAGGTGAAGGTCGAGGACGGCAAGGTCGTGGCCGATACGGAGCGCGACATCCTGAAGATCGCCGTCGTGGAGCGTCACCAGGCGAGCGACAGGATAGGCCGCGCCCTCGTCAGGGGCTTCGGGCTCAAGAAGGGCGCGATAGCGAGTTCCGTGGCTCACGACTCCCACAACATCGTCGTCGTCGGAACGAGCAGCGAGGACATGATGGCGGCCGTCGTCGAGATATCGAAGATGAAGGGCGGGCTCTCCGTCGTCCGCGACGGCAAACTCGTCGCGGGGCTACCGCTTCCGATCGCCGGTCTCATGTCCGACGGCACGCTCAAGGATGTGGTCGAGGGACTCGACAAGGTCAGACGCGCCGCGAAGAGGTTAGGCTCGAAGCTCGACGACCCGTTCATGGCGATGTCGTTCCTCGCGCTGCCGGTGATACCCGAACTCAAGGTGACCGACATGGGTCTCGTCGACGTCGACGCGTTCGAGTTGACGAACCTGTTCGTGTGACGGGCCGGAGGCGCTCCGACGCACGGCGCGATGCGTCCGAGGTGTGCCCTGCGCCCCGGTGCTGCATCCGAGACAACGGGAGGAGCATGCACCGCAGGACCTACGTCGTCCTCTTCATAACCGTGTTCGCATCCACGATGGGGGTGGGGTTCATTGGGCCGCTCCTTCCGTTGTATGCGCGCGATCTGGGGGCGACCGGTCTGTCGCTGGGCATGATCTTCGCGGGGTTCTCAATGGCCCGCTTCGCGCTCACGCCTTTCATCGGCCGGCTGTCCGACCGGTTCGGGCGTCGGATATTCCTTGCCATCGGACTCGCTCTCTTCTCTCTGTTCTCGCTCGCGTACATACAGGCCACGACCACCGTGCACCTCATGATCGTGAGGGTTCTTCACGGGGCGTCGGCCGGCATGGTCATACCCGTCGCCCAGGCCTACGTCGGCGAGATCGCGCCCGAGGGCCGTGAGGGCTCGTACATGGGCGTCTTCATGGTCTCGCTCTTCGCCGCGTTCGGGATCGGGCCGCTCCTGGGCGGCCCGCTGGCACAGCACTTCGGCATGCGAACCCCGTTCTTCTGCATGGGCGGCCTGTCCGCGCTGGCCTTCCTCCTTGTCATCTTCTTCCTTCCCGAACTCGGGCTTCACAAGGAGAAGTGGGAGAACAGGGTCGCCATGAGCGGCGTGCTGTCACACACGCTGGTCGTCGCGCTCGTGGTATTCCGTTCCGCGATAGCGTTCGGCCGCGGGCTCGTCGTCCCGTTCCTCCCATTCGTCGCGGAGGACCGCGGGGCCTCACTCTCGATGATCGGCGTGCTGCTGGCGACTAACATCCTCCTGTCGGCGTTCATGCAGATACCTTTCGGCAGGCTCGCCGACAGGGTGTCCCGAACGAAGCTCATGGCGTACGGCATGCTCGGCAACGCGATCGTGATCTTCGCGATACCCTTCTGCCACACCGTCTTCCATCTCTTCCTTCTTCAGATAGCCACCGGAGTCGTCTCCGCCCTGGGTCTCCCCGCGGCCGTCGCGCTCGCGACGCGATGCGGGCGCAAGCTCAACGGGATGGGAACGGTGATGGCGCTCTTCAATAGCGGGATGAGCATAGGTCTCATACTGGGACCGCTGGGCGGAGGTTTCACCGAGGGTATCTTCGGCCTTGACTTCGTCTTCAAGGGTGGTTCTCTTGTTGTGGTCGCGGGCCTCGTGGTGTTCCTCTTTCTGATCCGCAAGGCGAGGGGAGACGGGACGCTGGGGTCGTGCTTCGATGCCCAATCCGCGTAGAAACGAATGGAGACGATCGAGATGACTCGCAAACTCGCTATCCTGCTGGTACTGGTTTCGCTCGCGTCCGTTCTCGGCCTCGTCGGGTGCGGCTCGGAGGGCACCGCCGCCCGCGACGGCAAGTTCCGCGTGGGTATGGTGTTCGACGTGGGGGGCAAGGGCGACAAGTCGTTCAACGACTCGGCCTATCGCGGGATGCTCAACGCCGCGGACGACTTCGACATCGATTTCACGGAGTTCGAGCCGGGGCAGGACGCCGATCGCGAGGTCGGTCTCCGCAAGCTGGCCCAGGCAAACTACGACATCATCATCGGCGTCGGGTTCCTGTTCAGCGATGCGATACGGAAGGTGGCGCTCGACTACCCCGACACCAAGTTCGCCTGCGTCGACTACGACGTGCGGCCCGGCGAGGAGCTACCGCCGAATCTCGCGGGTCTCCGCTTCAGGGAGGAGGAGGGCTCCTTCCTGGTGGGTGTGCTGGCGGCGATGTTCACGAAGACCGACAGGCTTGGCTTCGTCGGAGGGATGGACATACCGCTCATTCACAAGTTCGAGGCGGGATTCGTCGCGGGCGCCAGGCACGTGACCCCCGGCGTCTCCGTGACCGTCGCCTACGCGGGGACCACCCCCCAGGCGTTCGCCGACCCCGCCAAGGGCAAGGAACTCGCGCTCCTGCAGTACGGCAGGGGAGTGGACGTGATCTACCACGCCGCTGGAAGCACGGGCAACGGCGTCATCGAGGCGGCGCGCGAGGTGGACGAGTACGCCATCGGCGTCGACTCGAACCAGAACTACATGGCGCCCGGCCACGTCCTGACGAGCATGGTCAAGCGCGTCGACAACGCGGTCTACATGGCGATCAAGGAGGCCTACGAGGGCACCTTCGTCGGTGGCGTCCAGGAACTCGGCCTCGCCGAGGACGGCGTCGGCTACGCGGTGGACCAGTACAACGAGGACCTCATTACGGACCAGATGATCGAGGCCGCCGAGAAGGCCAAGGCGGAGATCATCGCCGGCCAGATAGTCGTTCCGACCGAATAGGCGTGCGAGACGGAAGGACGCCGTCCCCCATGACCGAGCCGATCGCCATCGAGATGCGGGGCATCACGAAGCGATACCCGCGCGTCGTCGCCAACGACGGCGCCGACCTCTCCGTGCGCGACGGAGAGATACATGCCATCATCGGCGAGAACGGCGCCGGCAAGTCCACCCTCATGAAGATCCTCTACGGCCTCATCAGGCCCGACTCGGGGAGCATGTCGCTGCACGGGCAGCCGTTCAGTCCCACTGGCCCCGGCGACGCGATCCGCGCAGGGATCGGGATGGTCCACCAGCACTTCATGCTCGTCGATCCACTCACCGTCGCGGAGAACGTGGTCCTGGGCGAAGAGCCCAGGAAGTTCGGCATGCTCGTGGACGCCGGCGCCGCGCGCGAGAGAGTGGCCAGGCTGTCCGCCGAGTACGGTTTCGAGCTGGACCCGGACGAGAGGGTGGAGAATCTCTCCGTGGGGCTGGAGCAACGCGTTGAGATCGTGAAGGTGCTCTACCGTGGCGCGTCCGTCCTCATCCTCGACGAGCCGACCGGCGTGCTGACCCCGAACGAGGTCAAGGAGCTCTTCGCGATACTCCGCGCCCTGCGCGAGAGCGGCCGCACCATCGTCTTCATCACACACAAACTCGATGAGGTGCTGGAGCTGGCCGACCGCATCACCGTGATGCGGGACGGTCGCGTCACGGGCGTCGTCGAGGCTTCCGGAGCGACCGAGCAGGAGCTGGCGCACATGATGGTTGGGCGCGACGTGCTCCTGCGCGTGTCGAAGGAGAAGGCGGCGCCGGGGGAGACCGTGCTCTCCGTAGAGGGCCTGACCGCGGTCGGACGCAAGAGAACGAAGGTGCTGCGCGATGTGAGCTTCGAGATCCGCTCTGGTGAGATCCTCGGGGTCGCCGGTGTGCAGGGGAATGGACAGACGGAACTGGTGGAGGTCATCGCGGGCCTCAGGGGGCGCTCGTCCGGCCGCATCGTCCTGAACGGGCGCGACATCTCGGGGCTGGTCCCCAGGGCGATAAGGGACGCGGGAGTGGCCCACATCCCCGAGGACAGGCAGGAGAGAGGCCTCGTGCTCGAGTTCACCGTCGCCGAGAACCTCGTGTTCGGCAGACAGCACCGCGCGCCCTTTTCCGAGATGGGCATCCTGAGGCTCTCGTCGATCGATGCGCACGCCCGGGAACTCATCGGACGCAATGACATCCGCCCTCCTGACCCGTCGGCGGAGGCGTGCGACCTCTCCGGGGGCAACCAGCAGAAGGTCATCGTGGCGCGCGAGTTCGACGGCAAGCCCGCGCTCCTCATAGCCGCCCAACCCACGCGCGGCGTAGACGTCGGCGCCATCGAGTTCGTGCACGGGAGCCTCATCAAGATGCGCGACGCCGGGGCGGCCGTCCTGCTCGTGTCGGCGGAGCTGTCGGAGATCATGACGCTCTCCGACAGGATCGCCGTGATGTACCGCGGTGAGATCGTGGCGACCTGCGACTCGGACGAGATCACCGAGGACGAACTCGGCCTCATGATGACGGGCGGTGCGTCCGCGCGGCCGCGCCACGAAGACGCCCCATCGGACTGCTCGCGCGCGGACGAGGCCGGCGGCGCCGACGGAAGGGGGGCAGGCCCCGCATGAACCGCGTCGCGAAACTCCTGGGGCTCCTGTCGCCACTCGTCGCCGTCGCCGTGGCCTTCATGGTCGGCGGTCTCGTCGTGATGGCCATCGGCGAGAGCCCGCTCCGGGTCTACGCGATCCTCTTCAGGGGTGCGTTCGGGAGCGTCGACGCGCTCGGGTACGTGCTCTTCAACGCGTGCCCGCTCATCTTCACCGGTCTGGCGGTGGCGTTCGCGTTCCGTGCAGGCCTCTTCAACATCGGTGGAGAGGGCCAGCTCTACGTCGGCTCGTTCGTGTGCGCCTGGGTCGGACTCAAGGTCGGAGGTCTGCCCGCCGCGCTCGTCGTCCCGCTCCTGATCCTGGTCTCCGCGGCCGGCGGTGCGCTGTGGGCGGCGGGACCGGGGTATCTCAAGGCCAGGTTCGGCGTGCACGAGGTCATCAACACGATCATGATGAACTTCATCGCCGTCGGCCTGACAAGCTATTTCGTGATCAACGTCTTGAAGGAGCCGGGTCAGATGACGCCCCAGACCGCCGAGATCGCGGCGTCGGGCCATCTGCCCAGGCTCGCCGCAGCGCTTCAGTCCGTGGGGATCCCGCTCCCCGCCTCCAACCCGCTGAACGCGTCCATCCTGATCGCCCTCGCGGCCGTGTGGGTCGCCTGGTACATACTGCACCGCACCACGCTGGGCTACGAGATCCGCGCCGTCGGGCTCAACCCGTCGGCGGCCGAGTACGCGGGCATCAACGTGAGAAGGACCGTGGTCCTCGCGATGATGCTCTCCGGGGCGTTCGCGGGGCTCGTGGCTACGAACGAGATCATGGGATTCAGGTATCGCTACCTGGACAACTTCTCGGCGCAGATCGGTTTCATGGGCATCGCCGTCGCGCTCCTCGGGAAGAACACACCGCTGGGGGTGCTCTTCGCGGCGATCCTCTTCGGGATCCTCAACACCGGAGCGCTCGAGGTCGACGTGTTCACGGACGTGCCGCGTGAACTCATCCTCGTGCTGCAGGCGGTGACGATCATACTCGTGGTCGTCACCAACGAGGTGCTGGCGAGGAAGCTGCGGGCCAGGGAGGCGGTGGAGGCAACTTGACCGGCGGAAAGCCCAAGGCCATACGAGTCATCGTGTCCGCGATGTGGGTCATCGGGTTCATGATGCTGGGCAAGGCGCTAGGCCTCGTCAAGGACGTCGTGGTCGCCGCCAAGTTCGGAACGAGCGCGTCGATGGATTCGTTCCTCGTCGCGTTCACGATCCCGATGCTCATCGCGAGCTGGTTCCGCTCGCCAATGCGCTCCGGGTTCGTGCCTCTCTTCACCGAGGGCCTCGAGAAAGGCAACGAGCGGGAGACCTGGAGGGCGGCCGGAGTCTTCACCGGCGACCTCCTTGTCCTGATGGGCGTGCTGTCCGTCGTCGGGCTCTTCCTGGCGCCGTGGATCGTGTCGATGGTGGCGCCCGGGTTCGAGCAGTCGGAGCATCTGCTCGCCACATCGATGGTCAGGATCATGATGGTGACGGTGTTCCTGTCCACGCTGAGCGGCGTCATGACCGACATCTCGCACTGCTACGGCGACTTCGCGGTCCCAAGCATCAAGCACCCTCTGGGCAACCTGTTCCTCATACTGGGGGCGGTCTTCCTCACCGGCACCATGGGCATCCGCGGTCTGGCGTGGGGAGTCACCGCCGGGTCGGTAGCGAGCATCCTCATCCAGGTGCCGTACTACTGGCGCCGCCGTGAGCTGATCCGGCTGGGCTTCGACATCCGCGACCCGCTGTTCCTGGGCGTGCTCAGACTCGCGCTTCCGCTCTTCATAGGCATGGCGGGGGCGAAGCTCGACGACATCGTCGACAGGGTCTTCGCCTCGCATCTGCCGGAAGGGAGCATCTCCGGCCTGTCCTACGCGATGCGCCTCATCGACCTCCCGCGCGAGATCACCATCGTCGGGTTCTCGACCGTCCTCTTCCCGTTCTTCGCCCGCGTAATCGCGAGAGGCAGAAGGGATGAGTTCGCCGACAGACTGATGGCCTCGCTGCGCATCGTCTTCTTCACGCTCTTTCCGGTGTCGGTGGCGTTGGCTCTCCTTGGCGACCCGTTCGTGCGGCTCCTGTTCCAGCGGGGCGCGTTCGACGAGCGGTCCGTGCAATTCACGCTTTCGGCTCTCCTTCTGTATACGCCGACGCTGTGGGCCCTCGGTCTCACGAGCGTCATAATCTCAGGGTTCGTGGCCATGAAGGACACGAAGACGCCCGTGATCGCGGGCTTCCTGAGGCTGGGGCTCAAGATCGGGCTGATTTTCGCTCTCATTCACACGTTCCAACTGGCGGGGATCGCGCTCGCCACGTCGGTGTCCCACGTGTTCAAGCTGGTGCTGTTCCTGTTCATGCTTCCGGCCGACGTCAAGAGCGGGCGGTATCGCCGTCTGTTCAGGGGGTGGGGCGGCACCGTGGCGGCCACGGCGGTCATGGCCGTTTTCATCTACTTCGTCGGCCCGTTCATGCTGTTCGCGGGCCCGCACGATCACATCATCATGCGGGTGCTGTCTCTCGCGGCTCCGGCCGTGAGTGGCTTCGCCGTCTTCTTCCTTGCCTCGTTCTTCCTGAGCAAGCGAGAGCTGCTCGAGACGTGGGAGGTGGTGAAGGACGCATGGAGGACGATGTTCTCCAGGGCGAAGCGGTCGGTGCAGACCCCAGATGTCGAGGAGTAGGACGTCGGGGACTGGAAGCAGAGTCGTGACGCCCACATCGACGGCAGACCCGTTTGGCAAGTTGGAATGACCTGTCTCTTCGGAGGTGCCGGGTGTTCGAGCTGACAGTATTCGACGCCGCCGTCCGCATGGCGACGCCGCTCATACTCGCGGCGCTCGGAGGTCTGTTCTCCGAGCGTTCAGGCGTCGTCAACATCGCGCTCGAGGGCATCATGCTTACGGGCGCGTTCTCGAGCATCCTCGTGACGTACTACACCGGAGATCCGTGGACCGGCGCCGCGGCCGGTGCCCTGGCCGGCATCCTCGTGTCGGCCATACATGCCGTCGTGTCGGTCACGTTCAAGGCCAACCAGATCGTGAGCGGCGTCGCCATCAATCTGCTGGCGGTGGGGGCGACGCAGTTTCTGACCTGGGTGATCTGGGGCAGCTCGGCCAACTCGCCTCCGGTGGTCGGCATGTCGCACTGGGCTCTCCCGGCCACCTGGGGACCGGTGGCCGCGGCCGTCACCCGCGTCATCGCTCACTACCCGCCGCTCGTCTACCTGACGCTGGCCGGCGTCGGGCTGGCGCACGTCGTGCTCTGGCGGACGCCGTTCGGCCTGAGGCTGCGCTCCGTCGGCGAGCATCCCGAGGCGGCCGACACGCTCGGGATCAACGTCGCGCGCATGCGCTACGCCGGCGTCTTCATCTCCGGCGCGCTGGCGGGGCTCGGAGGCGCATTCCTCGCACTGAACACGCACCAGTTCGTCAAGAACATGTCCGCCGGGCGGGGCTTCATCGCACTCGCGGCGATGATCTTTGCGAAGTGGAACCCCGTCGGGGCCCTGGGCGCCTGTCTGCTCTTCGGCTACGCGGAAGCGGTCCAGATGGGCCTCCAGGGGAGAGGAATACCGACGCAGTTCGTGCAGATGATACCCTACGTGCTAACAATGGTTGCACTAGTGGGGGTAATTGGCCGCGCCCGTCCACCCGCTGCCTCAGGCAAGCCATACTGAGCCTCTAACCACGCACACGTTGTTGACTTGTGGCGCGTTACCCAATAGAATCTTCTTACCCACGCGGGCCCGCGCCTCGCCGCCGCGGGCTTCCGCAACAATACGGACATCTCCAAACAGGAGCGCACGCCATGGGGCGAGTCAAACTCATGTCCCTTGTTCTCGTGTCTGTCCTACCACTGCTCATCCTCGTGGGTTGCAGCGAGAGCGAGGTCAATCCGTTCGATCCGTCGCAGGACCAGACCCCGCCGTCCATAACCGGCTTCATATACTCGGGAGGGGAGGCTCAGTGGTCGACCGACGAAGACGCACTGTGCGTCGTCGAGTACGGGCCGGTGGACGGTGACTTCATCTACTACGCGTACGAGTCGACCAAGTACTTCACGACCTACCACAGCGTCACGCTGCTGGGTGCCGAGGACGGGGTCGAGTACAAGGTGCGGGTCAGATGCCGCGACCGGGCCGGCAACGAGGGATACCAGGGCTCGCTGGAGCCGCCCGCGGACCCGACGGTCATCGTCGGTCACGCCGTCGACTCTGAGACGATGACCCTCTCGATGATCGACGTGGGATGGGGTCTCTCCATGGTCATGACGACTCCCGACGGGTCGAACATCCTTATAGACGCGGCCTCCTACGAGCATCTGCAGGACATCTTCGACTTCCTGCAGGAGCACTTCATCAACTCGTTCGACGCCGTGGTCGCCACCCACTACCACGGCGACCACGCGGGCGGATTCGAGGAAGACAGTGGGATCCTCGACACGTACGGCATCGGCGAGTTCGTGGGGCCGAACACGGCAACCGCGTACATACCCCTGCCCAGCAGCATCGAGAGCAAGCTCGAGTTGTACGACATCCCGTTCGTGTCGGTGAAGCAGGGTGACGACAGTGAGAACATGGCCGAACTCGACTGGGACGACACGCCGGGGTTCAAGGTGGAGGTCCTGGGCGCGGGCTACGGCGGCCTCATAACGGGCCCCGAGGACGACAGCACCGAGGGCATGAAGGGCAACAACGACTCGATCGTGATGCGCTTCACCTTCCACGGCGTCTCCTACATCACCACCGGCGACGCCGAGTTCTTCACCGAGTACAGGATCATCACCCATTACGGCCGCCAGGGGAGCAAGGCGGACCTGGTCCAGGTCGCGCACCACGGCAACGACGACGCCACGTCTGAGCTCTGGCTTGACAACGTGTCGCCTCGCGTAGCGCTCATCTCGAACGCCATGATCGAAGCGCAGTTGGAGAAGGAGGTCACGTCGCAGGGCATCCGGGCGGTGGACGCTGACTACTTCGTGACAGACAGGGTTTTCCCGAACACTCCGAGGAACGTGCCCCCCGTGTACGGCAACCTGATAGCCGTCACCGACGGTGAGACGGTCGAGGTGCAGCTCGAGCGGCACGGATTGTAGTGTCGGGAGACGTGCGGCGACGCGCCCGGCGCAGCGGCCGCGCGCAGCGGCGCCGTCGTGAGGCCCTGTGTCGATGTGGTAGGGACTGCCGATGAACTTCCTGGAACGCCTGAAGCGCAAGAAGATCATGGACCCCTTGACGGCGGTCTTCTATCTGGTTCCGGCCGGCGTCATCGTTCTCGTCTTCAGGATGATCCCGATCGCGTCCGCGTTCATCCTCTCGTTCTTCGACGTGAAGATGGGACGCATCAGGGGATTCGTGGGGCTGGCGCAGTACATGCGGCTGTTCCAGGACCCGACGTTCTGGAACTCACTCGGCACGACGGCCTACTACGTCATCGGCGTCGTGCCGCTCTCGCTCTTCCTGTCACTCCTTGCCGCGGTGCTTCTGAACCAGAAGATCCGCGGGCTCGGCTTCTATCGTACGGTCTACTTCCTCCCCGTCGTCACGTCGCTCGTGGCCGTCTCGATGGTCTGGAAGTGGATCTTCCACCCGCGCCTCGGACTCCTGAACTACTTCCTGGGCATGCTGGGAGGCGGGTCATTGCAGTGGCTCGAGGAGCCCAGGGGGATCTTCGAGATGGCGGCCTCGGCGCTGGGATGGTCGTGGTGGCCCAACGGCCTGGCGGGGCCCAGTCTGGCGCTCATCGCGGTCATAATCGTGGCCATATGGAGAGGCATCGGCTACAACATCGTCATCTTCCTCGCCGGTCTCCAGAACATACCGGACCAGTACTACGAAGCGGCGAGGATAGACGGGGCGAACCAACGGCAGATCTTCTGGCGCGTGACGTGGCCTCTCCTGTCCCCCACGACGTTCTACGTGCTCCTCTCGACCACGATCGTGTCGTTCCAGGTCTTCACCCAGATCTACCTCATGACGGGACCGCCGGTCGGAGGCCCGATGGGGACGACCAAGGTCATCGTCTATTACCTGTTCGAGAGGGGCTTCGACGCCGGCGGCAACATGGGATACGCGAGCGCTGTGGCGCTCATCCTGTTCCTCATCATCCTGTCGCTTACGCTGCTGCAGAGGAAGATCGTAGAGAAGCGCGTCTACTACTAGACGTCGCGGTCGCCCGGGGCGCAGGGACCCTGGGGCGGCCGACGGGTCGGGCCGCGCGAGGCGGAGGGCCCGGCTGAGCGGAGGGAACCGGGCTTGTCAACGACGGCATCGCTGCATGACAGAGAGCTGAACGCGGCATTTCGCACGAGACGCGTCGCGGGTAGGTTCGGCGTGTACGCCGCGCTCTGGATCGGCATCATCGTCATGATCGTGCCGTTCTTCTGGATGATCTCCACATCGCTCAAGTCGCCGATCGAGATCCTCGAGTTCCCGCCGACGTGGATACCGACCGGGCACTACATCGAGAGCAGCGAGGGCATCTGGACGGAGGTGTACATCGTCTCCAGGAACCAGGAGGCGGGCACCGTCACGGTGCGCGACGCCCAGGGCGGCGCGCCGTTCGAGCTGCCGACGACGGCGGTCCACGACCGCATCCGGCTCAGGTTCCAGAACTACGTTGCGGCGTGGCACCAGGCTCCGTTCGCCCGCTATTACTTCAACACGATCTTCATCACGATCTTCGTCGTCATCGGCGTGCTGATCACGTCGTCTCTCGCCGCGTACGCATTCGCGAGGATGAAGTTCTGGGGTCGCGACAACCTGTTCGTCGTCTTCCTCTCGATGATGATGGTCCCGCAGCCGGTCTACATCGTCCCGTCCTACATCGTGCTCGTCAAACTGGGCTGGATTGACACTTATCAGGCGCTCATCGTTCCGTGGATTGCCCACATCTTCAGCATCTTCCTGCTGCGGCAGCACTTCAAGACGATACCCGACGACCTCTATGACGCCGCGATCATAGACGGGTGCAGCAGGTTCGCCTTCCTCTGGCGCATCATGCTGCCCCTGTCCAAGGCGGTCCTGGTCGCGGTCGTGATCTTCACGGTCGTGGGCACGTGGAACTCGTTCCTCTGGCCGTTGGTGATGACCAACACTCCCGCCGTGAGACCCCTGCAGGTGGGACTCGCGCGGTTCTCGCAGGAGCAGGGCACCAACCACGAGATGATGATGGCCGCGGCCGCGTTCTCGATCGCGCCTCTCATCATCGCCTACTTCTTCGCGCAGAAGCAGATAATCCAGAGTCTTGCCACTTCCGGCATGAAGGGCTAGAGGGCCCGGCGCCACGCGCGGCCGGGGCCCTGGCTGCGGAGGGATCGTGAGATGAAGCACGCTGCAGTACTAGTGGTGGTAGCGGCGCTGGCGATGGCGGTGGCCGGCTGCGGGCAGAAGCAGCAGGCGACGTCGGACGGCGTGACCGTCGTGTCGTTCTGGCATGCCATGGGCGGTCCCCTCGGCGACACGCTCGACGCGCTGATCGACGAGTTCAACACGACTCATCCCGATATCCGGGTCGAGTCGGTGAGCATGGGACGGTACCAGGCCCTCTCGCAGAAGATCATGGCTTCGGTCGCCGCCGGCGAGCCTCCGGTGCTCGCCCAGGCGTACGAGGCGTGGACCGGCGAACTCATCGAGAACGGAAGCGCCGAACCCTTGAATGAGTACATACAGGGTCCCGACGGCCTCTCCGAGGTGGAACTCGCCGACTTCGTGCCGGGGATGATAGCCAACAACACGTGGAACGGGATCGTCTACTCGTTCCCGTTCAACAAGAGCGTGAGGGCCCTCTACTGGAACAAGGACCTCTTCGCTGAGGAGGGGCTCTACAACGCTCCGACCAACTGGCGCGAGTACGAGTCGTACGCAGCGCGTCTGACGAAGCATCGCAACGGCGACGGCGAGATCGACCAGTGGGGGACGGCCGGGCAGATAAGCGCCTGGATGTTCGAGAACTTGCTGATCCAGAACGGCGGGAGCATCCTGACGCCCGACGGCAAGAGGGCGGCGTTCGACAGCCCCGCCGGTGTAGAGGCGCTCGAGTTCATGGTCAAGCTCCTCACGCAGTACGGCAAGGTGACCTCCGGCTACGAGTACCAGAACGACTTCCAGGCCGGGAAGGTCGGCATGATCGAGGGCTCCACCGTGTCGCTCTCCTTCATGGAGGGGAAGTACACGTTCGACATGGCCGTGGCGCCGCTCCCCGAGCACAAGCAGAAGGGCTGCTTCGTGGCGGGCACCAACGTCGTGGTCTTCGCGGACGCGACCGACGCGCAGAAGCGCGCGGCATGGGAGTTCATCAAGTGGTTCGTTAGCCCGGACGTAACGGCCAGGTGGGCGGCCGACACCGGATACGCGCCGGTCAGGCTCAGCGCCATGCAGTCCGAGGCGATGATAGTGAAGTTCGAGGCCATGCAGGGTCTGCGTGAGGTCTACCAGCAGCTGGAGTTCGCGTCCTACGAGCCGCGCTCCGCTGCCTGGTACGCCGGACGCAAGGAACTCGAGGAGACGGCGGTCGAGAGCGCGCTGCGGAAGCAGCGGACTCCCGCGGAGGCGCTGCACGTTGCGGCGGAGGCCGTGAACGCGGAACTGCGCAACTCTGCGGACTGATCCGTACCTCACCGATGAGGCGTTCAAGGGGGACGCGATGACGCTAAACGTGAAACACGCCTTTGTGACGGCGCTTGCTCTCGCTGTGGTCCTTGCGGCCGCGACAGCGGGGGCTACGACGATCTGCGACGTGCAGGCGTCGGATGCTATCGGGCAGTCGCCGCTCAACGGGCAGCTCGTGACGGTGAAGGGCGCGGTGACGGTGCCGCCCGGATTGCTGGTGCCGCAGTACACGTCGATGTATATCCAGCAGGGCGACTGCGGTGTGAACGTGTTCTTCCCCGCGCTGTTGGACTATCAGCTTTCACTTGGGGACTCGATCAGGGTCACCGGTGTGGTGGAGGAGTACGTGAGTTCCACGAGCGGCGCGGGATCCACCACGGAGCTGTACGTGGACAATGCCGCCAACATCGTGGTCCTCTCGACCGGCAATCCTCCCGTCGAGCCGGCAGAACTCGACCTCGATGACGTCAACCTCGAGCAGAACGAGGGACGGCTTGTAAGGACGGTCGGCGTGGTCATCGACAACGACTTCAACTACAGCATGTACATCGGCGACCCGTGGTCCCATGCCAGTGTGCAGGTCTACCAGGACAACATCGCCGGCACCGATTTCAGCGTCTTCATTCCCGGCGACACGCTCCAGGTGACGGGCGTCATCCTTCAGTACGACAGGGCCGCGCCTTACTTCGAAGGCTACGAGCTGGTCCCCAGGTATCAGAGCGACCTCCAGTATGCTCCTCCAGCGACGCCCCCGGAGCCCGTCTACTGGACCGAGGCGCTCCTGGACGTCCCCGCCGCGCCCTTCAGACCCGACATGGGCGAGATCCTGCCCATCACCTACGCGGCGCCGGACAGGAGCCAGACCAAGATAGAGGTGTACGACCTCCAGGGACGTGTGGTCAGAACACTGACCGATGACAGGTACGAGGGCGTCTCGACGCTGCCCGAGTACTACCGGCACGGATTCTATGGAGAGGGCATCAAGGGTTGGGACGGACGCGACGAGTACAGGCGCATCGTCTCCGCCGGGACGTACATATGCCGACTTGAAGTGGAAGACCCCGACGGAAACACCAGCGTGGCGATCGCTCCGGCAGTCGTCGGCGTGAGACTCAAGTGACCGCGTTGGCGCGACATCGAAAGGATTCCCACATGAAGCTTGGCCGTGCATTGCTGACAGGGATGGTTCTCGCCCTGATTCCGGCAGTCGCGCTGGGGCAGGTCATCCCGATATCGGATGTCAACGCGGACGACACCAATGGATACCCCGTGTTGCTGGACCAGGTCGTCACCGTCAAGGGTGTGGTGACCGTGGGCACAGGGTTCCTGGCCGCGAACAACGACATCTACGTCCAGGATTCAACCGGCGGAGTGAACGTGATACAGACGCCAGGCGCCTCGCCCGTCGTCGCCGCCGGGGACAGCGTGATGGTGGTGGGGCGTGTGACGTACGACGCCAACTCGGGAACGCTGCGGAGGACCTACATACAGGTCGACACGTCCGTGGCGCCGGAGGCCGAGATCGTTCGGCTCTCTTCGGGCAACCCGGTGCCGGAACCGCTCATCGTGACGCCGGAGATGTTGGCTGCGTCCACGGGAGAGCAGTATGAAGGTATCTACGCGGTACTGAAGCGCGTCGGGCTCGTGAGCCTGTCGGAGTGGCCGGACGGCCCGTGCTCCGTGGACGGTTCCGCCAGGGTGACCGACGGGATCGCGACCTGCAGGATATGGTTCGACGCCTACACCGACATCTGCGGTTCGCCGGCCCCTCTCGACACCTTCGACGTCTACGGCGTCGTCGTTCCGAGGATCAGGAACGTTTCCTCGTGGAGAGACTACGGCATACTGCCGCCCTCCAGGGCCGACATTCTCTCTTACGGCGCCGGCAGCGGCATAGCCGAGTCGGGCATCGAGCGCGTCTTCGCCAACCAGACGGTCGATGTCTCCTTCACCGTCAGGGGAGAGGCGGACGTCCTCACGCGGGTGTCGCTCGCGATCCCGTCAGGATGGTCCTTCTCCGGCGACGTACAGGACGTCCTGCTGACCGGCGACGGCTTCGCAGGGGCCTCGGTGGTGGCGGACAGCACGGATGCTTCGATCGTGACGATCGCGGGCGCCGCGCTCACGTCCGATGCGACCGGCACGATCGACCTGAACGATCTGGGGACTCCGAACGCCGCGGGCTCCTTCGAGTTCGTGGTGTCGACCGCTCCGGCCGGCATGGACCTGGTAGGGATAAGCGGCTCGCCGTCGATCGTGGTCGGCTTCCTGGCCGAGCCAGGAACGGTACTCATCAGCGAGGTCTACGCGCACTCCGACGAGGCGCTCGATTCCAAGGACAGGGCCGAGTTCACCGAGCTCTACAATCCCGGCGAGGACCCCGTGGACATCTCCGGCTGGGTGCTCACCGACCTCGACAACAGCGGCAAGTGCGGCGGAGCGAACCTCTGGGAGTTCCCGACGGACCCGCAGGTCGTTCTGCCTCCGGGGGGACGTGCGGTGGTCACCAAGGACGCCTACACCGTGGCGGGACCCAAGACCTACGGATTCCTCAAGGTCTTCGGCGACAGCGTGGACGTCAATGAGATGATCATCTTCGAGATGGTCGACCCGAACTACGACGACAGTGATTGGACGGGCAATGCAGTCTGGGGCAACGTGCCGAACATGGTGTTCGCGTCACAGAGCGACAACAACATGACGACCAGCCAGGAGATCAGGCTCCTCGGCGGCTTCGACGGCAACGGAGCCCTTTCGCCCGCGAATCTGCCGGGCGCGGACGCCGTCTATCTCTACTCCGACCGCACGCTCACGAGCCTCGTGGACGCGATGGAGTATCGTGATCCCGTCTTCTTCAAGACCGACCACTGCCCCAACGAACAGGGTCTCGGTGGAGCGAACGACGCCTACGTGCCAGGTCCGCCTCCGAACAACTACACGCTGGTGAGGGACGAGTCGGCACCCGACACCGACCACTCGAACATCGACTTCCACCTCTCGTCCTGGCCCACCCCGGGCTCAGCGAACTTCGTGCACGACGGCAAGCCCCCCACCATCAGATCGGTGGAGACGGGAGGAACCGGGTTCGTCATCTTGAGGTTCATGGAGTCGGTCGACACCGACACGGCGACCGACCCACTGAACTACGTGATCGACGGTCTCACGATCTCCGAGGCGTGGATATCGAGAGACCAGCGGACCGTCCTCCTCGAGACCGACGTGCAGACTCCGGACAACGTCTACGACATCTCGACGTCCGGCGTTATGGACCTGGCAGGCAACACGATGGTCCAGGACGACAGGACGTTCGTCGGGTCGCCCACGTCGGTGATACCGATCAGCGAGGTGCAGGCGTGGGACGAGCAGGGATATTCGCCGCTCTGGGGTCAGGACGTGGAGGTCGTCGGGTTCACCACGGTGCCGCCCGGCTACTTCAGCCCCGACCGCACGAACATCTTCATCCAGGACGAC
The DNA here is from genome assembly GCA_964399265.1 of uncultured bacterium. GTDB lineage: Bacteria > Joyebacterota > Joyebacteria > Joyebacterales > Joyebacteraceae > WJLY01. Next base: position 24,022 of record CAYNQF010000005.1, on the reverse strand, counting down.
GACGGCTGGGGCGTCAACGTCTACTCGCCCGACCTCATGCCGTACCCGGCGCTCGAGGGCGACCTGCTCCTCTGCACGGGCATGGTCCTCGAGTACCGGAGCGTGGACAGCGCCGACCCGTGGGCAACGCCTCCGGGCTCGACCACGGAGGTCGCCAACGGCTCGATAACCGTACTGGCTCGAGGCTTCGACGTCATCCAGCCGGCGCAGCTGCACACCGGCGAACTCGGCAGCGAGGACAGAGAGGGGACTCTCGTCTCGACCGCCGGCACCGTTGTCTCGGTCGAGGGATTCGCGATCTACATCGACGACGGTTCGGGCTCGTGCCAGGTCTATCAGAACTTCACCGACTTGGACTTCAGCATCTACGCGCTGGGGGACAGCCTCGAAGTGACCGGCATCGTCCTTCAGTACGACTACACGGCGCCGTACCTCGGAGGCTACGAGCTGGCGCCGCGTTACGACAGCGACATAGTGATCGCCGGTACGGCGGAGACGGAGACGGCGCGCGTCGAGGTCTCGGCCAAGGTTCTCGACATCAACTCCGACGAGAGCATCGACATCGACTTCTTCTCGAGCGGGTGCGACCGCGTTGCGGTGCGCATCTTCGACCTCAAGGGCCGCTCGATCGCGACGATATACGACGGTCGCTGCATCGGGAACACGAGGAGAAGCTGGGACGGTCGCGACGACTCGGGGAACAAGGTACCGACCGGCGCGTACATCTGTCACATACAGGCGAAGACGCGCGACGGGAGCACGATATCGGATTCGGCGGTTCCCATCGTCGTTGGAATGAAGCTCAACTAGGGGCATTCGAACCGTAAAGAGCGGGGCTTAGGGACCCGCTTCTCAAGGAGGCACAGGTGAGAGCAGCAAGAGCAGCGGTCACACTCGCGGTTGTTGCGGTCCTGCTCGCGCCGAGTTGGGCGTGCGCCGCGGGGGTGTTCGACAACCTGATCCTGTCGCCGAGGGCGAGGGCGCTTGGCGGCGCCTTCGTCGCGGTGTCCGACGACGAGACGGCCATCTTCACGAACCCCGCCGGTCTCGCGCAGCAGGAGAACATCGGTGTCTACGGAAGCTACGTGGACCTCTACGGGTACGACTTCCTCAATCTCGGTTCCTTCGCGGCGACCGTTCCGACGGCCACCAAGGGGACGTTCGGGGTCGGCGCAAGGCTCTTGAGCGTGGAGTACAAGGGAGTCAAGCTCGAGAACGAGTACACGGTGGCGTTCGGCCACGGCTTCACGCTCATGAAGGACGTCCACTCGTCCCTGTCGGTCGGGTACGCGCTGAGCATCTACGGCCTCTCGTTTGACGCGGAGAGCGTCGGCGGCGAGGACCTCGGCTCGGCGAGCACGTTCGGCATCGACATCGGCGTGATGGGCACGATGCGCGGCCGCACGACCTTCGGGTTCTTCGCCAAGAACATCAACAACCCGAAGCTCGGCGACCCCGACGCCGACGACCTGCCGCAGTGGTTCACGGCGGGCGTGGCGTACGAGCCCTACGGCGGCGTCAACACGACGCTCGAAATCCAGAAGCAGGAGGACGAGGAGCTTCGCACCTGCTTCGGCCTCGAGTTCGACATCACCGACTACATCACCTTGAGGGGCGGACTGCAGAACCAGCCCGACAGACTCTCGGTCGGTTTCGGGACACACTGGCAGGCCGTGAGGATCGACTACAGCTACACGTCGCATGCGACGCTCCCCGGGTCGCATCACTTCGGACTCGGCGTGGCTTTCTAGGTACGCGCCACCGGTCATTGCGGGCGCCGGCCCACGCGAGCGGCTCCGCAGGCGAACCGGACAGGATGCGGGAGGCACGATGAAACACCGAACGGCCGCGGGACTCCTCGGGCTGCTCATCTTCACGGGGCTGATCGCGTTCGCACCTTGCGCGCAGGGTGCGACGCAGTTGGACCTGAACAGAGCGACCCTCGAGGAGATCCGTAAGCTGCCGATCTCCGAAGAGCTGGCTCAGGCGATCTGGTGGCACAAGGAGTACTACCGCTACTTCGACAACATCTACGACCTGCGGGAGATCAAGGGGATGACTCAGGAGGACATCGACCGCCTGAAGCCCCTCGTGAAGATCGTCCCGGTTCCCGTCGAGGACGAGGAGCTGCAGCGGGTCAACGAGATCTACTTCAGGATACGCCAGTGGGAGGCGGAGGAAGGTGCGAGTGAGGCGCTGGTCGATCAGTGGATAGACCTCGCGAAGGACCCGATCGACATCAACACGGCTACCTACACGCAGATAGCGAACCTGCAGAACGTGTCGCCTCCCGACGCGGCGGCGATCTACAGGTACACACGGTCGAACAGGATAGAGTACCGCACCGCTCTGCGCAACGTGCCGGGCCTCACCTACTGGGGCTACTACAACGCGCGCAACTTCGTGCGCTACGAGGAGCCCACGGGCGAGACCGGCCTGAGGGGCAGCTATCAGTATCGCGTGACCGATGCGCCGGCGCTCTTCGACGTCGAGGACTGCCTCCGCGAAGACCGCGACCCGGCCGATCCCGGTTACGACTCGTGGTGGGACCGCCTCGACCTGGACAACGCCGCGCCGACCTACCAGCACAAGATTCGGCTGCGCTGGGGGCGTGACGTGCGCGCCGGGGCGCTCGCCTACAGCGGGCTCGGGGCGGAGGACGACTTTGACGCCTTCAAGTATCACGTGACCATCAAGGACAAGACGGCCGGACCGGTCAGGTTCGACAACATCGTCGTCGGCAACTACGCCGTCGCGTTCGGCCAGGGCCTCGTGATGCAGAACACCGACTTCTACAAGCCCCGCAACTCCGGTTACGGATGGGAGAAGCGGTACATAGGCATCATCGGTGACCTCACACCCACGCAGGAGTTCCAGCTGAACGGCGTGGCCGCTGAGATGACGTCGGGGCCCATTGGAGGAGTGGTCTTCTTCTCCGACGACTGGAAGGACGCGGTCCTGAATCCCGACGGAACGGTCAACCAGTACATCATCATGTCGCCGCGGATCGAGAACGACGTGCTGGAGGCCGGCGGTCTGCGGCCGATGCGCGACGTGCTACACGAGCGGACCTACGGAGGGAACTTCAAGTACAACTTCGGCCCCGGAACCTGGGTCGGGGTCTCGGGCTACGAGAGCCGCTACAACAAGTTCTTCAAGTCCGCGTACAACCCGGAGGTTCCGATCGACGTGACGTGGCTCGTTCCGGACGCCGACGAGGACCATCTGGTGGCGGCCGACTCCGAGCTCTTCAGCACGTATACGAGCCGGGGCAAGTTCCGCAGGGTCTATGGCGCCGAGTTCCAGTGGGTGCACGACAACATGTCGTTCGCGGGTGAGTACGCCGGTCTCGACAGCGACGGCGACCTCTTCAAGTTCGGCGACGATCCGAAGGCCCTCGTCCTGAACGGATACGTCGAGTACAGCAACCTGAACCTCCTGGCCGTCTACAGGGACTACGACATCGACTTCGACAACCCGTACAACAGGGCCTTCTCCGAGTACAAGAGGTACAAGGGCACCATCCTTGAGGACTACTACTACCTCGACGACCCCATCTACGGGACGCTCTATCTGAACGGAGTGACCCCGCAGGCGGAGCGCGGCCTCTACCTGAGTTCGCGCTACCGCTACACCGACCGTCTCACGCCGTCGTTCGAGTACGACGTGTGGGAGCGGAAGGCGGACGGGGCCGACTACACGCGGCTCGTGCTCAAGATGCGCTATCAGCCCATCTACAACATCGTGATGAACCTGAGACAGAAGTGGCAGGGGAGGCTCGGGGGCGACTGGTTGACGCCGATGAGCTACGAGCAGACGGAGACCCGCTTCGACCTGTCGTACAGGCTCTCCAAGTACGACGACGTGGGTTTCCTCCTCTCGCGGTCCTGGATCGCCTGGCCGCCAAGGCCGAGGCTCTCCGACGACGTTGAGGCGGACGGCAAGCACCCGGACATCGGTTCGGCCGGCCTTCCGTCGTACGCGCTCGGAGCCGACGTCACGCACAACTTCAGCGACTGGCTGAAGGCGACTGCCGGCTTCACGGTTTACGACGGCTTCATCTGGATCTTCGAGGACGGCCAGTTCACCGTAGACGACGGCAAGGCGTTCCGCTGGTGGCTGTCGATCTCTGATCGTCTGTCCGACAACCTCTCGATGAGGCTCAGGTGGACGAACGATCACGCGTTCCCGATCACCTATGTCGATGCACGCCAGTACAACTGGAACCCGCCCGGCAATCCCGACCCGGACGGCTGGTACGTTAGAGACGACACGGGCTCCTTCAGGCTGCAGGTCGACTACTCGTGGTAGGCGGAAGGAGACCGACACAGATGACACGCACCGGAAACCACAGCAACGGAAGCATCGGGAGGCCGAGTATGAGGTACAGAGGAGCGGCTGCGCTGGCGGTGGTCTGCGTAGCGCTGATGGCGAGCGCCGCGGGCGCCTTCACCTACACCGGATGGCAGTACGGTGACCCGATCCCGGCGATCGACGGAAGGTCGATGGCGATGGGCGGCGCCGGAATGGCCTCGCAAGACGGGGCCAGGGGCATAGGCCTGAACCCGGCGCTCGTGGCCAAGGCAAAGGGGCTCGAGGTCGTGGGCACCGGCTACTTCATCGCTGCCGAGGAGTCGCGCAACGTGCCGCTGCACGACAGCTTCGACGGCGTGATCGCCGACAACACGTTCGCCCTGAACACGGGCTTCTACGACCACTACGTGGCGAACATCGCGTTCAGGCCGTCCGGCGACTACGCGTGGGCCCCGGCCGTGGCAATAGGATACAGGCCGCGTCTGGACATGAACTACAAGTACCACGTCCAGTACCGCGATCAGGACACGCAGGTCGAGCCTATGGACAAGATTCTCTACGACTACTTCGCGGACGGGGACGGGGGGGTGGACGCGTTCACTCTGGCGCTCGGCCAGGAGGTCGCCGACGAGCTCTACGTCGGCCTCGGCATCGACTTCCTCCGCGGCGACTTCAAGTCCAGCGAGCGCTACGTCTACCCGATCGACTCCGAACACCAGGATGTCGACGGCCGCTCGGAGTTCAACGATGTCTCCGGGACGCAGTTCACGCTCGGGTTGTTGTACGAGAGGCTGCATCGCGTCGACATCGCGGTCGTCTACCGCACACCGTTCGACCTCCAGATAGACGACTACTCCATGCGTCCGGTCGGTTCGGACACCACCACGACGGGCAGCTTGAAGTACCGCTACCCCGAGTCCGTGGGTCTGGGCTTCCAGTACCATCCGCGGAACCTCATCATGACAACCGTGAGTTTCGACGTGGAGTACACGCGATGGTCTGACTTCGAGGTGTCCGGTGGTTATGTTGTTGATGGAGACCCGAAGCTGGACGACACGCTCGTCTACCGCGTCGGCGTGGAGCACGGCTTCTACGACAACACGCAGGCACGCTTCGGCTTCGTCTACGAGCCCTCGTACGCCGACGACAAGGTGGCGAGGACGGGCTTCGGCGCAGGCGTCGGAATAGACCTCTTCGGCATGCGTCTCGACGTCGGCGGCCAGATGATGCTCAGGCAGTACGACCTCGAGGGCGCCACGGTCCGCGAGACGACGACGCAGGCGATGGCCACTCTCGTGCGCACGTTCTAGCGCACTGCCCCGCCGCGATCCGGGGAGCGGGAAAGGAAGTCCCCCGGGCCCGGTCTCCCGGCGCGGTGGCATACGCACGGTGAACAGGGGGAAGGACGACATGAGACCAAGGATGTTTGCGTTGCTCGCGGTTCTGGCCGCGGCGATGCTCGCAGCAACGGCGCCCGCCGCATTCGCAGACGATGACGGGATCTTGCGTTTGTCGGTCATCTTCACGAATGACATCCACGGCGGCATCGACCCGACGGGCGCGACGTTCATGAACAGAGAGTTCCCCCCGCCGCTTGGGGGCGGAGCGTCGGCCACGACGTACATCGACCGGCTGCGCGAGGAGGCGGCGGCGGACGAGAACCACTACGTTCTCGTCATGGACCAGGGTGACATCTTCCAGGGGACGCCGGTCGGCAACTACCGGAACGGCGAATCCGTGATCGAGTACTTCAATCACCTGGGCATCGACCTGTGGACGATCGGCAATCACGACTTCGACGAGGGCGCGGAGAACCTGCTGCGTCTCGTCGAGATGTCGAAGATGCCCGTGCTGTCTGCGAACCTCGTGGACGCCGCGACAGGCGGACAGGTAGATGACATCAAGCCGTACGTCATCAAGGACTACGGCGACATCAAGGTCGGCATCATCGGGATCACGACCACCGACACTCCGAAGATGGCCTTCCCGGCCAACGTCGCCGGTGTCGAGTTCCTTCCTGAGATCCCGACGCTCGAGCGCTACATCAAGGAGCTCAAGGACGAAGGCGTCGACATCATCATCGTTTCCGGACACGTGGGTCTCCCTTACGATCCCACGATCTCGTACGAGGAGATGATGGCTGAGGAGGAGACCGACACCGAGAGGCAGGAGGAGCCTGTCGAGGAGAGCAAGTGGGGCCCCTCCACGATGGAGATCGTTCACAAGGTGGCCGGGATCGACGCGTTCTTCGGCGGACACATCCACCGCGGGTTCGACAGACCGTGGGTCGATCCCATCCATCACACGATCTGCGTGCAGACCTACGGCCGCGGGTCGGGCGTCGGTCACCTCGATCTTCTCATCGACATGAAGACGAAGACGATGGCCGGCTACGACCTGGCGGACTATCGCGGCGACCTGATCACGCTATTCGAGGACGAATGGTGGCCGGACGAGCAGACGGCGGAGATGATCAATGAGCGTGTCGCGGAGGCCGAGGCTGGAATGGACGAGGTCATCGGCTATTCCGAGACCGATCTCACGCGTGGCGGCGAGGGTGAGACCCGCATGGGCGACCTCGTCTGCGACGCGATGCTCGAGGAGGTCGATGCCGACTTCGCGTTCACCAACCTGGGAGGCATCCGCGACGAGATTCCCGCCGGGCCGGTGACCCCGAGGAGCGTCTTCAGGGTGCTGCCGTTCGGCAACACGCTGGTCGTCTTCGAGATCGATGGACGGCTCCTGAAGGAGATCATCGAGTATCGTATAAGCGACGACCACCATGGCGTCTACATGGCCGGCGGCAGGATCGTCTACAACAAGAACAGGCCCGACTACGACCGCCTCACCGAGTTCACCATCGGCGGCAAGGAGTGGGAGCCCGACAAGACCTACCGCGTGGTCACGAGCGATTTCCTGGCCGCCGGTAACGCGGGGCTGTACATGCTTCCGACCATCCCGGCCGACCAGACGATGAGGACCTCCACGACGATGAGGGACGCGGTCGTTCACTACATCCGCCGCCACACCCCGCTGGACATCGAGGTCGACGGCAGGTGGCAGAGGAACGACGAATCGAAGTTGTCACCGGCGCTGGCGGAGGCGATGGAGGGGATGGAGCCCCTGAAGGCTCCCGATGTGATACCCGAGACCGGCACGTACGAGTAGGACGAGACAGGGCGTGTCCGGACCGCCCTGTGGTCCCGCGAGGTGACGCGATTTCGGCAACGAGCGGCCCGAGCGCCGTTCATTTGAGTACGAGCCCCGGGGACAACGTCTGCCCGGGGCTCCTCCATGAAAGCTGGACAAGCCCGATTGACTATGATATAATGGAGGCGATGGAGAACAAGCCGCAATCGCAGGGGACACGTGGGCCTCTGACGGGTCGTGTTGGTGTCTATCTGTGCAGCGGATGTGTATAGGATGAGTCAAGGGAAGCCTGGGAACACGGTTGTGGGGGAGCGCAATTGACCTGCGGAACAACTCGTGTACCGGACAGCAAGGAGGAGGGGCAATGAACCGGATCATGTTCCTGGTCGCGGCCGTTCTCGTGTTGGCCTTCGGGACGGCTATGGCCAATCCATCCGGCACCAACGTGGTGATCAACGAGATCTATGCCAACCCGCCCGGCACCTACGACGGAGCGGAGTTCATAGAACTCTACAACCCGACGGCCAGCGCGATCGACATCAGCGGATGGGTCCTCACCGGGACCGAGTACGACGGCATCTGCGGCGGCGAGGACGTCTGGTACTTCCCGGCGGGGACGACGATCGACGCCGACGGGTACGTCGTGGTTGCGAAGGACGCACATGACGGCGATGACGGTTTCTACGACATTCTTGGGTTCGATCCCGATTTCGAGCTGTTCGACCCGACGTTCTTCGCTGACGTGGACTACGCGGGCGTTCCGAACATGCTCCTCGCCAACGACGACCCGGCGACCAACTACAGTGATGAGATAGGCCTCGTCGGCGGCAACGGCTACGGCAAGAGCTGCGGCGGGTCCTACAACCAGTCCGACGTGGTCTACCTCTACACCTCCGCCACGTTCATCACCCTCGTCGACCTGGTGGAGTACAAGAACTCGACTCTCTGCACCACCGATCCGTGCCCGGGGGATGACGGTTCCGACGACAACGCGTTCGTCGGCATCCCGTATCTGGGCAACACGCTGGGGCGCGACACCTCGAGCACCGACACCGACAACAGCAACGTCGATTGGGCGATGCAGGTTCCGACGCCGGGCGCGGTGAACTCCGAGAACACTCCTCCGTGGATCGCCAACGTCGTCTACTCGCCGATACCTCCGGTCGAGACGAGCGACGTGGACATCAGCGCCACCGTCACCGACAACAGCGCCATCGATTCGGTCATGGTCTACTACAACGTCGACGGCGCCGGCTGGCAGAGCGTGATGGCTTCCGGTGTCGGCGACGACTACACGGGGACCATCCCGATGGCCGACATCTACGACGGCGCGGTCGTCGACTACTACGTGAGAGCGGTGGACGATCAGGCTGCAGGCATCAACTACCCGGCGGAGGGTATGGATGATCCGTACTCGTTCCGCGTGGGCTACATCACGATCGCCGAGATCCAGGATGCCCCGGACGCTTCGACCCTCGTCGGTCAGCCGGTCAACATCCGCGGCATCGTGACGGCCGGCAACGACATCTTCTCGTCGGCCAGCTTCTGGATGCACGAGGGCAACGGATGGTACCAGGGCATTCAGGTCTACGCGTCGAGCTACACGGGCGACATCGTGGAAGGCGACGATGTGACCGTCTGCGGAACTGTGAGCGAGTACTACGGCATGACGGAGGTGCAGCTGCACTTCGCGGGTGCCCTCGTCGTTCACTCGCACGGCAACCCGAACTACGGTTATGCGTCCGCCACGACCGCTCAGCTCTCGGTCGCTTCCGCCGACGGTGAGAAGTTCGAGAGCCAGCTCGTGGAGGTCACCGACGCCACGGTGACGCTTGCTCCGGACTCCTACGGCCAGTGGCACATCCAGGATTCGTCGGCCGTCGATGCCTACGTCGACGACTACGGGTACTACTCCTATCAGGCCCAGGTGGGCGATCAGCTCTCGAAGGTGCGCGGCATCTTCATGTACAGCTTCGATGAGTTCAAGATCGAGCCCAGGTACGACGAGGACATCGTCGGCCCGCCGATCATCAGCACGGTGCGCTATGCGCCGATCCCGCCGATGGGCGGTAACCAGGTGACGGTCAGCGCGGTGTGCAGCGACGACGGCGACATCGCGTCGGCGTCCCTTAGCTACGCGCTCAGCCCCGCCGGTCCGTTCACGACCGTGCCGATGTCTCAGGTCGCCCGCGACGTGCAGGAGACCTGGGCGGCGACGATAGGCCCGTTCTCGAACGGGAACCGCGTCTACTACTACGTGCAGTGCCTCGACAACAGCACGCCGGCGATGGACGCCAGGCAGCCCTCGGTCGGGAGCTACAGCTTCTACGTGGGCATCGAGAGCATCGCGAACGTTCAGGCGGTCGGTCCGGACCTCGACACGTCGGTCATGGACACCCTCGCGGTCAACGTCGAGGGCTACGTGACGGCAGAGCCCGGCATTTTCGGCAACCACCAGTTCTACATCGCCGATGACGACGGACCGTGGAACGGCATACTGGTCTACGACCGCAGTGCAACGGTGACCTTCAACCGCGGCGACTACGTCGTCTGCTGCGGTGAGGTCCAGGAGTACTTCGGTCAGACCCAGCTCGCGCTGCATTTCTCCGACTGCGCGCAGCTGGCGACTCCGCCGGCGCGTGAGGCGATATCGCCCACGTCGATCTCGACCGCCGAGCTTCAGAACGTGATCTCCGGCGAGAAGTACGAGAGCGTCTACGTCCATGCGGAAGACTGCACGGTCATCGAGGATGACCTCGGCTTCGGCGAGTGGATGATCAGCAACGGGACCGTGACGGACACGTGCCGCGTCGGTGACTACGCCGGTTACGACTACGTGCCGACGAACGGCGACAATGTCTACGTGAAGGGTCTGGTTGCGTTCGTGTACGGCTTGTACAGGATCGAGCCTCGCGGGAACGAGGACATAGCGGTCAACCCGACCGATATCCCCGACGGCACGATCGCTAGGTTCGGGCTTGCGCAGAACACGCCCAACCCGTTCAACCCGAAGACACAGATCGCCTTCAACCTGCCCGAGTCCGCCGACGTGACGCTGAGCGTCTACGACGTGGCCGGTCGCAGGGTGGCGACGCTGGTCGACAGGAGCCTGCCCGCCGGCCCGTACGCCGTGGAGTGGAACGGTTGCTCCGACAGCGGCGAGAAGGTGGCGAGCGGCGTCTACTTCTACCGCCTCACGGCCGGTGAGAAGGAGACGAGCAAGAAGATGGTTCTCCTGAAGTAAGCGGGGAGGGAGGCTCGAAGGAGCGCAGTGGTCGCTCTCCGAGACTTCCTGTCAACCCGAGATTGACACGCGGCGGGGCCCCTCTGGGTCCCGCCGCGTCGCTTGCGGGACCCAGTCGCGGGGCTTCCGCGGCGGGATCCGTACATGTGTTCTCCGATGCCGACGTTCGCGGCACGCATCGTGCTCGTCGAGGGTCTGCTCTCCTCGTTTCGTGAACCCCGTGGACACCCCTGGATCGATGACCGCACGCTCAGTACCCCTGTCGGACAGGAGGTGTCGCGATGATGTTGCGAGTCGTCCTCGCGCTTGCGTTCGTGTGCGTTCTGGTCGCGTCAGCACAGCCGTGCATGGCTCAGGTCGTGCTGAACGAGGTGATGGCAGATCCCGCCAGTGACTGGTCTCCCTCCGACGGAGACGACGTCTACAACGCGGTGCACGACGAGTGGGTCGAGATCTACAACGCGGGGCTTGAGCCCGTGGACATCACGGGATGGAGGCTGCGCGACGCTGTCTCCGATTCCAGCTGGAGGTTCGGGTTCACCGGCACGATACAGCCTGGCAACATGCTCGTCGTCTACGGCAACGAGGCCTACGCTTGGGAGGACGCCAACGGCTACGCCAGGCAGGGGCTGTCACTGAACAACAGCGGTGACACGGTCACGCTCGTCAACTCAGACCTTACTACGGTGGTCGACCAGCTGGAGTACGCAACCGCAGACGTCGCGGACGATAGGTCGTACGGGAGGCTTCCGGACGGAGGTCTCGAGTGGGTCGTCTTCGACGAACTCAACCCGCTCTCACCTCCTTCGACCGGCCTTCCTCCGACGCCGGGCGCACCGAACGTCGGTGCGCCAGTCGAGCCGGCGAGCTGGAGTGTCGTGAAGGCCCTCTTCAGGTAGGGATGAGGAGCCCGCGCGCGGCCCCGGGACGCCGGCCCGCGCCCGGATCCCGTGGCCGCCGAGCCGGAGCGAGGCCCGGCGGCCGCCCAACACGTGAGAAGGAGAGGCCCCGGCCACGCGCCGGGGCCTCTCCCTTTCCGTTGACACTCGATTGGGCGTCTCCCTATACTCCGTGAGGGATTCGTGCCCTTGTGTAGGGGGTGTTCTTGAGTTTGCCGGACCTCGCGCCAATCTGGTTCACGGTCTTCTGCGCCGGCGCCGCCGCGATCATGCTCGCGGGCGCCAGACTGCCCGTCCTGGGCAGGTCGATCGCCTCGAAGGTCGGGATAGATGAGACGGCGGTCGGACTGTTCGTGCTCGCCGTCGTGACGTCGCTTCCCGAGCTTGCGGTGACGTTGTCGGCCATGCGTCTCGAGGCGGCCGACCTGGCGTTCGGAAACGTGCTCGGCAGCAACAATTTCAATCTCGCCGCCGCGGGAGCCCTGGCGCTCGCGTTCGGCGGCGAGATATTCACGGGGTCCGACTCCCGGCGATACGCGAGGACCGGCCTCCTGCTGTTCGTGTCGACCTGCCTGGCCGGGCTCGGCGTCATGTATGGTCCGCGCATGCAGGGGGCGCTCCCCTCTCTGCTATTCTCGCTGCCCATAGTCCTCCTCTTCATAGCCGAATCTAGCATGGGCGGCGGTGGCGCGGAGGAGAAGCCGGCACGGCGCGCGGACGGGTCGCGCGAGCGCGTGTCGGGCGAGCTTGCGGCATTCGCAGCACTCTCGCTGGTGGTGGTCGTCTCCGGCGTCGCACTGTCGTGGGCGGCCAAACGCATCGCACTCCACACGTTCGCCGTCGGGAGCGGCACCCTCGTGCTTGGGGAGACCTTCGTTGGCACCATTCTGGTCGCCGTGGCCACCTCGCTGCCCGAGGTGACCGTGGCGTGGTCGGCCCTTAGGACCGCTCGCTCCCCCGACATTGCGATGGGTACACTCGTCGGCAGCAACAGCTTCAATCTGCTCGTCTTCGCCGTGGGCGCGCCGCTCATGGCCATCGGGCGAACCACTGGAGCGTCCGCGTGGTCGAAACTGGCAAGCGTGAACCTCATCAACGTGGCCACGGCGTTGGTGCTCACGGCGATCGCTCTTCTGGCTCTGCGATGGGCCAGGTCGCCCGGGGCCGGCAAGGCGGCGGGCATGCTGATGGTGCCGCTGTACCTCTTGGGGCTCTATGCGGTGTACGCGGCGTAGAAGGCGGACGTCCGCCGCCCCCGTGCGCCGACAGACGAGGGAGAAACGATGACCGATGCGCTGCGCATTGACTACTGGGGCCTGGTGTCCCGGTCGATCAGGACCGCGTGGAACTACAAGTTCCTGTGGTTCTTCGGGTTCTTCGCGGCCTCAAGTGGGGGCAACGGCGGCGGCCGCTGGAGCCAGGAAGCGCCGAGCTGGATGCGTGACTTCTTCGTGAACAACCCCATGATCCTCGTGCTGGTCATCATGGCGGCCGTCATACTCGCGCTCGGCCTGTTCGTGATGAACGTCATCTGCACCGGGGGGCTCATCAGGAGCACGTCCTCGGCCGACCGCGGTCAGACGATCTCGTTCTCGCAGACCTGGCGCGCAGGCCTTGGGGCGTTCTGGCGGTTGCTCGGAGTCACGGTGCTCGCGATACTCACCTTCATCGTCGTCACGGCGCTGTGCGCGATCCCTATCGTGCTGTCGGTGCTGGGCGGCGCTCCGGGCATGGTCATCGCCGTCTTGATCGGCGCCGTGCTCTTCCTGCCCTACGTCGCATTCATCTTCCTCCTCACCTTCACGGTCACGTACGCTGAGAGAGAGATCGTGCTGCAGGGCGCCCAGGTGTTCGACGCGCTCAGGGCGGGCTGGGAGCTCACTCGGGCGCATCTCAGTAAGTCGTTCGTGGTCTGGCTGGTGATGCTGTTGTCGAGCCTCATCTACGGTCTCGGGATGCTCATCGTGCTCCTCGTCCTGGCGATACCGTTCGTTCTGATCGGCATCAACGATCTGGTCCTCGGACTGGCTCTGGGCATACCGGTTGGCGTGATCTTCCTCATCCTCGCCTCAGGCGCGTACAACACCTACGCGTATTCCGTGTGGACGCTGGCGTACGAGACGCTCAAGGGTGACGCCCGGGACGCGAACAGAGCGGCCTCGACCGGGCAGGAAGGAGCCGCCGGTGTCGCCTGAGCGAGACCGTGGGAGGTCCGCGGGTGACGGCGCCTTCTGGAAGGCGCCCGCTCGGGACATGTCGAGGGCGGGATCGCTGCTCACCGAGGCCCGCAACCCGCGTTCCGAGTCGATCGATGCGATGAGTCCCATCGAACTCGTGGACCTCATGAACTCGGAGGACCACAACGTCCCGCGGGCCGTCGCAGGCGAGCGAGAGAACATCGCGAGGGCGGTCGAACTCGTGGTGGAGCGCTTCAGGCGGGGAGGCAGGCTTGTCTACGTCGGCGCGGGCACGAGCGGGCGACTGGGCGTGCTCGACGCCGCCGAGTGTCCGCCGACGTTCAGCACCGATCCCGGAATGGTCGTGGGCATCATCGCGGGAGGACGCGAGGCGCTGGTGCGGGCGCAGGAGGGGGCCGAGGACCTGGCAGAAGACGGTGCCGACGCCGTGCACGCCGCAGGCGTCAGCGCCGACGACACGGTCGTCGGCATAGCGACGAGCGGTATAACTCCCTACGTTGTGGGCGCTCTCGACGCCGCCCGGTCCGTGGGCGCGGGGACCGTGTTCCTGTGCTGCGTACCGGATCCGGGGCTCCCGTTCGAGGTCGACGTCATCATCTCGCCGCTGGTGGGTCCGGAGGTCGTGACGGGCTCCACGAGGATGAAGGCGGGAACGGCGACCAAGCTCGTGCTGAACACGATCACCACCTCATCGATGGTTCTCCTGGGAAAGACCTACGGCAACCTGATGGTCGACCTGACCGCGACGTGCGACAAGCTCCGCGACCGGGCGTGCCGCATAGTGATGGCTGCGACCGGCGTCGGCCACGACGAGGCCGTCGACGCGATAGGGAGGGCCGGGGGCTCGGTCAAGGTCGCCATAGTGATGCAGAGGACGGGCCTGGGCCGCGACGAGGCCGTCGCCGCGCTCGAGGAAGCGGGCGGCATGGTCCGCGAGGCGCTGGCGCGCGCCGGCGGGGAAGGTCGGGGCTGACGCGGACGTCCCGCCTGATCTCCGGGGTCGGGGCCGACGCGGCCGTCTCGTTTGACAACCGGCGGTGGGGCTGATGCGGACGTCCTGCTCGACCACCGGCGGGGTGGCGAAGCGCGCGGCCGGGTGGATTCAGGTGGCGGAAGGAGAGACGGGATTGCCATCTATCATCGTACAGGGCGGCGCCGGCGCATACGAACCCGGCAAGGACCACGAGCGCGGGTTGCTCGCCGCCGTGGATGCCGCCTGGTCGGTCCTCGAGGCCGGCGGCTCGGCGGCGGACGCGGTGGTGGCCTCCATCGTGGTCATGGAGGACGACCCCATCTTCAACGCCGGCCTCGGTTCCTCGCTCAATCTCAAGGGCGAGGTCGAGTGTGACGCCTCTATCATGCTCTCCGACCGGTCCTGCGGCGCGGTCGCAGCGCTCAAGGCCGCACAGAACCCGATCGTGGCGGCCAGACTGGTGATGGACCGCACCGACCACGTTCTCCTTGCCGGGGAGGGCGCCGACGAGTTCGCGCGCCGGATGGGACTGCCGTTCGCCGACCTGCGGACCGAGCGCAAGATCGCGCTGCACGAGAAGTGCCTCGACGATATCCGCAACGGCAGGGAGATCAGGTTCATGCCGAAGGTGCTCGGCGTCGCGGAGGAGATGGGGATAGGGACCGTCGGGGCCGCGGCCGCCGACGCGGAAGGCCTGCTCGCGGCCGGAACTTCGACGGGCGGCATGATGACCAAACTTCCGGGTCGTGTCGGGGACGCCGCCGTGATAGGGGCTGGGACGTACGCGACGCCTCACGGCGCCGTGTCGGCCACGGGACACGGCGAAGAGATCATGAGATACGTGCTGGCCAAGGTCGCCGCCGACGCCGTCGCCGACATAGGTATTCGCGAGGCTCTGGAGAACGTCATCGACATCGGAAGGACGTATGGCGTCGGATTCGGGATCGTGGGCGTCGAGGAGAACGGTCTGAGCTCATTCGGGTTCACGACCGAGGCGATGAGCTGGGCCTCGCGCGACGACTCCGGGACCAGGACGTTCATGGAGTGACGGGGGAGTGGAGGGATCGACTTGGCTTCTGCGAACGCCGGCAGGCTGGTCGACAGGCTGGCCTCGATAGCCGAGAGGCCGACCAAGCGGGTGGTCGGTCTCATGTCGGGCACGTCGCACGACGGCGTCGACGCCGCACTCGTGGACGTGACGGGCAGCGGAAGCACGCTCAAGGCCGAAGTGGTCCGCTTCGAGTGCGTGCCGTTCGGCCCTGGGTTGAGTGACAGAATAGCCCGCGCGTCCTGGGCGACCGCGGCGGAACTCGCCAGGCTGAACTTCGAGCTGGGTGACGCCTTTGCCGGCGCTGCGCTCCGCGTGATGTCCGCCGCCGGCTGCGGGCCTTCCGATGTCCATCTGATAGGCTCGCACGGCCAGACCGTCTTTCACGACCCGCCCGCGTCCGGACGTCCCGGCGTCACGCTCCAGGTGGGCGAGGCGGACGTCATCGCCCTCGAGACCGGCGTGCTTACCGTGTCCGACTTCAGGACTGCCGACGTGGCGGCAGGCGGCTCCGGCGCGCCCCTCATACCGATGGTCGACTGGCTCCTCTTTCGCAAGGCCGACGCCGTCAGGCTGATGCTGAACGTCGGAGGCATCGCGAACGTCACTCGGCTCGCCGCCGACGCGTCCGCCATCGTCGCCTTCGACACCGGCCCCGGCAACGCGCTCTCCGATGAGATCGTGCACATCGCCACGGCGGGCCGCCGCCGCTTCGACCGTGGAGGTGAGCTCGCGGCGTCCGGCTCGGCGTCGCACGAAGCAGCCGCGGCGTTCCTTGAGCATCCATACTTCGCGCTTGAGCCGCCGAAGTCGACGGGCAAGGAGACCTTTGGTGCGGAGGCGGCTCGGCGGCTGTCAGACCTGACGTGCGGGACCCCCGAGATAGAGGAACTGGACGAGCCCGCGCTCCGCGACCTGCTCGCGACCGCCGCCCTGGTGACGGCGAGGGCGGTGCGCGAGTCGGTGTCTCGCTTCGCGCGCGACGTATCGGAGGTCGTCGTGAGCGGGGGAGGCCTCCACAACGCGGCCATCATGAAGGCCCTTGAGGACTCGTTCGCGCCGGTGCCCGTCTTCGGACTCGAGCGTCTCGGAATGGACCCCGACGCCAAGGAAGCCGTCGGGTTCGCCGTGCTCGCGTGCGAGACCGTCATGGGCGTGGCCGGCAACGTGACGGCTGCCACGGGCGCGTCGCGCCCCGTCGTGCTGGGCAAGATCTCGCCCGGCCTATAGCCCACCCGAGGAGCGCGCGCCTGCAACCGGCCGGGCCGCGAGTGCATCACCGCGCCGGTCCGCTCGTCCGGAGGTACGTTTGCTCGACAGACGCGACATCGCCAGGCTGTTCATGACCCACTACTCAGACCGGGTCTGGGACGACGCACACGCCGAGCGTTCCCGCGTGGAGCGGGAGGTGGCGTCGACCGGCGTGAACGGATACTGCGTGTTCGGAGGGCACGTCGGACGCTCGCGTGTCTTCAACGAGGAGATGCGCGCCGCGGCCGGGCGTCCGCTCCTCGTGGCCTCCGATCTCGAGCAGGGTCTGGGCCAGCAGATGCGGGGAGGGACGATTTTCCCGTCGCAGATGGCGATAGCCGCCGCCGAGATGGGACGGGCGAAGAGCTGCGGCGGCACGGCCGCGATGGCGGGTCCCGAGCCGGTGTCCAGGCGAGAGAACGATGAGCTTCATCACGTCCACGACTCGCTCGCGGGCCGAGTAGGAAAGGCGATAGGAGCCGAGGCCGCGTTGGTGGGCGTCAACGTGGTGTTCACACCCGTTGCCGACCTCGCGACCGACCCCGCGAATCCCATCATAGGCGTCCGCTCCTACGGCGCTGCCCCCGGCCTTTCCGCATCCATGGTCGAGGCGGCCGTGGCCGGGCTTCAGTCCGAAGGCGTCGCGGCGACCGCGAAGCACTTCCCGGGTCACGGCGACACGTCGGTCGACTCGCACATCGACCTCCCGGTCCTGTCTGTGGACCGCGACACGCTTGAGCGGCGCGAGCTTGTGCCGTTCAGGGCGGCCGTCGACGCCGGCGTTCGCATGATCATGACCGGACATCTTGCGTTCCCGGCGCTCACCGGGGACGAGAGACCCGCGACGCTCTCTCCGGAAGTGGGCGAAGAACTGCTGCGAGGAGAGCTGGGGTTTCGAGGCGTCGTCATCACGGACGCGATGCTGATGGGAGGCGTCGCGAAGCACTACGGCCCCGAGGAGGCCGCGGTGATGGCACTACTCGGAGGGGCCGACGTCGTTCTCATGCCGGAAGACGTTGAGCGGGCGATCGACGGTGTTCACGATGCCGTGATCTCGGGCCGAATCTCTCTTGCTCGTGTCGAACGCTCTCTCGGCCGCATAGACGACCTGCTCTCGTGGCTCGAATCCGGATGCTCGGCCCGGTCGGAGTCTGCACGCGCGGGCGCCGCAGCGCGGGGCGATGAACTCCCCGACGAGATGGCTGCGAGCCACGCGCGTCTGGCGGCCGAGGCAGCGGGGGGAGCGGTCACCTCCGTCCTCGATACGCCGGGACGCGCGGCGGGGGTCTCCGATCTCGTCTCCGGAGACGCCGTCCTCGCGGCCCTGGTCGATGCCGAGCGACCTCCCGATCTCGAGGTGCTGCGCTCTTGGGCCGGCGGACTTCCCGGAGGTCGGTCACTGAACATCGTGTCCGAACGCACCGGGCGCGAGGAACTCTCGGTGCTCGCGGCGCGCGCCTCGACCGCCGGCGCGCTGGCGCTCTTCGTCTTCGACTATCCCTCCGCGTGGAAGGGCAGAGCCGGTTTCGGCGGGGAACTGGAGGGCTGGGCGCGCGGGGCGATGGACGTGGCCCCGCGGAGCGCGGCGGTCGTCTTCGCCGGGCCTCGCCTGCTCGACTCCTTCGCCACGGCGGGCAGGCTCCTCTGCTGTTACGACGGGTCTCCCGCGATGCAGACGGCAGCCGTACGTGTCCTGTCAGGGGAGACCCGTGCCGCGGGCGTCCTCCCGGCGGGGGCGGCCTGACGGGCGGGACCCACCGTCGCTGTTGAGTTGCGCCACCCGTGATACTACCATTGAGGTTTCGAGGCACGAGTGCCGCCGGCCGCCGGCGGCGCGCGTCGCACAGTGTCATGGAGCAGCCGTGGCCGACCGCAACGATGCCGGTCGCTCGGAGGACGTGCCCGAGGTCGTCACTGTAGACGACAGCGGCTACGTCGGCGGGGCGGAGGGACGCCCCGGCGAGGCCGAGGGATCCAGGCCGAAGGTTGACATCACAGAGGGGAACGTTCTCAGGAGCGTTCTCTACATGGGCATCCCGTCGATGATCGGGTTCGGCGCGATGACCATCTACGGCCTGACCGACATCTACTGGGTGGGGCGGCTCGGCACCGCTCCCGTCGCCGCGATCACTCTCTTCGGCGCGATCGCCTGGGTCCTGGGCTCCGCCAACCAGATCGTCGGGACCGGTTCCGTCGCTCTCGTGTCGCGCAGGTTCGGAGAGCGCGACTACGCGGCCACGAAGGACGTCATCCGCCAGACGGTGCTCCTGAAGGTCCTCATGGCCGTGCTCATGGGGGCGATAGGGCTTCTCGTGACGCCTCATCTGCTCTCCCTCATGAAGGCGGAGCCGCTGACGCACTCGCTGGCGGCCGACTACGCAAACATATACTTCTACGGCCTCCCGTTCATGTTCACGTCGTATACGATCTACACGGCGCTTCGAGGCGTGGGGGACGCCCCGAAGGCGATGTACATCATGCTCCTGTCGACGGGACTCAACGTCGGACTCGATCCGCTGTTCATCTTCGTGTTCGACATGGGCGTTCGCGGAGCGGCCCTGGCCACCGTCATCTCCGCGGCCGTGGCCGTTCTTGTCGGTCTCGTCGTGCTCGCCTCGGGACGAGCAAACATAAGGGTCAACGTCGTCTCGAAGTTCCGCCCGAGACTATCGACAATGATGTCTATCCTCGGCATCGGCGGGCCGGCCGGGATCAACGGCGTCATGCGGAGCGTCTCGCACTGGCTGGTGACCACGCTGGTCGCGTCCTTCGGCACCGTGGTGGTGGCCGCCTACGGGCTCTCGGTGCGGATCATGGAGCTGGGCATACTGTTCGGAGTCGGGCTCGAACTCGGCGCCAGCGCCATCGTCGGACAGAACCTCGGCGCGAAGAAGAAGGAAAGAGCGTACGACGCCGTCGTCAAGGCGACGCTCCTCGTGATGGTCCTGACGGGCGTCCTCGGCGTGGTGGAGTTCGTCTTCGCCCGCCACATACTGGGCTTCTTCTCGCAGGACCCGGATGTGATGGCGAGCGGCGTGTTGCTGGTCAGGCTGTTCGCGTTCGCGCAGGTCTGGATAGCGATGCACATCACGATGTCATCGGCCTTCTGGGGGTCGGGGAACACCTGGCCGCCCACCGTCATCGCCCTCGTGGTGGAGTGGGTGGTGCAGATACCTCTCATCCTGTTCGTCATACACGTCCTTCACACGAGTGCGCACGGAGTGTGGTGGGCCATGTTCGCGGCGTCCTGCGTGGAGGTGCTCCTCACGTTCACCTGGTTCCGCAAGCGGCGGTGGATGCACAAGGTGGTCTGATGGACCTACGGATCCGCATGCCCGACTATGCCCCGTACGATGTCGTGGGTTTCGGCCTGAACGCCGTCGATCACCTCTGCGTCGTCGACGAGTTCCCCGAGAGGGACACGAAGCCCCGGGTGAGTGACTTCGCCCGTACGCCCGGCGGGCAGGCAGCGAGCGCGATGGTGCTCTGCTCGCGCCTCGGCCTCAGGACGAAGTACGTGGGGAAGGTCGGAGGCGACGAGGCGGGTGCGTTCTCGCTCGAGAGCATCCGCTCCGAAGGCGTCGACGTGAGTGACGTGGTGGTCGTCGATGGAGTGACCAACCAGCTCGCGATGGTCATCGTCGAACGCGGCACCGGCACGCGGACGATACTCTGGCACCGGCCCGACGAGATCACGACGCGACCGGAGGAGATCACGTCGGAGAAGGTCGCCGTCGGACGAGTCCTCCTCATAGACGGTCACGACGCGCCCGCGGCCGCAGAGGCGGCGAGGATGGCGCACGCGAACGGCATTCCCGTCGTGCTCGATGCCGAGTCGGTGAAGGAGGGCACGCGGGAGGTCGTCGAGAACACCGACGTGGTCATAGCGTCGCGCCGGTTCCCCGAGAGGTTCACCGGTCTCGACAACCTGGACGACGCGTTTCGGGCCATCAGGGAGTGCGGGCCGAGGGTCGTGTGTGTCACCCTGGGTCCGCTTGGGGCGCTCCTCCTGACCGAGCTCGGCTGGGTCTACTCGTCGCCCGCCTACGCCGTCGAAGCCGTCGACACGACCGGCGCGGGGGACACGTTCCACGGAGCGTTCATCTACGGGATGCTCCGTGGCTGGCCGGTGGACCGGATACTCGATTTCTCGAACGCCGCCGCGGCGCTCAAGTGCACCGAGTTGGGCGCCAGGGGCGGGGCGAGAACGCTCACCGACATAGAGAGCTTCATGGCCGGCCATGAACGGCTCCGGAGAGGTCCGGCCGCCATGAGTCCCTGACCCTACCGGGAGGTAACGCTGAACTCGATCGATCTTGTCATACTCGACCTGGATGGTACGCTGTACTCGTCGACCGCGACCACGCTGGGCGCCGTCGAAAGGGCGGTCAATGATCTGAACGCCCGGCACGGGCTGGGTCTCGAGCGTCCCTCCAACGACCGGATCCTGTCCGGTGTCGGACTAACGAGGAGCGAGTTCGCGGCTGCCGTGTTCCCCGGTCTGCCCGCCCGGTACCACGAGGAGATAGACGGCCTCGTGTGGCACTGGGAGAGGGAGCTGGTCTCGCGCGGACGCGGGTCCCTCTTCCCCGGCGCCGTGGACGCGCTCGACGCTCTGACCGCCAGCGGCCGGCGGCTCGCGGTCGCGACCAACGCGGGCACGGGGTACATGAACCACATACTGGACTACTTCGAATTGAGGGACCGGTTCTCCGACGCGCGATGCGCCGGCTCCGAGGGAACTACGGACAAGAGCGAGCTCATCGGCCTCATTCTGGACGAGCTGTCTTGCGCTCCGGGACGCAGCGTCATGGTGGGCGACCGCAGGTCGGACATCGACGCGGCGGAGAGGTCCGGGACGCGCGCGATAGGTTGCACCTGGGGCTTTGCGTCGCGCGGGGAACTCTCAGGTGCCGACCGTATCATAGACACGTTCGAGGAGCTTCCGCCGGCGGTCGACGCCATTGGCGGGTCCGCATGAGATGGATACACGACATATCGCGAGTGCTCCCCACGAACGGGCCGCCCCAGCGCCGGGACCCCTCGGCGATCGATACCGTCGTGCTCCACTGCACCGCCATGGTCGGATGGAACGTCTGGGAGACCGCGCGCTACCACACTGGCCCGAACCACATCTCCGAGGACGGGTGTCCGACCATCGCCTACGCCTACTTTGTGGAAGAGGACGGTCTGGCCTATCGCTGTCTGGACGACGACGTTCGCGCGTGGCACGTCGGCCCCTGGAACGACCGCGCCGTAGGCGTCTGCATGGCATACGAAGCGTGCGACGAACCACCTCCCGACGAGCAGCTCAACGCGGCCGTGGACGTGTGCACGTCGCTCGTCCGCAGGCTCGGCCTCTCGCCCGACAGGGTCCTCGGTCACAGAGAACTCGAGGGAACTGGGTTCGCGGTGGAGGACGGTGAGGTGGTCCTCATGAAGGAGTGCCCGGGCCGGTCGGTGGACATGGAGGACTTCCGGTGCCGCGTCGCGGACGCGCTCGCACGTCCCGCTGGACACGAGGTGGAGGTGGCATGATGAGAGTCCGGCCGAGAGCGAGCTTCCGTGGACGACCGGTCCGTGTGAGCGGTGTCGGTGCGCTCGCGGACGCGGTGGTCGTGGTCCTGTGCGCCGCCTGTCTCCTGTCTCCCGCGACCGTCCGGGCGGAGGACTCGGCGTCCGGCGAGACGGGCACGGTGGTGGCGGCCAGCGAGCGGCCGACGCTCGACACCCGTGCACTGGACAGTCTCATCCGCGCGCGCCTCGCGCAGCCGGACCTCGAGGGCACGGCGATCTCCGTCCTGATCGAGACGTTCGACGGGAACGTGCTCTACGAGAGAAATGCCGACCGCCCCATGATCCCGGCGTCCAACATGAAGATCGTGACGGGCGCCTGCGCGCTGTCGACGCTCGGCACGGATTACCGCTTCGTGACCGATGTTGGCTCGGACGGGCAGCTCGTCGACGGGGTGCTCACCGGCAATCTCTACGTCAGGGGCGAAGGCGACCCCTCGCTCGTGTCGGAGGAGATGTGGAACATCTGCGACGGCGTGCGTTCGAGGGGCGTCCTGCGTGTGGACGGTGACATCGTGCTCGATGCGTCCAGGTTCGACACGCTCGCCACGGCCACGCCTGACGCGGAGGACGGGGACAGGGCCTACGATGCCAGGACGGGCGCCCTCTCGCTCAACTTCAACACCGTGGCCGTTCACGTTTACCCGGGCGACGAGAAGGGCGACGACGCGGTGGTGACGATCTCGCCGGACTGCGGTTTCGTCGACGTGCGCAACCGTGCGAAGACCGGGCCGTCGAACCGGGGTTCGACCATCGAGGTGCGGCGCTCGTTCGACGACGGGCGGAACGTCGTCACCGTGACGGGGAGGATGCCCGACGGCGCGCCGGGCCGCACCTACTACCGCAATCTGGACGACGCGGTCGGGTGTTACGGAGCGGCCATGCGCGACTTCCTCACGAGGGCCGGCGTGGAGGTGACGGGCGCGGTTCGCCTTGGGCCCTACCCGGAGGGCGCGTGGCTGGTGCACAGGCACAGGTCGAAGGCGCTGTCCCTGATCATTCGGGACCTGGGCAAGTACAGCAACAACTTCGCGGCCGAGCAACTCGTGAAGACATTGTCCGCCGAGCGCTACGGGACGCCGGGGACGACGGCCGGTGGTACCGCGGTGCTGTCCGACTACCTGCGCTCGGTCGGGGCCGACAGCGGGTCATTCAGGATCGTGGACGGCTCCGGTCTCTCGCGGGACGACAGGCTGACTACCCGGACGCTCGCGCGAGTGATCCGCTCGATGCTCGGGCAGTTCGAAACATCCTACGAGTTCGTGGCGTCACTGAGTGTGAGCGGCGTCGACGGTACGCTGTCCGACAGGATGGGTTTTCCGGGGCTTCAGGGCAGTGTACGAGCCAAGACTGGGCTTCTGGATGGCGTGA